>JBBJMS010000037.1:0-23819 GCA_037720315.1 Variovorax sp. | reverse complement strand
CAGTTCGCGAAGCCCACGAAGGCCGGCATGATCGCGCCGAACACCATGATCAACCCGTGCATGGTGGTGAACTGGTTGAACAGTTCGGGGTTTACCAGTTGCAGCCCGGGCTGGAACAGTTCGGCGCGGATGCCAAGTGCCAGCACGCCGCCCACCATGAGCATGGCGAAGGAGAACAGCAGGTACAGCGTTCCGATGTCCTTGTGGTTGGTCGCGAACACCCAGCGGCGCCAGCCGTGCGGGGTTTCGTGGTGCTCGTCATGCACGTCGCCGTGGACGTGGCCGTGGGTATCGAGGACTGCGCTCATCTTGATATTCCTTGCAAACTCTTCGTGGCGGCGGTCGGCTTACTTGCCGCGCTGCGCCAGCACTTCGGCCGGCTGCACGATCTGACCCGTCTTGTTCGACCAGCTGTTCTTTGTAAAGGTGGACACCGCGGCGATGTCGGTATCACTCAGTTGCTTCCAGGCGGGCATGGCGCCGTTGTTCTGGCCATTCAGCAGCACCAGGATCTGCTTGGCGTGGTCGGTGTCCAGCACGACAGGTGCGCCGTCGAGCGGCTTGATCGGGCCGGCGCCCTTGCCGTTGGCCTGGTGGCAGGCCGCGCAGTTGGCTGCGTAGACCTTCTCGCCGCGCGCGAGCATTTCGGGCAGCGCCCAGACCTTGCTCGGGTCGTCCAGCTTTGCGGCCACTTCCTTGCGCTTCGTGTCGACCCATGCGGTGTAGTCGGGAGCCGATACCACTTTTACATGAATCGGCATGTAGGCATGCTCCTTGCCGCAAAGTTCCTGGCACTGCCCGCGGTAGTCGCCCACCTTCTCGGCGCGGAACCAGGTGTCGCGCACGAAACCTGGAATGGCGTCCTGCTTGATGCCGAGCTGCGGCACGGCGAACGCATGGATCACGTCGTTTGCCGTGGTGATGATCCGGACCTTGGTATCGACCGGCACGACCATCGGGTTGTCGACCTTGAACAGGTAATCGATGGGCACGTCGCCCTTGGCGCCGGCATCGGACATTGCGCGGTGCGAGCTGTCGAGCGTCGAGATGAAGGCCAGGCCCTCGCCCTCGCCCTTGACGTAGTCGTAGCCCCACTTCCACTGGTAGCCCGTGGTTTTGATGGTGAGGTCGGCGTTGGTTGTGTCCTTCTGGGCCACCAGCACCTTAGTGGCGGGCAGCGCCATGAGGATGACGATGATGAAGGGGACGATGGTCCAGATCACTTCGACCACCACCGATTCATGGAAGTTGGCGGCCTTGTGGCCGACCGACCTGCGGTGCTTCCAGATCGAATAGAACATGACTGCGAACACGGCAACGAAGATCACGGTGCACAGGATCATCATCACGGTGTGCAGGAAGTGCTGCTCCTGCGCGATCTTAGTGACACCGATCGGCAGATTCAACTGGCGCACCGACGGGCCGCCGGGCAGGTCGCTGACCGCGTGCGCAGCGCCGCTGAGCACCATGCCGGCCGCGAGCAGCAGGTTCGCCGGTTTCATCTTGTTGTGCCAAATGCTCTTCATCGTGTTCACTTCTTCAATTTCCAGTTAACCCACCGATCCACCCGCGCCGCATCGCACAACCCGTCTCAGGCGCCGCGCAGAGCCATGCGAATCTCGCGTGCCAGCGCCGCGCGCAACTCGGGGCGCACGTAGCGCCCCACTCTGACCGAACGACCCTGACCCGACACTTCGATCAGAGAACGATCGCTGACCTGCGGCTCGACCCGCACCTGGTGCGGCAAGAATTCCATGCGTTCGTAATGCCCACCGTTTTCGAGTTCGACCACCAGGCGTCCGCCTTGCAGCGCGATCTTTTCGCCGTCGGTCGCGTGCCGTGCATACAGCACGAACGCGAAGCCGACCGCGGCCAGTTCGAGCCAGGCGAATGGCAGCACGAGCAGTGCGCCATGCAGCCAGAAAACCGTTCCGATGCCAAGCGAAACTACGCACAGCGACGCGTACAGCCAGCCGAGCTGGCTCGGCGTGACCGAGCAGTTGCGCTTCAGGAACCAGTGGATGCTCTGGCCCGAAACAGTGGCAAAACGAAACACGGAATTCGGCACGGGCGAGTTCAGCAAATCGGTGCGTCGAAACGTTGTCGAACCAGGTTCGGCAGGCCTCGATCACGGGACAATACCCGGGAGTTCACGCAGCGCCGAATTGTAGCGGGTCGAGAACGGCAACCTCAGCCACCGGGACGGCCGCGCTGAAGCATCTCGCGCATCTCGCGCAGCGAAACGGCGCTCTCGGCCGACAAGGCAACACGTGGCGCCGGTTTGAATGCATGTCCGTAGATGATCTCGAAGGTCAGTGCAATGCGGTCCGCGTTTTCCGCTGCGGGCGCAACATCGAGCAGGGCGTCGCAGAGCGTCCGGCGCCAGACCCTGCCGCGCAGTGCCTGGAAACGAGCCGGATGCAGGTTGCGCCCGAGGGTTCGCAGCTCGGCCAGTGCCGCTTCGGCCGTGGGCCAGGTGAGCACGACCCGCTCCATGTCCATGACAGGCTCGGCAAAGCCGGCGCCGACGAGCATGTCGCCCCAATCGTGCATGTCGGTGAACTCGTGGCTCGCGGGAGGCCAGTCCAGGCGCGCGTGCAACAGCCGGAGTTCGCGCACGGTGTCGGGCCCGAAGCATGAAAACATCAGGAAACCGTCGGTGGCAACCAGTCGGTGCCAGCGGGCAATCAGCGCCTGCGGATCGGCGGCCATGTGCAGCGCCATGTTGGCCCAGAGCAGGTCGACCCCGTCATCGCCCGGCGCGTCGAAGCTCGGCCGTGCCGACAGCCACCGGCGCGTACTCCACCACGGCGAAGCGAGCGCCTTCTGCGTCGCCGGAACAACGCTTGCCTCCGGTTCGATCACGAACGATCGGGCATCGCCATAGCGGCGCGCGACCAGCGCATGCGCCTCGAGCCCGCCGCGCAGCGGCGCCCAGTCGGCCCAGCCGCGCGGACGCGCCTTGATCCATTGAAGGCGGTCTTCCATGCGGCGGCCGATTTCTTCGTGCAGCCATGGCGAACCTGCAGCAGGCGCAAGCCGCCGCCAGCGGGAAGCCGCCTTGCCATCGATGGTTGGCGGTCGCTGTACGGTGGAGTTGGGCATCGCGGCTCAGTATATTGAGCGATGTTCAACCCGTTGGCCGACCGCCCTTTCTCGAGCCTGCTGGAGCGCATTCCGAGCCAGTGCACCGTCTGCCGCGCCTGGCCGTCGCGGCCGGTGTGCGATGGCTGTGTGGCGCGCTTCGCCCCGCCGGCTTCTCGATGCGTCACCTGCGCCATGCCGGTGACCTCGGGCGTGCGGCAGTGCGGCGACTGCCTCGTCCACCCATCCCCGCTCGACGCGTGCCTGGCGGCCTGCGCGTATGCCTGGCCCTGGCCGGACGTCATCGCCGAATTCAAGTTCCGCGGCCAGGCTGGCTGGGCCACGCCGTTCGCGACCCTGCTGCGCAGCGTGCCCTGGGTCGAACCGGCGATCGAGCAAGCCGACCTGGTGCTGCCGATTCCATTGGCGCCAGCCCGCCTGCGCGAGCGCGGCTTCAACCAGGCGCACGAACTGGCGCGGCGGCTGGCCCCGCGCAAGGCCGATGCCACGCTGCTGCTGCGCACGCGAGAAACCACGGCGCAGAGCGGCCTCACGCGGGCCGAACGGCTGCGCAATCTGCGCGGCGCGTTCGCTGTCGAGCCGCTGCGGGCGGCCGCGGTGCACGAGCGGCGCATCGTGCTGGTCGACGATGTGATGACCAGCGGCGCGTCGCTCTTCGCGGCGGCTCAGGTATTGCGCGCGGCCGGTGCGTCGCACATTACCGCCATCGTGCTGGCCCGCACCGACCTCCCGCTGCAGTAGCCACCCCGCGCCCCGACAATCGGTGCCATGTTCCGCATCGTCCTGGTCGAGCCCGAGATCCCGCCCAACACGGGCAATGTGATCCGGCTTGCCGCCAACACCGGCTGCAGCCTGCATTTGATCGAACCGCTGGGGTTTTCGATGGACGACCGGCTGCTTCGCCGCGCCGGGCTGGACTATCACGAGTACGCCGAAGTCCACAGGCATCCGAGTTGGCAAGCCTTGATCGATGCCGAGCGGCCGGCGCCCGAGCGCATGTTCGCGCTCACCACGAAAGGCACGCGCGCGGTCCACGACGTGGCTTTCCGGCCCGGCGACTGGCTGGTATTCGGTTCGGAGACGCGGGGCCTGGCGCCGGAGTTGCGCATGCGATTTGCCGAGCCGCAACTGTTGCGGCTAGCGATGCGCGAGCGTCAGCGCAGCATGAATCTTTCCAACGCCGTGGCGGTGACGGTGTTCGAGGCCTGGCGCCAGAACGGCTTCGCCTGAAGCCGCTGCTGTTCAATCGACCGTTTCGGCCCTTTCGACCACTTTCGCGCGCGCACGCCGCGGCCCCAGGGGATCGCCCAGAAAGTCGAGGAACGCCCGCGTGCGCGCAGGAAGCAGCTTGCGGCTGGGCAGCGCTGCGTAGATGGTGAAGCGGCCGAAGTTCCAGTCGGGCAACAAATGCACCAGTGCGCCGCTCTCCAGGTGCGGCGCCACCAGCGCCGTCGACAAGGCTGCCACGCCGGCACCCTCCAGCGTTGCGCGGTAGAGCACATCGAAGCTCGCGGATTGAAGTGCGACCGGCATGTCGACCTCGACGGGCGCCTGGGTGCCGTCGCGCGACTGGAGTCGGAAGCGCCGCGCGCTGTGCCCGGTGGTTTGCTGCCACGGGAATTTGAGGTACTGATGCTGCGCCAGGTCGGCCGGCTGGGCCGGTGTGCCCGCGCGCTGCAAATAGGACGGCGCGGCGCACACGATCAAATCGGTGTGGGCGAGCGGGCGCGCAACCACGTTCAGGTCGATACCGTTTTCGAGCAGCAGAAAGCTGATGTCGAAAGCCTCCACCCGATGCTGCGGAAACGGATCGACCACGATGTCGAGCATCAGCTTCGGATGCAGCGCGCGCCAGCGCGAGACGCGCGGCGCGAGCAGATGCGTCGCGAGCACCGGTGTCGACAGGATGTGCAGCGTTCCCTGCAGTTCGCGGGTGCTGGCAACGGCAGCGGCCTCTGCGTCTTCGATCTCCCGCAGGATCGCCCGGACACTTTCTAGGTACGCCTCGCCCGCATCGGTGAGGCTGATCTTGCGGGTCGTGCGCTGGATCAGCCGGGCGCCGAGATGGCCCTCCAGGTCGCCGATCAGCCGCGTGACCGCCGCCGGAGAAAGCTCCAGCGCGCGCGCCGCGGCGGCGAAGCCCCCTTCATCGATGACGTGCTGGAACACACGCATGGAAAGCAATCTGTCCATTCAAGCCTCAATCATTGCGAATACTGCAACGTGCAATTGATGACTGCATAGTTTATCTTGAAGACGCATTGGTTTAAATTCAGTCATTGGGTCGGGCAGCAGCTGTTCCGACGTTTTCCAAAGTTTTCTTTCAAGGACCTTCACCATGAACACCAGCAAGCTCATCGCCACCGCCGCACTCACCGGCTTTGCCGCCTTCGGCGCCCACGCTTTCCAGGGTGAGCAGAATCCGCTGCCGCCACAGCCCTTCCAGTCCACCCTCTCGCGCGCCGCCGTCCAGGCAGAAGCCCAGCGCCCGGTGAAGATCAGCAACGGCAGCACCGGCGTGATGGTTACCAGCGGCTCGACCGACCGAGCTTCGGTTCGCGCGTCGGCGGTGTCCATCACGCGCGACGGTGCTGCTACCTACGGCGAGATGTAGGAAACGGATTCGCATTGCCCCCACGGACTGCGGATAAAGAAAAGCCCGTCCGGCGTTCCGGACGGGCTTTTCTGCTGGAGCGCCGAAGCAATTCAGCGGAAGCGGCGCACCACCGATTCGGCCACGCAAGCCGGCTTGCAAGAGCCTTCGAGTTCGATCGTGGTTTCCCAGGTCATCTGAATGCCGTCGTTCGGGATCGGCTCCGACGTCAGGAGCTTCATCCGGCCGCGCAAACGTCCGCCGACTGGCACCGGCGACATGAAGCGCACCCGGTTCAGCCCGTAGTTCACGCCCATGCGCGACTCGACCACCTCGAACGCCGTCTCGTAGAAGCGCGGCAGCATCGACAGGGTCAGGAAACCATGGGCGATCGGCCCGCCGAAAGGGCCGGCCCTGGCTTTTTCGACGTCGACATGGATCCACTGATGATCGCCCGTGGCCTCTGCAAACTGGTTGACCTGCTCCTGCGTCACGGTGATCCAGTCGCTCACGGCCACTTCCTGGCCGACGCAGGCGGCGAGATCCGCCAGGGTCTGGAATGTCTTTTTCATGCGGTTGACTTTAGCCCGCCACCGGAGTCACCGCTGTAGCCGCGGCGACAGACCGTCTCATTGCTCCGCCGCGCTTCGTGCAACCGGGGACGCATGAAACCGGCGCGGCGAAATGCGAGGGATACCGCGGAACCGGCTCCGCCGGGCCGCCGGTATCGCCCCCGGCAGGGGGTGGTCGGCACACGACGTGAGCCGGCCCGGGGGCGAGCAACAGATACCGCGGAACCGGCTCCGCCGGGCCGCCGGTATCGCCCCCTCGAGGGGGCGGCGCCGCAGGCGCAGCGGGGGTGTTCTCATATCACGCATCGAGCCACTCGCGGATCGGCTGCCACTGGTCCAGGTCGCGCTGCACGCGCCCTGGGGCGATGTCGAACAGCGTGAGCCCCCGCGCCGCCAGCTGCACGTAGTTCTGCGTGTCGCGCAACTCCGCGAGCACCGGCACGCCAAGCCCGGCGACGAACTCGCGCAGCCGTTCGGCTGCCAGGGTGCGCGCGTCGACCCGCATGCCGACTAGCGCCACTTGCGTCTTGCCTGCATGGCGGTGCGAGAGCAGCTTGTCGAGAAAATCCCGGGTGGCGTAAATATCGAAGATGCTGGGCGAAAGCGGCACCAGCACCTTGTCGGCCACGGCCACCATGCTCTTGAAGCGGCCGCCGTGCAAACCAGCCGGCGTATCGAGCACCGCATGGGTGGTACCGCGCGGCGGCCGCGCGACGCTGCCATCGTCCGAAGCCTCCCAGGTCCTGATCTCGCGGGCCTGCGGCGTGCGCAGGCTGAGCCAGAGGCGGGAAGACTGCTGCCGGTCGACATCGCCCAGCATCACTGCGTGGCCGCTACTCGCGAAGTAGCCCGCAATGTTGGTTGCAAGTGTCGACTTGCCAACACCGCCTTTCGGGTTGGCGACCATGACCACAGGCATGACAGGCTCCTCGTTGCTGAGAAAGGCGCCATGGTAGCGGCGCGCACATTGCGATATGTTCGCGCCATGACGACGACGACGAACTCGGCAAATGCCCCGCGACGCATCTACATGTTGGCCGCGCATCCGCACTGGCGCGATTCGCGCCTCAACCTTTCAATGCTGAACGCCGCGCAGCAACTGGCCGAAGTGGAGGTGACCGACCTCTACTCGCTCTACCCCGACTACGCGATAGACGTCGAGGCCGAGCAGGCCCGGCTCGCACGCGCCGACATGCTGGTGCTGCTGCATCCGATCCAGTGGTACTCGATGCCCGCCTTGCAGAAGCTCTGGCTCGACGACGTACTGCAACACGGCTGGGCCTACGGCAGCGGCGGGACGGCGCTCGAGGGCAAGGACTGCTGGCTTGTCGCGACCACCGGCGGCCCGGAGGCGAGCTACCACCCGCAGAGCTACAACCGCTACTTCTTCGATGCCTTCCTGCCGCCCTACGAGCAGACCGCCGCCCTGTGCGGCATGCGCTTCCTGCCGCCGCTGCTGTTCCATGGCGCGCGCAGCGCGGCACGCGCCCAGGTGGACGCGCATGTCGAGGTTTTCAGGCAAAGGCTGTCGTCTTATCCGAACTGGCCAGAGCTCGACGACTTGGAGGGCTGCGCGAACTGCATCGTGCCGGCGATCGACCGGCCCGGCGAGCAGTCGGAGGCCTGAGCATGGAACACGCACCCGGCTGGCTCGTCAACTCCCTCATCTATCTCGGTGCCGCGGTGCTGGTGGTGCCGCTGTCGAAGGCGCTCGGGCTCGGCTCGATCATCGGCTACCTCGCCGCCGGCATCGCCATCGGCCCCTGGGGACTCGGCCTCGTCAGCAACGTCGAGGACATCCTGCACTTCGCCGAGTTCGGCGTGGTGCTGATGCTGTTCCTGGTCGGGCTCGAACTGGAGCCGCAGCGGCTGTGGAGCATGCGCCGTCCGATCTTCGGTTGGGGATCGGCGCAGGTGATCGGCTGCACCGCGGTGCTGTTCTTGGCCGGCTGGGCCGCCGGCGCGACCTGGCGCGTGGCGCTGGTCGCGGCGCTCGGCCTGGCCCTGTCGTCCACGGCGATCGCGCTCCAGGTTTTCGGCGAGCGCAACCTCATGCCCACGGCGAGCGGGCAAGCCGGCTTCTCGATCCTGCTGTTCCAGGACGTTGCGGCCATTCCCATCCTGGCACTCTTGCCGCTGCTGGCGGTCGGCTCCGTCGGAGGCGCGCCCGTGACCGGCCTCGACCGCGCGCTCGAGGCGCTCAAGATCGGTGCCGTCATCGGCGGCATCGTGCTCGGCGGCAGGCTGGCGCTGCGGCCGCTGCTGCGATGGATCGCGCACAGCAACACGCCCGAGATCTTCACGGCCGCCTCGCTGCTGCTGGTGGTCGCGATAGCCGCGCTGATGCAGTTCGTCGGCCTGTCGATGGCGCTCGGTGCCTTCCTGGCGGGCGTGCTGCTGGCGGAGAGCGAGTACAGGCGCGAACTCGAAACCGACATCGAACCCTTCAAGGGCCTCCTGCTCGGCCTCTTCTTCATCGCCGTCGGCATGAGCATCGACTTCGGCGTGCTGATGGCGCAACCGGGTCTGATGGCGCTGGTCGTCGTCGGTTTCATGGTGTTCAAGTTCGCGGTGATCTACACCCTGGCCAAGCTGATGGGCGTGCCCTACCAGGAGCGGCCGGTGTTCACGCTGCTGCTCGCGCAGGGCGGCGAGTTCGCCTTCGTCGTGTTCCAGGCGGCAGGGCCCAACGTGCTGCCGCCGGGCGTCGCATCGTTCCTGATCGCCGCGGTCGCGCTCTCAATGCTGATCTCGCCGCTGCTGCTGGTCGCGATCGACAGGTGGGTTTTGCCGAGGTACAGCGCGCAGGGCGCGACCACCATGGAGGAAATCTCGGAGCAGCAGGACGGCCAGGTGGTGATCTGCGGTTTCGGCCGGTATGGGCAGATCGTCGGACGCATGCTGGGCGCGCAGGGCCTGAACGTCACCGTGCTCGACCATGACCCCGACACCATCGAGAGCCTGCGCCAGTTCGGCTTCAGGGTGTTCTACGGCGACGCGACGCGCCTCGACCTGCTGCGCACGGCCGGCGCCGCCACGGCAAAGGTGCTGGTGGTCGCGGTCGACGACGTCGAGCAGTCGCTGGAGATCGTCGATCTCGCGCGCGAGCATTTTCCGAATGCGCGCATCGTCGCGCGGGCGCGCAACGTCGGCCATCTCTACCAGTTGCTCGACCGCAAGGTCGAGTTCATCGAGCGCGAACTGTTCGAGTCGTCGCTGCGCAGCGCCCGCTCGGCGCTCGAAGGCCTTGGCTGGCCCGCACACGAGGCCCGCGAAGCCGCGATGCGCTTTCGCCACCGGAACATCCAGCTGATGCACGCGACCTATCCGCACTACAAGGATCGCGCCAAGCTGATCGCGGTCGCCAAGGAAGGTCGCCAGCAGTTTCAGGAGCAGATGGCACGCGAGCGCGAAGCCCGGCAGCAGCGCTCCGGCCGCGACTGGGATCGCACCGAAGAAGACGCGACTTAGCGCCGCCTTACTGATCGAGCTTCAAGAGCCGCACCGCGTTGCCCTTCAAGATGCCCGGCATCCTGTCGTACGGGTGATAGCCCTGCACCGTCGATGGAACTTGAAGCCCTTGACGCCATGCGCCTCGATCAACCGCCGGGCCTCGCGCGCGCCCATCTTTCCCTTGTGCGGATCGATGCTCGCGCAGGCGATCATGACGTCGCTGTTGCGCTGCGCCGCCTCGGCGATCTCCTCGTTCGGGATGCGGCGCCAGCCCATGTTCGACTCGGCGTCGACCATGACATCACCAGGCCGATCTTCTGCTCGCGGTAGTAGTCGATGCTTTCCTGGATGGTCGGGCGCCGGCCCGATTTGAAGTATTTGGCGGCCGCGCGGTCGTACTCGTCGACGTAGTTGTCGAACGGGTTCCAGCAGCTGATTTCGACGTGCGTGTGGGTGTCGATCGCGATCAGGTTCCGGTGGTCCATGACATTTGTCTCCGACGAATCAACTAAGGGTAAATCCGCAGGCCAAGGCGCTTGACTGCGCTTGAATTGGTTATTTCACATAACCATAATTCATCAAGCTCCGGAACGCAATCATGAACCTCACCGATCTCCAGCTCGAACTTCGCGACGATATCGCCATCGTCCGCCTGACCCGGGGGGCCAAGCGCAACGCGCTGTCCGACGGGCTAATCGTCGCACTGCGAAACACCTTCGAGAATCTGCCTTCGAGCGTGCGGGCAGCGGTGATTGACGGCGAGGGGCCGCACTTCTGCGCCGGCCTCGATCTGGCCGAGCTGAAAGAGCGCGACGCGGGCCAGGGCCTGCAGCACTCGCGCATGTGGCATGCGGCGCTCGAACTCGTGCAGTACGGCCCGGTGCCGGTGATCGCCGCGCTGCACGGCGCGGTGGTCGGCGGCGGGCTCGAACTTGCAAGCGCCTGCCACATCCGCGTGGCCGACAGCACCACCTTCTATGCGCTGCCAGAAGGTTCGCGCGGCATCTTCGTCGGCGGCGGCGGCTCGGTGCGCATACCCAAGTTGATCGGCGCCGCGCGCATGACCGACATGATGATGACCGGCCGCGTCTACAACGCCGAAGACGGCGAGCGCGCCGGCTTCGCGCAGTACCTGGTGGCCGAAGGCACGGCGTTCGACAAGGCGGTCGAAATCGCAAGGCGCGTTGCGGCGAACGCGCCGCTCACCAACTACGCGCTGATGCACGCCCTGCCGCGCATCGCCGAGCAGCCCGCGGACCACGGCTTCTTCACCGAAGCGCTGATGGCCGGCATCGCCCAGAGCGCGCCCGAGGCCAAGGAGCGGGTGCGCGACTTTCTCGAAGGCCGCGCCGGCAAGGTGAGCAAGCAATGAGCGCCGTGCGCTACCGGACGCTCGCGTTAGGCGAGACCCGCGGCGTGCTGCGCGAAGGCCCGCCGGGCACCCGCTACCTGCTTGCGGAGACCGCGCTGGCCTCCTGCGGCAATCGCATGACCGACCGCCTGCTGCACTGGGCCGAAGCCGCGCCCGAGCGCAGCTTCATAGCACGCCGCGAACGCCAGCCCGATGGCGGCACCGGCGACTGGGTGCATGTGAGCTCTGCGGAGGCGCTGCAGAAAGCCCGCAGCATCGCCCAGGCGCTGATCGATCGCGGCCTTGGCCCCGAACGCCCGGTCGCAATCCTGAGCGAGAACGGCATCGAGCACGCGCTGATGGCGCTCGGCTGCATGCATGCCGGCGTGCCGCACTGCTCGGTGTCGCCGCCCTACTCGCTCGTGAGCCAGGACTTCGAGAAGCTGCGCCATGTGCTGGACACGCTGACGCCCGGCCTGGTGTTTGCCGCCGATGCCGCCCGCTTCGCCCGCGCCATCGCTGCCGCGGTGCCTGCCGGCACCGAAGTGGCGCTGGCCGAAGGCACGCTCGAAGGCCGCCAAGCCACCTCGTTCGCGCGACTCGCCGCAACGCCGGCGACGGCCGCAGTGGATGCGGCCATGCAGGCGACCGGACCCGACACCATCACCAAGTTCCTCTTCACCTCCGGCTCGACCAAGTTGCCGAAGGCGGTGATCAACACGCACCGCATGTGGTGCGTCAACCAGCAGCAGATGCGCCACTCGATTCCCGCGTTGGGCGAGGAGCCGCCGGTGCTGGTGGACTGGCTACCCTGGAATCACACCTTCGGCGGCAACCACAACTTCGGTCTCGTGCTGGACAACGGCGGCACGCTCTATATCGACGACGGCAAGCCGACGGCCGCCGGCATGGCAGAGACGCTGCGCAACCTGCGCGAGATCGCGCCCACGATCTACTACAACGTGCCGACCGGCTTCGAGGCGATCGCGCAGGCGATGGAAAGCGATGCCGTGCTGCGTCGCAACCTGCTGTCGCGGGTGAAGATGTTCTTCTATTCGGGTGCCGCGCTGGCGCAGCCGGTGTGGGACAGCCTGCACAAGACGCAGGAAGCCGAAATCGGCGAGCGCATCGTGATGGGCACGGGCCTCGGCATGACCGAATCCGGCCCCTTTGCGCTCTATGTCACCGGGCCCGAAGTGAAGTCGGGCGACCTCGGCCTGCCGGCACCCGGCATCGAGCTCAAGCTGGTCGACACCGACGGCAAGACCGAGGTGCGCTATCGCGGGCCGAACATCACGCCCGGCTACTGGCGCGCACCCGAAGCCACGGCAGAGGCCTTCGACCAGGAAGGCTTCTTCCGCACCGGCGACGCGGTCAAGTGGATCGACGAAGCCGACATTCACCGCGGCCTGCGTTTCGACGGCCGCATCGCCGAAGATTTCAAGCTCGCCACCGGCACCTTCGTCAGCGTCGGCCCGCTGCGCGCAAGAATCATCGCTGCCGGCGCGCCCCATGTGCAGGACGCGGTGCTGACCGGCATCAACCTGAAGGAAGTCGGCGCGCTCGTGTTCCCGACGTCCAGGGTGCGCCAGTTGGCCGGGCTCGGGCCGGACGCACCGATGAGCGACTTGGTCGAAAGCCCTGCCGTGCAAGCGCATTTCCAGCAGGTCGTCGACGCACTCGCGAGGACAGCCACCGGTAGTGCCAACCGCATCGCGCGCCTGCATGTGGTGGCCGAGCCGCCCTCGATCGACAAGGGCGAAGTCACCGACAAGGGCTCGATCAACCAGCGCGCAGTGCTCAAGCACCGCGCCGCAATGGTCGATGCGCTGCATGCGGGCAACCTGCCTTTCACACTGCAACCCCAAGGAGGCGAGCCTTGAAGATCGGAGGACAAGCCGTGCTCGAAGCAGCACTCCACAAGGCCGAGGCTGCGCACGGCGCATCGATCCCGTGCCCGCCGCGCCTGGGCAAGCCCTCCGAATTCGCCGAGCTGGCCTGCCACGTCGTGACCAACGGCCACCTGAACGGCGAGGTGATTCGCCTCGACGGCGCGCTGCGCATGGCGCCGCGCTGAACAGACTTGCCGCCGTCTCGCCATCAAGGCTTCGCCTGACGATGAACGACCCGCTGTGCCCCGACGAAACCGACCGCGTCGAGCGGAAGCGGCTGCATGTCGCCCTGCAGAGCATCGGCGCGCTCGATGCCGCGTGGCAGAAGGCCGATGCGTATGCACACGAAAGCGGCCGGACGCCTGCGCCGGAGACTTTGCCGGCGAGCATGCGCCGCATTCTCGACACGCAGCGCGCCTGGATCGACGGCGCGCGCTTCATCGCCGATCGCACCGCGGCGCAGTTCGAGGTTGGCATGCACGACGCCGACCCCAAGCTGCGCGAACGCGCGCTGCGCTGGTGCGCGCTCGCGACGCCGGTGCTCGAGGCTGCCTGCACCCATCAAGCGTTCGAGGGCGTCAGCCAATACCTGCAGGTCTTCGCCGGCCAGGGGCACCTGCACGAATGGGGCATCGAGCAGTTGCTGCGCGACGCGCGCATGCCCATGAACCACGAAGGCACCAACGAAACCCAGGCAATCGATCTGGTGCTGCGCAAGGTGCTGCCCGACGGTGGCGCCGCGATGTCGGGCTTGCTGATCGAACTGCGCGACGAGCTCGATGCCTCGCGCGATGTCGAGGCCGACGTGCAGCGGCGCCTGGCGCAGCTGCGCTACCTGGGCACCAGCGTGGTCGTGGCGACGCATGCCGATGCCGCGCTGCCCTGCGAAGTGGCCGACGACTACCTGCGCGTCGTGATGCTCGCGATGCTGGCGTGGGCCTGAGCCCGCATCGAGCGGACCGCGCCCGACGAAGCCCGCTGGTCACGTCCGGCCGCTGCGTTCCGCCGCTGGGTGCTGCCGGAATTCGACATGCGCCTGGGCATCGTCAAGCGGGCCTGCGATGCGGCGCGGCAACCCGGTTAGGCTCGGCCGATGGCAGCTTCACAGAAAAAATCCGAGCAGCTCGACACCCGGGTGCTCGAAGCGCTGGTTGGGTACAACGCACGGCGCGCCTCACTGGCCTTCAACACGGCTTTCGGCGAACGCATGACGGCCTACGGCTTGAAGCAGGTGGATTTTTCGGTGCTGTCGCTGCTGGCGCACAACCCGGGAGCCACCTCTCGCCAGCTCTGCGCCACGCTCGACATCCTGCCGCCGAACCTGGTGAGCCTGATCGGCGCGATGGACAGCCGCGGACTGATCGAGCGGCGGCCGCATCCGCACGACGGCAGGGCGATCGGCCTGCACCTCACGCCGGCCGGCGAGGACCTGGTGCGCGAAGCCGAACAGACGGTGGTGCAACTCGAAGCGGATGCCAGCGCCGGCCTGACTGCCGGCGAGCGCGAGACGCTGATCGAGCTGCTGCAGAAGGTCTACCGCTGATTTGCGGCGACGGTCACCAGAACTTCCACCAGGGCGCCAGGACGGAAGAGCCCATCGGCGGCAGTGGCTGCAGCCCGCTGTCGCGGATGCGGCGGCGCTGCTCGGCCTCGAGCGACTGGGCCATGCGATGGGCGAGCTGATCGCCTTGCATGGCGCGGATGCGCCATTCGGATGCGAGCGTCTGGAGCTCGTCGTCTTCGAGTGCAGCGGGCGTTGTCGTTTCGGGCATGGGCGAAATTCTGCCCACGACGGGCAGCGACGGCAATGTGAGAGCTTTGCCTTACATCGCCTGGCAGAAGAGATCAGGCCAGGAACCCGTCCCAGGTCAGCTTGAGCCCGGTCAGCAGCATGCCGAGGTAGACGAAACGATAGAACCAGGTCGCATCGATGCGCCGGGCGATGCGGATGCCGACCCACACGCCCAGCGGCGCGATCGGCAGCAGCACGAGCGAGGTCGCCATGTTGCGCCAGTCGAGCAACCCGAGCCACGCATACGGAACCCATTTGCTCAGGTTCACCGCAAAGAAGAAGTAAGCCATCGTGGCCGTATAGACCACCGGCGAAAGCCGCAGCGGGATGATGTAGGCGTTGACCGGCGGCCCGCCCGCGTGCGCGATGAAGCTGGTGAAGCCGCCGATGGCCGTCAGCACCGCGCCGGTGATCTTCGAGGGCAGCGGATCGTCCGGGCGCGGCGGAAACACCAGCCGCTGCGCAAGAAAAAGCAGGGTGAAGACGCCGACGATGCCAGCCACCGTGCGTGCGGAGAGCACGGTGAACAAGAACGTGCCGATCAGCGTGCCGACAAGCCCGTACGGAATGAGGAACATCAGCAGCCGGCGGTCGAAGTCGCGGCGGAAGGCGGCAATGCCCAGCAGGTCCATCAGCAGCAGCACCGGCATCAGGATGGCCGCCGCCTGCGGCACGGTGACAGCCAGCGCGATCAGCGGGACTGCCAGCGAGCCGAATCCGGCACCGAAGCCGCTCTTGCTGACGCCGAGCATCAGCACGGCAGGAACGGCGACCGCATAGAAATGCGGGTCGGTGATGATCGGAAGATTCAAAACAAAAGGCGCGACGCAAGCAGGGAGGCTGCATTGTCCTCGCACTCATCCAAGAAACCGACATGAAGAACTTCGATGCCGACACCACCCGCGCACAGCTGGGTTTCGAGCGCCTCGTACCTGCTCTGCGCACGGCGTTCGCCGGCGTTGCCCGGGTGCCGCCGCGCCATGTGCATGCGGTCGAAGCAGGCGAGGATCGCGGCACTGTTCTGATCATGCCGGCGTGGAGCGAAGCCGGTTACCTCGGCATCAAGACCATCAACATCTTTCCGGGCAACGCCGCGCGCGGCCTGCCCGGGCTGCACGCGACCTACGTGCTCTACGACGCGCACACCGGCGTGCCGTTGGCGACCATGGACGGCAACGAGATCACCGCGCGCCGAACGGCGGCGGCCTCGGCGCTGGGCGCTTGTTTTCTTGCGCGCCCGGACGCGCGGCATCTTCTGGTGCTCGGCACCGGGCGGGTGGCGCGACTGCTGCCGGCAGCGCATGCGAGCGTGCGCGCCATCGATGAGGTGATGGTCTGGAACCACCGGCCCGAGAGTGCGCAAACATTGGCGGCCCAATGGCGCGCCGAGGGTTGGAATGCGCATGCCACGGCCGACCTGGAAACCGCGGTGCGTCGCGCCGACATCGTGAGCTGCGCCACGCTCGCGACGACCGCGCTGGTCAAGGGCGAGTGGCTCGCGCCCGGCTCCCACCTCGACCTGATCGGCAGCTTCACGCCGCAGATGCACGAAGCCGATCCGGCATGTTTTGCCGGCGCGCGAAGCTTCGTCGACACAGAAGAAGCGCTCGCGAAGGCCGGCGACCTGCTCGACGCACTGGCCGGCGGCACGCTGTACGCCGACGATGTGACGACCTTCGCACAACTGTGCCGCGGCACGCACCCGGGACGTACCGCCGACCGTGAGCGCACCGTGCTGAAGGCCGTCGGCAGCGCGATCGAAGACCTGGCGGCGGCCACGCTGGTGTGGCAAGCCGAGCCGAAAGTCAGACCCGTTCCAGGATGAGCGCGATGCCCTGCCCGACGCCGATGCACATCGTGCACAGCGCGTAGCGGCCGCCGCTCTTGTGCAGCTGGTTCACCGCCGTGGTCGCCAGCCGCGCACCGCTGGCACCGAGCGGATGGCCGAGCGCAATGGCGCCGCCGTTGATGTTTACGCGGGCATCGTCGTCCTTCAGGCCCAGCAGGCGCAGCACCGCGAGCCCTTGGGCGGCGAAAGCTTCGTTGAGCTCGATCACGTCCAGCTGGTCGAGCGTGAGCCCGGTGAGCTTCAGCACCTTCTCGGTCGCCGGTGCAGGGCCGATGCCCATCACCCGCGGCGGCACGCCGGCAGTGGCCATGCCGACCACGCGCGCCCGCGGCGTCAGGCCGTACTTGGCGGCATGTGCCTCGTCCGCCAGCAGCAGCGCGGCGGCGCCGTCGTTCACGCCGCTCGCGTTGCCGGCGGTCACGGTGCCGTCGGGCCGCACCACGCCCTTCAGCCTGGCCAAGGATTCGAGACTGGTGTCGCGCGGATGCTCGTCCTTGTCGACGACGATCGCCTCGCCCTTCTTCTGCGGCACGCTGACCGGCACGATCTCGGCGTCGAAGAAGCCGGACTTCTGCGCCGCCACCGCGCGCTGCTGCGAGGCGAGCGCCATGCGGTCCTGCGCCTCGCGCTCGATCTTGTATTCGGTCGCCACGTTCTCGGCCGTCTCGGGCATCGAGTCGATGCCGTACTGCGCCTTCATGAGCTTGTTGACGAATCGCCAGCCGATCGTGGTGTCGTACACCGCATTCGCACGGCTGAAGGCGCTCTCGGCCTTGGGCATGACGAAGGGCGCGCGGCTCATGCTTTCCACGCCGCCCGCGATCATCAACCCCGCCTCGCCGGCCTTGATGGCGCGCGCTGCGCTGCCGACCGCATCGAGCCCGGAACCGCACAGCCGGTTGATGGTGGCGCCGCCGAGTTCCATCGGCAGGCCGGCAAGCAGCGCCGACATGCGCGCGACGTTGCGGTTGTCTTCGCCGGCCTGGTTGGCGCAGCCGTAGATCACATCGGCCACGGCCTGCCAATCGACATCCTTGTTGCGTTCCATCAGCGCGCGCAGCGGCACGGCGCCGAGGTCGTCCGGCCGCACGCTGGACAGTGCACCGCCGTAGCGGCCGAAGGGGGTGCGAACCGCGTCGCAGATGAAGGCTTGGTTGGTCATGTTCCGTTTCCCTTTTTGAAAGTGTCAGATGGCGATCGGCAAGCCGACCAGTTTTTCGAGTTCGTCATGGTCGAGACCTTCGACACTGTCGATCAGCTTGAGTCCCGAGGGCGTGCATTCGATGGTGGCAAGGTCGCTGTACACGCGCTTGACGCAGGCGATGCCGGTCAACGGATAGCTGCACTCGGCGACGATCTTGCTCTCGCCCTTCTTGGTGAGCAAATCCATCATCACCCAGGTCTGCTTGGCGCCGATGGCAAGGTCCATCGCACCGCCGACCGCCGGAATCGCGCCCTCTTCGCCGGTGCTCCAGTTGGCGAGGTCGCCGGTGGCCGACACCTGGAACGCGCCCAGCACGCAAATGTCGAGGTGGCCGCCGCGCATCATCGCGAAGCTGTCGGCATGGTGAAAGAAGGCGCCGCCCGGCAGCAGCGTCACCGGCTGCTTGCCGGCGTTGATGAGGTCGTAGTCTTCCTCGCCCGCGGCCGGCGCGGGGCCCATGCCGAGGATGCCGTTCTCGCTGTGAAGCACGACTTCGCGGCCGGCCGGCAGGTGGTTGGCAACCAGCGTCGGCTGCCCGATGCCGAGGTTGACCACGGCGCCGTCGAAGATGTCCTGCGCGACCCGTGCGGCGAGCTGGTCCTTGGTGCGGGGTTGGTAGCTCATGCTCATGCTGCCTTTTTGAAACCGCCGGCCTGCGTGGCGATGCGGTCAATCTTGACGATGCGGTGGACGAAGATGCCCGGCGTGACAACGGCCTCGGGGTCCAGCGCGCCGAGCTCGACGATGTCGTGCACGGTGGCGATGGTGCGCCTCGACGCCATGGCCATCACCGGCCCGAAGTTGCGCGCCGCCTTGCGGTAGACGAGATTGCCCCAGCGGTCGCCTTGCTCCGCCTTGACGAGCGCAACGTCGCCGCGGATCGGGTACTCCAGCACGTACTGCCTGCCGTCGATCTCGCGCGTTTCGCGGTCGCCGGCGAGTTGCGTGCCGAAGCCGGTCGGGCAGAAGAAAGCGCCGATGCCGGCGCCGGCCGCACGAATGCGCTCGGCCAGGTTGCCCTGCGGGACGAGTTCGAGTTCGAGCTTGCCGGCGCGATAGAGGCCGTCGAACACATGGCTGTCGGCCTGCCGCGGAAAGCTGCAGATGATCTTGCGCACCCGGCCGGCTTTCAGGAGCGCGGCCAGGCCGGTGTCGCCGTTGCCGGCGTTGTTGTTGACGACGATGAGCTCGCGTGCACCCTGCTCGATGAGCCCGTCGATGAGTTCGCTGGGAATGCCCGCGGTGCCGAAGCCGCCGATGAGCACCGTGGCGCCGTCCTCGATGCCGGCCATGGCATCGGCGATGGAATGCGCGATCTTGTCGATCATGAAGAAGCTGTCTCCGGGGTTTTGGAATCTTGCGATAAATGTTCGTCTGCCGAACATTTGTTCTTATAATGAATTCTAGAGAAAGCCGACCCCTATGGCAACCCACCGGAAACAACCCGTTTCACCCCCGCCCGGCGATAGCTACGTGCGGTCGTTCGCGCGCGGCCTGCAGGTGATCCGCTCCTTCAGTGCGAGCGCACCGCGCCAGACGCTCAGCGAAGTCGCGGCGACCAGCGGCCTCACGCGCGCCGGCGCGCGACGCATCCTGCTCACCTTGCAGACGCTGAAATATGTCGACAGCGACGGCAAGCATTTCGCGCTGACGCCCCGCATCCTCGACCTGGGATTTGCCTACCTGTCGTCGATGCCGATCTGGAACCGGGCCGAGCCGGTGATGGAGGCGCTGGTGCGCCAAGTGCAGGAGTCGTGCTCGGCCGCGGTGCTGGACGACACCGACATCATCTATGTGATGCGCGTGCCGACGCACAAGATCATGCGCATCAGCCTCGGCGTGGGCTCGCGTCTGCCGGCCTATTGCACGTCGATGGGGCGGCTGTTGCTTTCGGAACTGGACGACGCGGAGGTTCGCGCCCGGCTCGAGGCGTCCGGGCGCGAGGCCCTGACCAAGCACACGCTGACCGACGTCGACGCCCTCTTCGCCAAGGTCGCGCAGGCCAGGCGCCAGCGGTGGTGCCTGGTCAACCAGGAACTCGAAGAAGGCCTGGTCTCGATTGCTGCGCCGGTCATCGACCGCGCAGGCCGCATGGTGGCCGCGCTCAACATCAGCGGCCAGGCCAACCGCACCAGCGCGAAGGTGATGCAGGACACCATGCTGCCGGCGCTGCTGGCATCGGCGGCGGAGATCTCCCGGCTGCTCTGAGCTGCGCGACGACGCTACTGCGCGAACATCAGCGCAAGGCGTTGCGCATCCTTCTCGGCATCACCGAGTGCGGCGTCCGCAGACATGCGCAGTTCGGTACAGACATGGACGACCCGGTCTTGCGTTCCGTCGCGGATCTTCACCACGCCGGACCACCAGCCCAGGTGCCGTTCGCAGTCGAGCAGCATGGTCTGGCCATGCGCCTGTGCAAAGACGTCTTGCCGCCGGCGTTTGCGTCCCGCAGGGGCGGACGGCCGCGCTGATGCCAGCCAGCGCCATGCGCGGCCGCACGATATCAATAGGCTGGAGTTCACGGCGATCCTTTTTTTGAAGACCAAGGACTGCATTGGATGCGCCCAGCCAAGCGCACGGAAGCGGCGGATTTCACGCTTTGGCCGACTTGCTTCACGCGATAGGCGATTCGTGCAAAACGCACGCGCTGGAGCAGCCTCGGCAGGGACGGCGCATGCGGTATTCCCTTAGCGGGCGCTGCCGTCTACAACCTACGATGCGCCCGGGAGCCACCCAAAACAACAACGGAGACATCCATGCGCCTTCCCAAAAGATCCCAATGCGTCTTCTTCGCGCTGGCCGCGAGTGCGGCACTCGCCGGCTGCAGCGGCATGGCACCGGGCACGCCGCAGCGCCAGCTGATGCTGGTTGCCAACGACGAAAAGCAATCCTGGAGCGACACCGGCGCCGTGGTGCTCGGCGCACCCGGACGCGACACCGTGCAGGTGATCGACATCGGCACCGATCCGCTGGCGCCACGCAACGTCGCGACGCTGAAGCTCGACAACACCATTGCCGGCCCGCCGACCAACCTCGCGATCACCGCCGACGAAAAGCTCGCGCTGGTGGCCAACTCGCTGAACGTGGTGGAAGAGAACGGTGTGCGCCGCCAGGTTCCGGACAACCGCCTGTTCGTGATCGACCTCACCGCCACCCCGCCGAAGCTCATCGACACGCTGGCGCTGGGCCGGCAGCCGTCGGGCCTGTCGATCAACCGCGCCGGCACGCTGGCGCTGGTCGCCAACCGGGCCGACAACTCGATCAGCGTGCTGCGCATCGCGGGACAGAAGGTCACGCTGATCGATACCGTGCCGATGGGCGAGTCGGTCTCGCATGTGCGCTTCACGCCCGACGGCCGGCGCGCGCTGGCCAGCAAGTTCCCCAACCACAAGATCGCGATGCTCGAGGTGAACGGCGAAAAGGTGACCTACAACAAGGTCGATTTCGCGGCCGGCCTGTGGCCGTACAACGTCGACGTGACGCCCGACGGCAAGCTCGCGCTCACCGCCGACAACGGCAACTCGGGCGCATCCGACGGCCAGATCGACACCGTGAGCGTGATCGACCTCGAAGCCACGCCGCCCCGCGTGATCGACAAGGTGGTGGTCGGCGACGGCCCCGAAGGCTTGGCGGTGAGTCCCACCGGCAAGCTGGCCGTCGCGGTGCTGCTGCGCGGCAGCAACGCGTCCAAGAGCGCCTACTTCTACAAGCGCAACGGCTCGGTGGTGGCGCTCAAGATCAACGGCAAGAAGGTGACCCGCGGCAACGAGGTCGAAGTGCGCGGCCTGCCGGAAGGCGCGGTGTTCAGCGCCGACGGCAAATACCTCTACGTCGGCAATTTCATCGACCAGGACGTGACCATCCTTCGGGTCGACGGCGACACGCTGGTCAACACCGGCAAATCCTTCGGACTGGCCGGACATCCGGCTGCCATGCGGGGCCGCCTGACGCATTGATGCACGGTGCTAGGCTCGGCCGATGTTCAATCCCTCCCAAGAGGAAGTGCGCCGCTTCTTCTGCGACGTCTTCGCCAAGAGCCGCCAGGGCCTGCCGATGGAGGCGCTCGAGATCATCGCCAGCCGATGGATCGACGAGCATCCGGAGTACCACGCCGACCTGGCCGATGCCGATGCCGCCGTGGCACGCGCCTACGATGGAACGGACGGGCGCGAAACCCGTTTCTTCATCTGTCGATGCACTTGTCGATCAGCGAGCAATGCTCGATCGACCAGCCGCGCGGCATCCGGCAGGCGGTCGAACTGCTTGCCGCACGCCGCGACTCGCTGCTCGATGCGCATCACGAAGCCATGGAATGCCTGGGCAAGATGATGTGGGAGAGCCAGCGTGCCGGGCGCGCGCCCGATGGCGAGGCCTACATCGCCTGCGTTCAGCGCCGCGCAACACGCGACTGACCGGCTGCGGCTTCGCGCAGCAGCGCAACCAACACCTGCAGCGATGCAGAGGGTTCGACATCGCTGCGCAGCAGCAGCCCGACAGGCTCCTCGGTGCCGGACAGTTCGATCGCGAGTCGCACCAGGTGGCCGCTTCGGAGATCGTCGCCGGCAGCGCCGACCGGCGTGAACCACACCGCATCCGTGCGCAGCAGCAGGGCGCGCGCCAGCGACAGGTCGAGCGTTTCGGTCAGGTGCGGCGGCAGGCGCAGGCCAAGGCCCGACAGAAAGCTCTCGGTGTGATGCCGCGGAATGGTGCCTTCGCCGTACACCACGATCGGGTGGCGCAACACGTCCTGCATGGATGGGATGCCGGTCGCGAGCGGATGTCCGGGGCGGGTGACGAGCGCCAGCGGCTCGGTGTAGAGCAGTTCGAATGTGAGCCCGACCATGTGCTGCGGATCGCTCATGCGGCCGGCGACCAGGTCGAGCTCGCCTGCGCGCAGGGCATCCAGCAAGGCGGCGTTGGCGCCAGATTGCACCTGGACCTGGAGCGCAGGCAGCCGCTCGCGCAATGCCGCGAGCGCGGGCGGCAGCAGCGCCGGTGCGACGCTCGGCAGCGCGCCGATGCGAAGACGCTCGGGCCGCGTGCCCGATGACGGCATCACCGCCTGCGCGCTCGCTTCGATCGCTTCGAGCACACGCAGCGCATGGGCCAGCAGCTGCTCTCCGGCGGCGGTGAAGCCCTGGATGCCCCGGCGCCCGGCGCTGCCTCGCTCCACGAGACGGGCGCCGGCCAGGGCTTCAAGTTCGGCCAATGTCTTCGAAATGGCAGGCTGGCTCAGCGCCAGTCGCTCCGCGGCGCGTGCCAGGTGCCGTTCCTGCGCGACGGCCACCAGGCAGCGCAGGTGCCGCAACTGGACGCCTCGAACGAACGTGTCCACGCTGACCTTCATCGATTACCAGTGGTTATGTGAAATCATGCGAATGTTAATTTACATCAGCAAAGCGCATGAATACAGTGACGCCTCGACGACTCCGAGACACACCGCATGCCCATTTCCGCTGCGCCGCAAACCTTGTCGCCTCGCGACTGGTCCAGCCATCCTTCCTATGTCTATCCCGGCTACAAGTCGACCGTCAAACGCGGTCCGCAGCAGCCGCTGGTGCCGCTCAAGGCATCGCTCGGCGAATTGCGCCAGCCGGTGTACGGGCACGACAGCATCGGCGAGTTCGACCACGACCTCACGCGCAATGCGCGGCAGAACGGCGAGCCGCTCGGCGAACGCATGATCCTCACCGGCCAGGTGCTGGACGAGCACCGACGGCCGGTGCGCAACACGCTGGTCGAGCTGTGGCAGGCCAATGCGGCCGGACGCTACGTGCACAAGGTCGACCGGCACGACGCGCCGCTCGATCCGAACTTTCTGGGCGCCGGCCGCTGCCTCACCGATGGCGATGGGCGCTACAGGTTTCTCACCGTCAAGCCGGGCGCCTACCCGTGGGGCAACCATGCCAACGCCTGGCGGCCGCAACACATCCACCTTTCGCTGTTCGGGCAGTACTTCGCGAGCCGGCTGGTGACGCAGATGTACTTTCCCGGCGACCCTCGGCTGC
>JBBJMS010000161.1:0-7977 GCA_037720315.1 Variovorax sp. | reverse complement strand
CTTGGGGAAGGCCAGGTACGCAGGCGCGTCCGGCACGCGAATCTTCAGCCCCTTCATGTCCTCGGGCTTGGCAATCGGCCGGGCAGCGCTCGACGTGACGTGCCGCGCGCCGTAGTAGTTGAGCGCGGTGATGTGGTTGCCGCTCTTCTCGTCGTAGCCCTTGGCGAGTTCCTTGAAGACGTCGCTCTTGCCGTAGGTCAGCAGGTGCTCGGCATCGCGGAAGATGAACGGAAAGTAGGTGACGGCGAGCGGCTTGTAGGTGTTGCCCGCAAAGCTGGCGCCCGTCAGGATGATGTCGACCGTGCCGAGCGTCAGGCCCTGGTTGATGTCCGATTCCTTGCCCAGGCTGGAGGCCGGGAACACCTGCACCTCGTACTTGCCGTTGGTGCGCTTCTTGATCTCTTCGCCGGCCCACACCGAATATTTGTGGAAGGGCTCGCCGGTCTCGTAGACATGCGCCCACTTGAGCTTGGTCTGCGCGTTGGCGATGCCGAACGTGCCCAGCGCTGCGGCCGCGATGGCGCAGGCCGCGATGGTCTTGATTGCGAAACGTTTGCTGGTGGTCATCGGTTTGTCTCCGTGGGTATGGTGATGAAAGTGAATGCTGGCGAAAGCGTCGTGTTCAGGCTGCTCTTGCGCGGCGCCAGCTCGCGCTGAATCTCTGGTGCGACTTGTCCATGTGCGCGTGCATCGCGTTGCGCGCGGCATCGGCGTCGCGCGCGGCAATCGCATCGCGGATCGCCTCGTGCTCGGCGATGGCGCTGCGCCAGGACTTGAGCGTCTCGAAGTAGCCGCCGAGCCGCGTGAAGATTGGCCCGTTGCGGGAATCCCAGAAGCCCTGCACCGTTTCCGACAGCACGGCGTTGCCGCAGGCATCGACGATCGCGAGATGGAAGGCGCGGTCGCCTTCGAGCGGCATCACGTCCTGTTCGGCCAGCGCGCGCATGACTTCGATGGCGCGCGTCATGGCCTGCACGTCCTTGCGGCTGGCGAGCGCCGCGGCGAGCGCCGCAGTCTCGCCCTCGACCACGCGGCGCGCGCGGATCAGCTCCAGCGGACCCCATTCGGTGGCGGCCACCGGTGCAGCCGCGCGGTGCGAGCGGTCGAGCACGTACACGCCGGAGCCGGTGCGCACTTCGACCCAGCCTTCGACTTCGAGCGCGATCAGCGCCTCGCGCACCGAGGGCCGGCTCACGCCGAGCTGCTTGGCCAGGTCGCGCTCGGCCGCCAGGCGCGCGCCCACCGCGAACTCGCCCTGCGCGATCAGCGCGCGCAGCTGATCGGCGATCTGGCGGTAGAGGCGTCGGGGTTCTACGGTCTGCAGCGGCACGAAGGTTGTCGAAACGGTTGTCTTAAGGGTTGTCCTGAATTGGACAAGTGGTCAGGCCAATTCAGAATACGTGCGGTGTGGCGGCGCAGCCATCGGGCGAAACCCTGAACGCGCCATCTTACCCGAGCCGGAGCCGGCTCATCCAACGAGGACATCCATGAGACTTGGGGCAAGCAGTGCTCGTGACCGCCGGCCAGGGCATCAGCCATGCGAGTGCTGGCGCTCGCCGCCGAAGGCGCGCCGTCTGGGCGACCGACGTCAACCCTGCTGCTCGAGCGCTGCGGGCGTTGCCAATAGCGAGACCGCGCCTCGACGTGCTCGACAAACCGCGATAGAAGCCTTCGCCAAACGCGCGAAGGTGGACGTGCTGTTCAACTGTGCGGGCGTGGTGCACAACGGCAGCGCGCTGCAGGCCAACGACGACCTCGACTTCGCGTTCCGCCTCAATGTGCGGGCCCGGTTCTGGCTGATCCAGGCGGTGCTGCCGGGCATGCTGGCGGCCGGGCGCGGCAGCATCGAGCGTGTGCTCAGCATCAAGGGTTTGCCGAACCGCTGCGTCGGCACCACCAAGGCGGCGGTGCTCGGGCTCACCAAGAGCGTCGCGGCCGACTACGTTGCGCAGGAATTCGCTGCAATTCGGTCTGCCCCGGTACCGTCGAGCGCCCTGCTCGGCAGCACATCAATGCAACGCCGATCCGGTCGAGGCGCGCGGCATTCATCGCGCGCCAGCCGATGGCCGGCTCGCGCAGGCCGAGGATCGCGCCGCTCATCGTCTTTCTCGCCAGCGACAGGCGTTCGTGACCGGACAGGCCTACGCGGCCGATGGAGGCATCACCATATGAACCAGCTCGACTTTGCGGCCAAGCACGCGGTCGTGACCGGCGGCGCCACCGGCCTGGGCTTCGGCATCGCGCAGCGGCTCCTGGCCTCGGGCGGCAGCGTCTCGCTGTGGGACCGCGACGGCGATGCGGCTGGCAAGGCTGCCGCCAAGCTCGGCGCCAAGGCGTTCGCCGTCGAGGTCGACGTGTCGCAGCAGGCGTCGGTGGTGCAGGCCGTCGCGGCCACGCTGTCGCACGCGCCGCGCATCGATGCGCTGGTCAACAGCGCCGGCATCACCGGCCCCAACGTCAAGCTCTGGGACTATCCGGTCGATGCATGGCGCGAGGTGATGGACGTCAACGTCACCGGGCTCTTCATCTGCTGCCGTGAAGTGTCGGCGCACATGCGAACGCACGGCGCGGGCCGCATCGTCAACATCGCGTCGGTCGCCGGCAAGGACGGCAACCCGAACGCCAGCGCCTACAGCGCCAGCAAGGCGGCGGTGATCGCGCTGACCAAGTCGCTCGGCAAGGAACTCGCCGACACCGGCATCCGCGTCAACTGCGTGACGCCGGCAGCGGTAAAGACCGCGATCTTCGACCAGATGACGCCCGAGCACATCGCCTTCATGCTGTCGAAGATTCCGATGGGCCGCTTCGGCACGGTGGAAGAGGTCGCCGCGATGGTCGGTTGGCTTTGTACCGACGACTGCTCTTTTTCGACCGGCGCCGTGTTCGACCTGTCGGGCGGGCGTTCAACCTACTGACCTCAAGAAGAAAAGGAAATCATGAAACTCGTTCGCTATGGCAACCCCGGCAAGGAAAAGCCCGGTCTCGTCGATGACCAGGGCCAACTGCGCGACCTGAGCGCTGTCGTCGCAGACATCGGCCCCGAGCAACTCGGCAACGCCGCGCTGGCCAGGCTGCGCAAGCTCAAGACCGACAAGCTGCCGCTGGTGCGCGGCAAGCCGCGCTTCGGCAGCCCGGTGGCCAACGTCGGCAAGTTCATCGCCATCGGCCTGAACTATGCCGACCACGCGGCCGAGTCGGGCCTGCCGATACCCCCCGAGCCGGTGGTCTTCATGAAGGCGACGAGCTGCATCCAGGGACCGAACGATCCCGTGATGCTGCCCAAGGGCTCGGTCAAGAGCGACTGGGAAGTCGAACTCGGCGTGGTGATCGGCGCGCGTGCGCGCTACGTCTCGCAGAAGGACGCGCTCAACTTCGTGGCGGGCTACTGCACCATCAACGACGTGAGCGAGCGCGAGTACCAGATCGAGCGCGGCGGCACCTGGGACAAGGGCAAGGGCTGCGACACCTTTGGCCCGCTCGGCCCCTGGCTGGTGACGCGCGACGAGGTGCCCAACCCGCAGAAGCTCGCGATGTGGCTCGACCTCAACGGCAAGCGCACCCAGACCGGCAACACCAAGACCATGATCTTCAGCGTGGCCAAGATCGTGAGCTACCTGAGCCAATTCATGACTCTGCTGCCCGGCGACGTGATCACCACCGGCACGCCGCCCGGCGTCGGCCTCGGCATGAAGCCACCGCTCTACCTGAAGCAGGGCGACGTGATGACGCTCGGCATCGAAGGGCTGGGCGAGCAGCGGCAGGAAGTGGTGGGGTTCAAGCTCTAGGCCGGAGGCGCACTCTCAGATCTCCAGGATTGAGGCGAGTTCTTCGCAGGCTGATCTGAAGACCGCCGGCGGCGCCTGTTTCCAAGGGTGCTGGCGGGCACCGCGCGCGCGCCAGTCGAAGGACTTCGGCTGGTGGCAAAGAACGTAGCAGGCCTCCCGCTTCGGACCCAGGAACTTGACCGCGAACGGGTTGTCTTCGTTCATCGCGGAATGCGTCATAGGCAGTCCGATCACGATTCCGGTTCGCTCGTTGAAGGCTCTGACCGAAAGCACAAGCAGCAGATGCTCGCCTGGCATCTCCTTGCCTGCCTTCGGATCGTGATCGATCCAGATGACGTCGCGCCGTTCCGGCGCCCAACTGCCGGCCATCAGAGGACTTCCCGACCGACCGGCCGGGTAGCCATTGCTTCTCCACCATGCCTTTGTGGATCGAAGGCCTTTAGTTTTTGCGCCAAAGTCAACCGCGGCCGACCTGTCGGACGCAGCAACACGCCTTCTTCGACTACTTCCACCGTGATCGGGAGACCCCGGGCAAAGTGCGCCGCTTTGGCAATGGGCGCGGTGATACGGACTCCGAGTCCGTTGCCCCACTCCTGAACTGTCTGATCCGCCTTGAGTGTCGGTGCCATCACTGATCCCTTCGTTGTTCTAAAGGGCAGTATATGAAGGATTCAACGGCGTTTCAACACGTATAAACGCCACGCCGTGGGAGCAGTGAGCGTCAGGCTTCAGAGGCGACGGTGTCCTGCAGTCCGAGCAACTGCAGGCACAGCCGGTGCGTCGACGAGCCCCGATCGGCCAGCTCGTCGAGCACGCTCATGTGGTTGCGGCCGGGCACGCGCTCCGAGGCGATGACTACCTGCGGTCCCCAGCGCTCCGCGATGAGATCGGACTGGCGCAGGAACTCCTCGCTTTCCTCGCCGCCGACCACCGTGGCCAATGACCCCTGCGCAGGCGCTGGCATGGCTGCCGGGCTCAGGCGCAGGGCCGTGGCCTCGGTGAGGCCGAGGTCCGCCGCCAAGAAGCGCGCATGCCGCAGCGGCTCGAGTTCGTACAGGCCCGAGATCGACAGCGCAGACTTCACCAGGTCGGCAGGCAGCGTCGGAGAAACCGCCTGCCAGTCGCAGGCCAGCAGCATCGCAGCCAGGTGCCCGCCGGCCGAATGGCCCGCCACCACGATGCGTTCAGCGTCCCCGCCATGTTCCGCCGCATGGCGATGGACCCAGGCCAGCGCCTTCACCAGCTGCAGCACGATCTGCTCGACAGTGACGGCCGGGCACAGCCCGTAGTTCGCCAGCACCACCATGGCGCCGGCATCTGCGAGCGGCGGCGCGACGAAGCTCTGGTCGCGCTTGTCGAGTGCGCGCCAGTAGCCGCCATGGATGTACACCAGCACCGGCGCGTCCTTGCCTTCGGCCGGCAGCACATCGACACGCTCTCCCGCACCAGCGCCAGGATCGAGGGCCCAGCCGCGGCGGCGGTAGGCCTTTGCCGATGCATCCGCCCATCGCTCCAGGATGGCCGGATGCTCAGGGATGCGGGCGCGGTTGTCGTATTGCGCATCGAACCAGGCGGGCAGGACGGTCGAGGGGTCGTTCAAGAGGGTTCTCCTTTCGAGCGGCGTTTGGCGGCGGCCGGTGCGCGAGCTGCGCGGACCGTGCCGGCAGCGCCGTTGGAAGACTTTGCGCGGGCAGTGCGCGCCTCGGGCGTCTGGCCGGACTCGCGCAGCGCCGCATCGATCAGTGCATCGGCCATCCAGAGCGCGGTGCGTTCGACGTCGCGGTCGCGCATGCCCCAGATGTCCTTCAGGATCACATACGGCTCGATGCCGTAGACCACCGACAGCGCGTGGTGCAGCCGGTCGCGCATGGCAGGCTTCAGCAGCGGCGCGAGCGGTCGATCGCGTTGAGGATGCGCACGCGGTGACCGCGGCGGTAGGGTCTCCTTCCAGCAAGCCGGCGCGTTCCAGCGCCCATTGCTCCAGCGACAACTGGCGGCCGCACGCAGCTGCGCCTCGAATTCCTTGAAGCGCGGAAAGGTCTGCACGAACAGCTCGTAACCCGCTCGCGGCCGCTCGGGTTGTTCGATGCCAGCCGCACCGGGCCGAGCGAGCGTCGATCACCGCGGTGACAGCGCGCTGCGGCTCGGAAAGTATCGGTAGGCGGTGGCGCGCGACACCTTCGACCTGGCTGTCGCCTCGGCCACCGACGGGATGGCCGCTCTGCTGAATGATGTCCATCGCCGTGTCGAGCAGCAGTTGAAGGTGGCCGCGCGAACGCCGCGTTCGGGTGGCAGCGGCGTCGCCCAGCTTGGCTCAGTCGCGCCATGGGGTTTGTACGGGTCAGGAAGGGCTCGTGCTTGCTTGTGAAGGGCCGAGGCCCGAACGTAGATGCACGCATCCCGTTTTGAGACGCAAGTCTCAAAAACGACTATTCCCTGATCCCGAGGCGGCCGGCGCAACCGGCAAGAACCGCGAGACAAGACGGAGACAACACCGATGCGCTGGGCCAGCTGGACTTGGGGCGGACGCGACCACGTGGGCACGATCTCGGCCGACGGGCGCGAGGCCACGCCTTTCGCGATGCGCGACCCGGCCCTCGGTGTGCTGCCGCTGATCCAGGCGATGGCCGCCGACGAGCCGCTGCCGCAGCCTTCCGGCGCGAGGTTGCCGGTCGAGGTGATCACGCTGCGCTCGCCGCTGCCGCGCCCCTTGCGCGGCCTGTTCTGCGTCGGGCGCAACTACCACGCGCATGCCAGCGAACTGGCCAGTACCGTCTTCAGCCAGACCATGCCCGCGAGCGACCCGTGGCCGATCGTCTTCGGCAAGCTGGCCGAGTGCGTGGTCGGGCCGCACGATGCGGTGTGCATGCCGCAGCCGGCCGCGTCGGTGCAGATCGACTACGAATCCGAGTTGGCCGTGGTCATCGGTACCGGCGGGCGCGACATCCCGCGCTCCCGCGCCATGGAGCATGTGTTCGGCTACACGATCGTCAACGACGTGACCGCGCGCGACGTGCAGATGCGCCACCAGCAATGGGACCTGGGCAAGAGCTTCGACACCTTCTGCCCCATGGGCCCGTGGATCGCCGCCGCGGACGAACTGGACGGCCGCGCCACCCGAGTGCGCGGCTGGGTCAACGGCGAGCTGCGCCAGGACGGTTTGACGCAAGACATGATCTTCGACATCCCCACCACCATAGAGACCAGCTCGCGTGGCATCACGCTGCATCCGGGCGACGTCATCGCCACCGGCACGCCGGCCGGCGTCGGCATGGGCTTCAAGCCGCCGCGCTGGCTCAGGTCGGGCGACGTGGTGCGTATCGAGGTCGACGGCATCGGCGCCATCGAGAACAGGTTCGAGTGAAGCCATGACATTCCAGATGATCGACCGCGTCGCGGTGGAAGAAGAGGGCGAGGGCCCGGCCGTCGTGTGCGTGCATGGCTTGGGCGGCAGCTCCAACACCTTTGCGCCGCTGATGCCGGCGATGGCGCGCCACCGCGTGGTTCGCGTCGACCTGCCCGGCAGCGGCCGTTCGCAGCGCACCGAGGGGCCGCTGTCGATCGAGCGCTACGTCGAGACGCTGCTGCGCATCTGCGAGCGGCTTGGCGTCGCGCGGGCGCATTGGGTCGGGCATTCGATGGGCACCATCGTCTGTCAGCACATCGCCGCCGCGCATCCCAAGCTGGCCGCGAGCATCGCGCTCTTCGGGCCGCTGATCGCACCGCCCGACGCCGCCCGCGCGGCCATGCAGGCCCGCGCTGCCAAGGCCCGCGAGGGTGCCGCCGGCATGCACGAGATCACGCAGTCGCTGCTGCAGGCGGCGGTGTCGGGCGACACGCGCCAGCGCCTTCCGGTCGCGGTCGCGTTCGTGCGCGAAAGCCTGATGCGCCAGGACGGCGATGCGTATGCGCGCAGCTGCGAGGCGCTCGCCGGCGCGCAACCCGCGGCGGTGGAACGAATCGAGGCGCCGGTGCTGCTGGTGACCGGCGACGAAGACGGCATCGCGCCGCCGCAGTCGGTGCGCGCCATGGCCGACCGGCTGCACAAGGCGGCGAGCAAGCGCGTGGTGGTGCTGGCGCGCTGCGGCCACTGGACGCCGGTCGAGCGGCCCGAAGAATGCCAGCGCGAACTGCGCGACTTTCTGGCAACGAATGCGAGGACCTGAACATGGCCGACGTTCTATTCACCAAC
>JBBJMS010000036.1:0-24072 GCA_037720315.1 Variovorax sp. | reverse complement strand
GTCACTTCGGCGCAGCCGGCCTCGACCCTCGCGGCATCCATGCCAAGGATCGCCGCCATGGCGCCCACCCCGACCGGAACAGCCTGCTGCATCGCTTGTGCGCGGAACCGCACCAGAGGCGCAGCCTGCGCCAGCGTCAAGACGCCCGCGGCGACCAAAGCGGAGTACTCACCCAGCGAATGCCCGGCAACGAACGACGGCGCGGCCCCGCCTTCCGCCAACCACGCCCGCCAGGCGGCAATGCCTGCGACCAGCATTACCGGCTGCGTGTTGGTTGTGAGCGCGAGCGCCTCTTTGGGGCCTTCGTGGATCAGCTTTCCAATGTCTTCGCCCAAGGCCTCGGACGCCTCTCGGACCGTCTCGACCATGGCCGGATGAGCGCGCCATGCGTCGAGCATGCCGACCGCCTGCGAGCCCTGTCCAGGAAATACAAAAGCAAAAGATTTCATTCGTTCGAGAGGACTACATGCTCAGCAGCACGGCACCCCAGGTAAAGCCGCCGCCCACGCCTTCAAGCATGACCGTGTCGCCTTTTTTGACTTTGCCGGAGCGTACTGCTTCGTCCAGTGCCAGGGGAATTGACGCAGCCGAAGTGTTGCCATGCTCATCGACGGTCACGATCAACTTTTCAAACGGCAACTTGAGCTTTCGCGCAGTGTTTTCCATGATCCGAATGTTGGCCTGATGGGGGATCAACCAATCGATGTCGGCTTCGGTCTTGCCCGCCTTCTGCAACGTGGCGCGCGCGGCTTCTTCGAGCACGCGAACAGCCAGTTTGAAAACGGCCGGGCCGTCCATATGAAGCAAGGGCGTGCCGAGTACATTACCCCCCGACACATGACCCGGCACACAAAGGATGCTGACGTGCTTGCCATCGGCATGGAGGTCGCTGGCAAGGATTCCGGGCTCCTCACTGGCTTCGAGTACCACCGCGCCAGCGCCGTCGCCGAAAAGAACACAAGTGGTGCGATCGCCGAAATCGAGGATGCGGGAGAAAACCTCCGCACCCACCACCAAGGCGCACTTAGCGGAGCCGGTGCGAATCATCGCGTCGGCTACCGTCAGCGCATAAACGAAACCACTGCACACAGCTTGCACGTCGAAGGCAGCACACCCCGCGACGCCCAGCTTGTTCTGAAGAATGGCCGCCGAAGACGGAAACACCATGTCAGGCGTCGAGGTCGCCACGATGATCAGGTCGACGTCGCTTGCGCTGCGTCCGGCCGACTCGAGCGCTCGTATCGAAGCGTGGAGACCCAGATCACTGCTGGTGACATCGGGCGCAGCAAAGTGCCGAGCGCGAATACCCGTCCGCTCGACTATCCATTGATCGGACGTCTCGATGCCGCGAATAGCGAGTTCGCGTGCCAGATCGTCGTTCGTAACGCGGCGTGGTGGCAGGTAACTGCCGGTGCCCGTAATGCGAGAAAAAGAAGTCATCAAACGTGAAGCGCCGTCGTGTCGGGCGCCACCGCCTCCTGCCGCGCAAGAAGAGGCGCGGCGTGAGCGATACGGGCCCGCACCAGATCGAGCAGATTGTTGCGAGCGGCATCATACGCACGGTCAAGAGCGTGGCCGAAAGCCACCTCGTCGGCAGACCCATGGCTCTTGAACACCAATCCGCGAAGACCGAGCAAAGCAGCACCGTTGTACCGGCGGTGGTCAAGACGTCTTTTCAGCGCTTTTAAGACCGGATAAGAAACGATAGCCGCAAATTTACTGAACACGCCGTTTGAGTATTCGAGCCGAAGGAAGTCGACGATCATTGAGGCAACTCCTTCCGAAGCCTTCAATGTGACATTGCCGACGAATCCGTCACACACGACAATGTCGGTCGTACCCTTGAAAATATCGTTTCCCTCGACATTCCCGTAAAAATTCAAATCTTGAGAATTGCCGGCTTTTCGAAGCAAAAGGCTCGCTTTTTTTATGGTTTCGCTGCCCTTGATTGCTTCTTCGCCCACGTTGAGCAAGCCGACGGTCGGTGATTCGTTTCCGGTCAACGCAGAGACGAGCGCGGAACCAAGCACTGCGAACTGCAGCAAATCTTCGGCATCGCAATCCACATTCGCGCCCAAATCCAGAACCGTGGTCGCTCCACCCTTGCTGTTCGGAAGCTGCGGAGCGATCGCGGGGCGATCGATTCCATCGAGCGTCTTGAGCAGATATCGCGCGATTGCCATCAGCGCGCCGGTATTGCCCGCAGAAATCGCCGCCTGCGCCGCGCCGTCCTTCACCTGCTGGATCGCGACGCGCATCGAAGAATCTTTTTTCTTGCGCAGTGCGACCTCAATGGCGTCGTCCATTCCGACGACTTCGCTGGCGCCGATCACCCTGCCGCGAGGGTGCGAAAAGCCGGCCAACGCTGCCGGCACACCGACCAAGAGCAACGAGGCCTCTGCGTGGCGATCGAGAAACGACTGGCACGCGGCAAGCGTGACGCGTGGACCATGGTCGCCACCCATGCAATCGACTGCAAGCGTGATCACACGACCATGAGGAGCCAATTCGGAAGAGACAGCCATCAAAACAAAGGCCCGACGCTACAGCGAGAGTAGCTTCGGGCCTCGACCTGAAATATGTGGGCTCAGGCTTCGGACTTGTTCTTCAGCACCTGCCGGCCGCGATAAAAGCCGTTCGGGCTGATGTGGTGGCGCAGATGGATTTCGCCGGTCGTCGGCTCGACGGCAATGCCGGGCACGTTCAACGCATTGTGGGAACGGTGCATGCCGCGCTTGGACGGCGACTTCTTGTTTTGCTGGACGGCCATGCTGGCTCCTGGAAGTATGGGGTCGGTGGGTATGAATGCGGTGCGGCAAGTACGCTGCAGCCTAAGCTTGAGGCCAGCGTTGACGTTACCGGGAGGCGCACGCGAAGCCGACGATTATAGCCCAGGCTGCGGGAAGGATGCGAAAGCTTCGCGCGGCCTACTTGGAGCCATCGCGTGAGCGCAAGGTCCTAAGCACGGCGAAAGGGTTTGGCTTTGCCGCCTCAGCGGCTTCAAAATCAGGATCGAAGGCCGAAAGCTGGACCGGCTGCGGACAGACGACATGCCTCGGCGTGACTGGAACCTCCATCAGAAGCTCGTCCTCTATCAAGGCATGGAGATCGAACTCGCGGCTCGACACCAGCACGTCTTCTTCGGATTCTTCGTCTTCGGCCGCAGCAGTGGCTTCGTCGGCGGCAAAACGGAACCAACGGTCGACCTGCAGATCGATTTCTACCGGCGACAGGCAGCGTTGGCAAACCAGAGGCACTCTGGTGCCGGCGCGCAGATGGAGCCATGGCTCCTGTGCCCCCGACGAACCCGGCCGGGCAACACCCGCAGCCTCCCAGTGCACGCTTGCATCAGGGGCGGGGTCGACCAACTCGGCGCTCAACCGTGGCCAAGCCGGTATCGGCTCGTTGCCGGAGAGGTTGGAAGCCTCCTGAGCAAAGCTGCTCACGTCCATTCGATCAGGGGCAGGGGCGAATTCTCTCGTCATCCGCATCAGTCTAAACCGCTCACGCACAATCATCGCCATGCAACGTACTGTGATCCTGGCATCGACCTCGCCTTACCGGCGCGAACTTCTTTCACGTCTTCGCCTGCCTTTCGAAATCGAAGCGCCGGACGTCGACGAAACCCCGATGGCCGGCGAGGCGCCTTGCGCGCTGGCGGAACGGCTGGCACTCCAAAAGGCCAGTGCGGTGGCACGCCGATTTCCCGAAGCGGTGGTGATCGGCTCCGACCAGGTCGCCGACCTAGCCGGGGAGCCGCTGGGCAAGCCGGGAGACCACGCGCGCGCCACCGTCCAGTTGCAGCGCATGCGCGGCAAGGCGTTGATCTTTCAAACGGCGGTCGCGGTGGTCTGTCAGGCGACGGGGTTTACGCAACGCGAGTTGGCATCGGTCCGCGTGGTGTTCCGGCACCTCAGCGATGCAGCGATACAAACGTACCTGCGCGCAGAGCAACCTTATGACTGTGCCGGGAGCGCCAAGAGCGAGGGGCTGGGCATCGCCCTGCTAGATGCCATCGACAGTGACGACCCGACCGCTCTGGTCGGCCTGCCGTTGATCCGCACCGCCAACATGCTGCGGGCGGCTGGCGTCGATCTGCTGTGAGCGTCGGCAAGCTTTATCTGGTGCCCGCTCCGCTCGATTTCGGATGCGACTCCCAGGCACCCCTGCAAGAAGTGCTTCCTCTTGGCACGCTGCAAACCGCCGCGGGCATCACCCACTGGATCTGCGAGAACGCTAAGTCGGCCCGCGCCTATCTCAAACGGATCGATGCCGTCGCCTCGCTCGCATTGCCATTGCAGGCTCAGCAAATTCAGGAGTTGCCGCGCGAGGTGCACAAGAAAGGCGATCATGCCGGGCAGTTCGATGCTCGCCCGCTCCTCGCCGCGGCACTGCACGGCGCGGACATTGGTTTGCTCAGCGAGGCAGGCATGCCGGCGGTGGCGGACCCGGGTTCTTCAGTGGCGAAAGCCGCCCACGATCTGGGAATTGCCGTCGTGCCTCTCATTGGCCCGGTGTCGCTCTTGCTGGCGCTGGCGGCAAGTGGACTCAACGGGCAGAACTTTGCCTTCGTCGGCTATCTCCCCCAGGATGCAGAAGGGCGCGTACAGCGCATTCGTGAGCTTGAAGCGCTCGCGCTCAGTACTGGCCAGACGCAGCTCTTCATCGAGACGCCCTACCGCAACGCGGCATTGCTGCAGGCCCTGCTGCAGACGCTGCAGCACAACACACGCCTCGCCGTCGCGCGTGGACTCACGCTCGCTGCTGCCCAGTGTCGCAGCGACACCGTGAAAACATGGCGCGCCAAACCGTCGCCGGCAGACGAACGCATGCCGGCAGTTTTTGCGATCGGGCGCTAGTCTTGTCCAGCGCTTCAACCAACCTTCCTGCCCGGACGCGCTGGGCTTCGAGGACGCAATTTTTTGGCTCAGGCTTCGTCTTCGCCACCTGGGGTGTTCACATCCCGACCGTGAAGACACACTACGCCATCGACGAAGCTCAGCTCGGCTTCGCCATGCTGGCTGCCGGCGCCGGCGCTTTGCTTGGACTGACGCAGGCGAGCCGCTGGATCGGCCGCTGCGGTGCGCGCGACACGGCCCGCTTCTGCGGCACGGTTTACGCGCTGCTCCTCTGCGGGCTGATTGCAATGCCGAGCTATGCCGCACTGCTGTGCCTGCTCGCGGTGTTCGGCGTGCTGACAAGCGTGTTCGACGTGTCCATCAATACAGAAGCAGCACAACTTGAACTGAGAAACGGCCATCCCTTGATGAGCGGCATGCACGGGATGTTCAGCCTTGGAGGCATGGCCGGTGCGATGACCGGCGGCGCCGCGCTGGCCGCTGGACTCGCGCCGCAATGGCACCTTGTAGGGGTGGCGATGGCGATGGCCCTGCTGATTGCCATTTCGGCTCGATGGATGCTGCCAAAAGAAGCCACCTGTTTCAGCGGCGCCGAAGTCGGTTTTCGACTGCCGCGTGGCCCGCTCGCCGTACTGGGTCTACTGGCCGCGCTCGGCCTCATTGCCGAGGGCGCCGTCTACGACTGGAGCGTGCTGTATCTGAAGCAGGAACTCGGCAGTTCCCAGTCGCAGGCCGCGTTGGCATACGCAAGCTTTTCGGCAGCCATGGCGGCCGCGCGCTTCGGCGGCGATGCAATGCGCGCACGCTGGGCAGCTGGCGTTCTGCTGCGCTTCAGCGCCTGCCTGGCAGCTGCCTCCATGGCGTTGGTATTGCTTGCGGACACGCCTTGGCTGGCGCTATTGGCGTTCGCAGGCGTTGGCGCCGGCTTGGCGAACGTGGTGCCGATCTTGTTTGCGGCTTCCGCGCGCGTACCTGGTGTGGAGGCGGCTCGTGGAATTGCTGCGGTTTCTGCAGTGGCCTACCTGGGTTTCATGGCAGGGCCGCCTGTGATCGGCTTCCTGGCGCAGGTCAGCTCACTGACATTGGCGCTCTGCGTGGTGATGGTCTTTGCAGTCGCGCTCGCGGTACTTGCGCGCCACGCAGACGCCGGCACCTGAATCAACGCAGTGCGGGCGCGGTGCGCAGCGCACGCACGGAGGCGTCGCCCAAAGCCGCTCCGAACCTCTTGGCCAGCTTTTCGGCTACGTTGTCGCGCCGCGTGTAGTCGATCACCTCTTCGGCCTTGATCACTTCGCGCGCAACGAAATCGACGTTGCCCAACTGGTCGGCCAAGCCGAGCTCGACAGCCTGCTGGCCGCTCCAGAACAAGCCGCTGAACAAGCCTGGCGTTGCGATCTTCAACCGATCGCCACGGCCTTTCTTGACGACGTCGATGAACTGCGCGTGGATCTGGTCGAGCATTTGCTGCGCATGCACGCGTTGCGCGTCGGTCATCGGACTGAAAGGATCGAGGAAGCCTTTGTTCTCACCGGCGGTCAAGAGCCTGCGCTCGACGCCGACCTTGTCCATCAGACCGGTGAAACCGAAGCCGTCCATCAGCACGCCGATGCTTCCCACGATGCTTGCCTTGTCGACGAAGACTTTGTCGGTTGCCGCGGCGATGTAGTAGGCCGCCGAAGCACAGGTCTCCTCGACCACGGCATAGACGGGCTTGTTGTGCTTGGTGCGCAGGCGCTTGATCTCGTCGTTGATGATTCCGGCCTGCACCGGGCTTCCGCCAGGCGAGTTGATCAGCAGCACCACGCCCTTGGCGCTGTCGTCCTCGAATGCGGCTTTCATTGCTGCGATCACGAATTCCGCACTCGCGTCGGAACCGTTGGCGATCTCGCCCTTAATTTCGACCACAGCGGTGTGCGCCGTAGTTTTTGCAGTGGTCGCAGCCCCGCGGGACATGGCGAGCCACACCAGGAAGATGAAGAAGGCAAGCCAGCTAAGCCGAACAAAGGTCTTCCAGCGACGCGTTGCTTTTTGCTCGCGCAGCGAGGCGAAGACGAGCTTCTCGATCGTCGAGCGCTCCCAACTCGGTTGTTGCGTGGGATCGTTTGGGGACATGTCTTTGGAAGGCGCAGCACGCTCGAAAGGCTCGAACCCCTCGGGCTCGGTGCGATTGGATTCGGTCATTTCAGAAAGCCAGGGGTTGGAGGTTCCAGGCAGTATGCCAGTGCACCACGCCGCCGCTTTCGCTGAGGGCAATCTTCACCAAGCCTCCCCTGCAAGGGCCGCCGGCGCACTCGCCGCTGTCCGGTTTGTAGGCCGCACCATGGGTTGCACACAGCAGCCATTGACCGCTGTCGTCGAAGAAGCGGTCGGGCTGGAAATCCAGTTCCATCGCGACATGGCTGCAGCGGTTCAAGTAAGCATGCGGGCGACCCTCGAAGCGGATCGCAAAGGCCCGGCATGTTTCGCCGCCGTGGACCACATCGAAAGAAACGGCGCGCCCGCCTTCCAGCAACTCGGACGCATTGCAAAGGGGAACGGCACTTTCGCTCATGGCCGGATTCTTACGCGTGATCGAGAAGCCACGCATGCAGACCGGAAACGGAATGCGCCACATGCAGCGGTTTCAGCACGCCGAAGCTGTCAGGCTCGTGCGCGCCATAGCTGACGCCGACGCTGGCACAGCCGGCATTGAGTGCGAGTTGAAGGTCGTGGGTCGTGTCGCCGATCATCAAAGTGCGCTCAGCCGGCACGTCCAGTTTATCCATCAGTTCGAGCAGCATGCGCGGATGCGGTTTGCCGAACGTTTCGTCGGCCGTGCGGGATGCGTCGAAGCGATCGCGCAGCGCCACGGTAGCAAGTGCCTCGTCCAGGCCGCGGCGCGACTTGCCGGTGGCCACCGCCAGCTTGTGACCGCGCGCGCACAACGCGTCGAGCATCGGCAGCACGCCGTCAAACAGCACCAGGTCGTCCTGGTGCTGAAGGTAATGGTGCCGGTAGCGCATGCCAAGTTCGGCGTACTTCTCTTTGGGAACGTCCGGTGCCGCACGCGCCAGCGCTTCCGCCAGACCCAGGCCGATCACCCAGGCCGCGTCGTTGTCGTTCGGCTTGGCGCCGCCCACGTCGACCACGGCAGCCTGGATGCAGCGCACGATGAGCTGCGTGGAATCGTAAAGCGTGCCGTCCCAGTCGAAGGCGATCAGGTCGAAGCGGCGAGCTTGTATGTCAGTCATGAGGTGTTTCGACCATGCTGGCCGCGACTGCATCGAGCGCGGCTTGCGGCAGGAGCGATTGCAGCTCCGACGGCAGGTTGGCCTGCAGCGCAATGCGGGTGCCGCTGGCGGGGTGGTTGAATTGCAGGCGCCACGCGTGCAGGAACATGCGTTTGAAGCCGAGTTTCTGCAAGGCGCGATTGCGTTCGAAATCGCCGTACTTGCTATCGCCCACGATGGGGTGGCCGCTGGAGGCGAGATGGACGCGGATCTGGTGCGTGCGACCGGTCTTGATCGTCACCGCGAGCAGCGAGAACGCGGCGGCGTCACTGGCGAGCGTGACATTGGCGACGACCTTTACCAAGGTGACGGCGCGCATCGCGTCGGGATGTTCTTTGGAAACCACGCGCACCCGCCGCTCACCCGGCTCGATCGAACCGGCCTGGCTCGGCAACAGGTACTTCGCAAGAGACGCATCGAGCACTTTCATGTTTGCCGGCCACATCCCTTCCACCAGCGCGAGATAGGTCTTGCCGGTTTCGCGCTGGCGAAACTGGTCTTGCAGCGCAGTGAGGGCGTTGCGCTTTTTGGCCACCAGCAGAATGCCGGAGGTCTCGCGGTCCAGGCGGTGCACGAGCTCCAGAAAACGTGCTGCTGGGCGCGCAGTGCGCAACTGCTCGATGACGCCGAAGCTTACGCCGCTGCCGCCGTGGACTGCAACGCCCGCCGGCTTGTCGATGGCGAGGAACGCGTCGTCTTCATACAGCAGCGGAAACTCGCGCCCCGGGGACGCTGGCACGCCTTCGCCCTGGGGCTTCGCCGACACCCGCACCGGCGGCAACCGCAGGACATCGCCTTCTTCCAGACGGGTCTCGGCTTGCGCACGTCCTTTGTTGATGCGCACTTCGCCGGACCGGATGATTCGGTAGACGTGAGTTTTGGGTACACCCTTCAATTGGCGAAACAAGAAATTGTCCAGGCGTTGGCCCGCAGATTCTGGATCGACTGTCAGAAAGCGAACTTCTGCCGTCGCAGGGCTCGGCTTCGCACCTATAATGTTTTTCACCAGCGCAATCGTGTAAGTGCTTGATTAATTAGAAGTTTAGAGCACTGCCGGAGGCGCTGTGAGGTCGATGCCGCTTAGGCGTTGCGCCTGCGAGCCACGCGCAATGCGCAAGGCGGCGGGCACCACATCCAAGTCAAGCCGACGCCCACGAAACACCGATACGGAATACCAGCCGGCAGGCTACAAGCTGCCGGCGGATCGAAGCGAGTACCTTGTGTTGATACTGTTGATTCAACTTTGCCTGCGCTGGCTGATGCCAGCGATGCCGGGCATTGAATCGGCAGCGCGCGCCACCATTGCGCCAGCTGCTATGGCAAACATAGCGCGTCAGCACCATGCAGGGCTCGCGCCCATCCACGCGCCCCCACACCACTGTCGCCGAGCTCAGGCTCGATAGGCTGGCACGCGCTCGCGCGTCCATCCGGCAGTGCAGGTACAGCGGCAATTCCTTCGTTTCGCAGAGCGTCGTCCGTGCATCGTTAGGTCCGTCATGGACCGGTTGAACGATACGAACAGATAAAGGAAACGCATCATGAAGCGGATGCTGATCAACGCCACGCAGGCAGAAGAACGCCGCCTGGCGATCGTCGACGGGCAAAAGCTCCTCGATTACGAAATCGAAATCGAGGGACGCGAGCAGCGAAAAGGCAACATCTACAAGGCCGTTGTGACGCGCGTCGAGCCGTCGCTGGAAGCCTGCTTTGTCGACTACGGCGAAGACCGCCACGGCTTCCTACCGTTCAAGGAAATCTCGAAGCAGTACTTTGCCGAGGGCGTCTCGGCCAGCCAGGCCCGTATTCAAGACGCGATTCGCGAAGGCCAGGAACTCACCGTCCAGGTCGAAAAGGAAGAACGCGGAAACAAGGGTGCGGCGCTCACCACCTTCATTTCGCTGGCCGGCCGCTACGTCGTGCTGATGCCGAACAATCCACGCGGCGGCGGCGTCAGCCGGCGCATCGAGGGCGATGACCGGGCGGAACTCAAGGAGGCGATGGATCAGCTGGAGTATCCCAAGGGCGCCAGCATCATCGCCCGCACCGCCGGTATCGGTCGATCGGCCCCCGAACTGCAATGGGATCTGAACTACCTGCTCAAGCTCTGGAGCGCGATCGACGGTGCGGCCAAGGGCGGCAAGGGCGCGTTCCTGATCTACCAGGAATCTTCCCTGGTGATCCGCGCGATTCGTGACTACTTCAACCACGACATCGGCGACATCCTGATCGACACAGACGACATCTACGATCAGGCGCAGCAATTCATGGCGCATGTGATGCCCGAGCATGCATCGCGGGTGAAGCGCTACCGCGACGACGCGGCGCTTTTCAGCCGCTTCCAGATCGAGCACCAGATCGAATCGGCCTACGCCCGAACGGTGCAGTTGCCGAGCGGCGGCGCCATCGTGATCGACCACACCGAAGCACTGGTTTCGGTCGACGTGAACTCGGCGCGCGCCATCAAGGGCGGCGACATCGAAGAAACCGCCACCCGCACCAACCTCGAAGCCGCCGACGAAGTGGCGCGCCAGATGCGACTGCGCGATCTGGGCGGCCTGATCGTGATCGACTTCATCGACATGGACGAGTCGAAGAATCGCCGGGAAGTCGAAAGCCGCCTGCGCGACGCGCTTCGCCAGGACCGCGCCCGCGTTCAGTTCGGCGCCATCAGCAAGTTCGGCCTCATGGAAATGAGCCGCCAGCGCCTGAAGCCGGCGTTGAGCGAAGGTTCGTCGATCCCTTGCCCCCGCTGCGGCGGCTCGGGCCACATCAGAGACACCGAATCGAGTGCCCTGCAGATCCTGCGCATCATTCAGGAAGAGTGCCTGAAGGACAACACGGCCGCCGTGCATGTGCAGGTGCCTGTCGAAGTCGCGTCGTTCCTCCTGAACGAGAAGCGCCCGGAGATTGCCAAGATCGAGCTCAAACAGCGCGTGACCGTGCTGATGGTGCCCAACAAGACGCTTGAAACCCCGAATTACAAGCTTGAGCGGCTCAAGCATGACGACCCGCGGCTCGACCACATCGAAGCCAGCTACAAGATGGCCGACGAGATCGAGGACCCGACCTCCGTCACACGCCGCTCGCAGGAGCCGACTAACAAGCAGACGCCGGTCATCAAGGGCGTGCTGCCCGATGCGCCGGCGCCCGTGGCCGCGCCGAGGCCTGAACCGGTGCGTCCGCCGGTGGCTGCACCGACTCCCGCACCCGTCGTCGCGGCAGAACCGGTTGCTGCAGCTACGGCTGGCGAGTCGGGCCTCATCGGCTGGATCAAGAATTTGTTCGGCATCGCGCCGCCACCCGCACCTGCGCCGGTGCAGACCACCATCCCTGTTGAAGCGCCCAAGCCCCGGCGGGAGGCTCGCACCGGCCGCGACGGCGAGGCACGCGGTGCCCGCGAAGGAGAACAGCGCCGCGGCGCGCGCGGCGGCCGAGACGGCGAACGCCGCAGCGGCGGCCGCTCTGGTGAGCGCCGGGACGGCGAGCGCCGCGAAGTCCGCGGAGAAGCTCGTGCCGATGGCGCCATCCGCGAGCAACGCGAACCGCGCGAGGCTCGCGAAGCGCGCCCGCCACGAGACGGCGAGCGCCGCGGACGCGGCGAGCGTCGCGACAGCGACATGCGCCAGGTGCAGACCGAAGCGCCCGATGTCCAAGTCGACGCGCAGTCGATCGCTGCCCCTGGATCGACCGCTGAAGAGCGCACGGCGCCAGCCGACCGCGCACCGCTCGGACGCGGCGAGCGCCGCGAGCGCGGAAGCGAAACGGCGCGTGAACGCAACGACGATGTCGCTCGCGATATGCAAGGCGACGCAGCCCAGAATGGTGTCGAACGCGTTTCAGGCAATGGCCGCGAAGAGCGCCCTGAACGCGGCGAACGCGGGGACGGCCGCCGGGGGCGCCGCGACGATGTGCCGCGTTCCGCCGAAACGCCAGCCTCGGAATCAGCTCCCCGGGCTTCAAGCGCCGAGGCCGCTCGAACCGGCGACATCGGCGACATTGGCGAAGCGCCAGGCGGTGATTCACAACCGCGCCGCGATGGTGAAGAGCGTCGGGGCCGCTCGCGCGACCGTTACGGCCGCGACCGGCGCGAAAGAGGTCCTCGTGAAGCAGACAATGCCGGCGTAAGCACGAGCGTGCCTGCGTTTGCATCGGCTGCTCCGAATGATGAAAACGCTAGCGTCGATGCCGCGCCGCCGGTTCACATTCAGCCACCGTCCTCGGCCAGGGCTCCGGAACTGCCGAAGGCGGCGGAATTGCCGGCCGTGCCGATCAGCAAGGCCGCTGCTTCGCGTCCCCTCCCGAAGGTCCAGACCTTCGAACTGCCGCTAGACGAACTGGCACAAGTGGCAGAGGGCTCGGGGCTTCAGTGGGTGAACTCCGATGCAGATCGGGTGGCCCAGGTACGCGCCGCTATCGAAGCGGAGCCCAAGACAGCGCGCGTGCCTCGCGAGCGGCCGCCCGCGATCGTCATCGACGAAGGCCCGCTGGTACTGGTCGAGACTAGCCGGAATCTTGGCGAGATGGTGCTGCCGTTTGAAGAAGCGGCCCGCGACGTCAGCTTGAACCGCTGATCGCCCGGCGGAAGGAGGCGCGCGCCGCCTTCCGCCACGACCCCGCAACCACAGCCGGCTCGGCCTGCGGGGCCCGGTCTGAGTTGCGCCCCCAACGCCCAGCGCCGGTGACCGATGTTCGGCGCCGCGATACGTGATTTGGGTGGCATCACCAGCCTTCACGGGAACCCTGACCGCATTTTGCGGTTCCGGCGGACACTCTAGCTTTGTAATTCTTTGGTATGGTTCGCTGAAATCGTGGTTTTTGCTGCGTTGCAGCACGCGCATCGTGTATTTTTATGCTCAAGCCAACAAACAGCACAAACAAACAACACATATTCTGCAAGAAACGTTAACATCTTGTCATACAAAAGAACTACACTTTGCGAAATGCTGCGACGCAACAATAATGCGTGAAAGGCTTTTTCGACAGGGGTACAGCCTACGTCGTTTGGCGAAGGTGTACGTCTTTTGTTTGCACGACAGAGTTGTCCGCATGTGTTCAAATTCTTGCCAATAGTAGTAAAGCGTTACACTTCGCTCTCTGATCCATTGAACCAGCAGTACCCGTACCCGGGAGATTTTTAAATGTTTCGCTCCGACTCGACTGCACACGGCAACGTGGTCCGACGCTTCTCTCCCGACGGCGGCGGATCGTCGGCGCCGCCGGCGTATGTAAAGCCACGCAAGCTCACTTATCTTCAGCGCGGCGCAAAACGCGGCCTGGATATCGTGGGTGCGCTGACGTTCTTCCTCTTCTTCGGTCCGCTCTACCTATTCGTTGCGCTTGGCGTGCGGATCAGCATGGGCCGTCCGGTTCATTTCTGGCAGAACCGCATGGGCGAGCGGGGCCAGAGGTTCCGTTTCTACAAATTCCGCTCCATGGTGCAGAACTCGGAAGATGTGCTGGACGAATTTCTGAGCCGCAACGACATGGCGCGCACCGAATGGGACACGTTCCAGAAGCTCGAGAAGGATCCGCGCATCACGCCGATCGGCCAGTTCATCCGCAAGCTCAGCCTCGATGAACTCCCGCAGTTCTGGAACGTTCTCAAGGGCGACATGAGCCTGGTCGGACCACGTCCGTGCATGGAGCGCCAGCGCAGCCTGTACGGCAAAGGGTGGGAGCACTATTGCGCGATGCGTCCCGGCATCACCGGCCTCTGGCAAGTCAGCGGGCGCAATCGCCTTTCCTACGCGAGGCGCGTCGAACTCGACATCGAATACGTGAGCAACTGGTCGCTCTGGCTCGACATCAAGATCCTGCTGAAAACGGTTCGCACAGTAATCACCGGGGACGGATCGAGGTGACGTTGCGAGCATCGGTTGACCGCCTTGATGAAGTCATTTCAATGAACGAGTTGGACAAGCGAATCTTCGTGGCCGGCCCCCGCGGCATGGTGGGCAGCGCCATCGTGCGTTGCCTGCGCAAAAAGGGCTATGCGAACATCATCGCCAGGACGCATGCAGAACTCGACCTTACCGACCAGGCACAGGTTCGGGCGTTCTTCGCCGAGCATCGCCCGCACGAGGTCTACGTCGCGGCAGCAAAAGTTGGCGGCATCCATGCCAACAACACCTACCCGGCGGAATTCATCTACTCGAACCTGATGGTCGAGGCGAACCTGGTCCACGAAGCCTGGCGGACATCGGTAAACAAGCTGCTCTTTCTCGGTTCAAGCTGCATCTATCCGCGCTTGGCGCCGCAGCCGATGGCCGAAGACGCGCTGCTGACCGGCAAGCTCGAACCGACCAACGAACCGTATGCCGTCGCGAAGATCGCCGGCATCAAACTTTGCGAAAGCTACAACCGCCAGTACGGGTGTGACTTTCGCAGCGGGATGCCCACCAATCTGTATGGCCCGGGCGACAACTACCACCCGGAAAACAGCCATGTCCTGCCGGCCATGCTCCGGCGTTTCCACGAAGCGAAGCTGGCCGATCTGCCCGCGGTCGTCATTTGGGGCACAGGTTCGCCGAAGCGTGAGTTCCTCTATGTGGACGACATGGCGAGTGCCTGTGTGCATGTCATGGATCTTCCCCGGCAGACCTATGCCGCGTATACCGAAATAACGGCGAGCCATATCAATATCGGCACCGGAGAAGACCTGTCGATCCTGGAACTTGCTCAACTCGTGAGCGAGGTGGTGGGCTACGGCGGCGTGATCCGCTGCGACACAAGCAAACCCGATGGCGCGCCGCGCAAGCTGCTGGATATTGCGCGGATTCGCGGGCTTGGATGGCAGCCCACGGTGACACTGCGCGAAGGCATCGCGCGCGCCTACGAAGACTTTCGAAGCGAAGAGCTCGTGGCCTGACCGACCTGCAGCCTTCGCGTTTCTTCAGCATGCAAGCCTCCATCACCTTGATTCCGTCCGGCACGGGCGGCGTTCGGGATTACGCATCGCTCCTAGGCAGTCCGCTGCAAACGCCAATCATGGAACTGACGCAGACGACTGACACCTCGGCGCTCTCGGGCGATTTGGTGCTCTTGCACTTCAGTGGATACGGCTATCAGAAACGTGGGGTGCCACTGTGGTTGATCGATCGAGTGCGCAGCCTGCGCACTAGGTTCAATGCCGTGGGCGTGGTGTTCCATGAACTCTTCGCGTCCGGCCCGCCATGGAGTTCCGCGTTCTGGCTTCATGGTTACCAGAAGCGGATCGCAAGAGATCTGCTCGGGCTCGCCGACTTCTGGCTGACCAACAGGGAAGTGTCTGCGCGCTGGCTGCACGATCAATACCCACTCAAGCCGCACCGCGTGCTGCCCGTGTTCTCGAACGTGGGAGAACCCGCGGCGATCGAAACCGACCGGCAGCCGACGATGGTCGTGTTCGGCAGTTGGGGTATCCGCAGGCAGGTCTATCAATGGGCGAACGGCGAAGTTTTCCGCTCTGCCAAGCGACACGGCCTCGAGATCCACGACATCGGCCCGGCACCGGAGGACGACGCGTTGTCCAAGCAGATGGCGCAGGAAGGCGTGGTCGTACGCGGCAAGCTGCCAGCCGAGCAAGTAAGCCGCGAATTGTCCGCCGCGACCTTCGGCGCCCTCACCTATCCTGTGGACTGCGCCTCCAAGAGCGGTGTGTTTGCAGCATACTGTGCGCACAGCTTATGCCCCATCCTGCTCTGGAAGGACTACGGCGTGTACGACGGCCTCGAGGCCGATGTGCACTACCTCGCCGGCTTCGACGCGATCGGCGCATCGGACACGAATGCGGCGTCGATCGCCCGGGCTGCGCGCGCATGGTACGAACCCCATCGCGTGGATGCACATGTCGCCGCCTTGAAAACGCTTATGACCGAGGCGCGAAGGTGAGCACGAACCTCCGCACCCATTTGACGCCTCCGAGGCTGCCAGCGCCATGAACTCCATTGCCGCGAGCTATACGCAAGCATCGAGCCGCCCCACGGCACTCAGCCGGGCCGGCCAGATGTTCATCGCCGTCTTCCTGATCATCGTTCTCGAGGGAGCGGTGCGCAAATGGGCGTCGTCATCGTCGACACTTCCGCTGATCCTGTTGCGCGACCTGATTGCGGTAGGCCTCGTGCTGTATGCCTGGAGAGGCGGACATCTCAGGCGCCAAAGCAAGATAGCTGCGGCCATGCTTGCCTGGTCTTGCGTCGTGTTCGGATGGGGGCTGCTGCAACTCGTCGGCGGAGAAAGCACGCCGACCATTTTCATCATCGGCCTGCGCTTCTGGCTCCTCTATACCTGGTTCGCCGTGGCCGCGGCAGCATCGATGAACGAAGCGGATTACCGGGCATCGATCTGGACCGCTGGCATTCTCATGCTCGCGCTGGCGCCGCTCGCGGCGCTGCAGTTCTATTCGCCCCCTGGTGCCCGCATCAACACGCAGTTGGAAGGCGACGAGGGAGACGTCTTCGTCGCCATCGCCGGCGTGGTTCGCGCCACCGCGACGTTCAGCTTCACGTCGGGCTATGCAACTTTCCTCGGCATGGTCGCGCCAATCGCTCTCGGGCTGCTGGGTGCAAGGAAGAGGACAACGCGCCAGCAGGTCTTTGCAATTTCGGTCTTCATGGCCTTCGTCGTCGGGACGCTCGTCAGCGGCTCCAGGGCGGCAACGATCACCTCGGCCGTGATGTTCCTTGCCTATCTATTCGGGCGACTGCTGTTCTCCAAGATGCGCAAGAAACCGGCGGCAGCCGTGGCAGTCGTCCTCGCATTGGCAGTGGCCGCCGTCTTTGCCTACGTCTTCCAAGGCGCGATCGGCGTGACGCAAGAGCGTTTTGAACAAGCTGCGGCGGCTGAGGACTTTGCCGGACGCGTGCTGGCCATTCTCTTCGCCGGTCCCGGCATCTACGACGCCATCACATGGCTCGGAAGCGGCATCGGCTATGGCTCGAACCTTGCCACCTACGTTCGTACCGGCGCGAACGCAGCCTTTGCGCTCGCCGAAACCGAAGGCGGCCGCATCCTGCTCGAAGGCGGCTTGCTTGGCATCGCCTTCTCCGTACTCAAGGTGGTCGTGGTGACGCTCGGCATGGCCAAGAGCATCCGGATCGCGGCAAAGACAAACTCGCCATTTCCCATGCTCGTGTGGCTGACGGCAAGCCTCGCGATCGTCACCTGGTCGGCCATCGGACAGCTGACTTCCAATGCACTGCTCGGAATCGTCCTCACCTACGCGTTGCTGGTCTTGCGTTATCCGAGGTTCGAGTTTTTCCCGCCGCGTGCCTCGCGAACGTGAAATTGCTGCACCTCATCCCGTCCGTGGACCCACGCGGCGGGGGCGTCATCGAGGGAGTTCGCCGAATCCATGAAGCGCTGGTCGCCGCGGGCCATGCCGGCGACCTGGCAAGCCTCGACAGCCCCGATGACGCATTCGTTGCCGAGTTCCCGGCCAAGGTGTTCGCGCTGGGCCCGCCCGTGACCGGCTATCGCTACAGCAAGCTTCTCGTGCCCTGGCTTCAGGCACACGCGCGCGACTACGACGCCGTCATCGTTAACGGCCTTTGGCAGTACGTCGGGTTCGCCGCATGGCGCGCCCTGCACGATTCACCGACGCCCTATTTCGTCTACAGCCACGGCATGCTGGATCCGTGGTTCAAGCGCCGTTATCCACTCAAGCACCTGAAGAAGTGGCTCTATTGGCCGTGGGCCGAATACCGTGTGTTGCGAGATGCGGCTGCGGTGGTTTTCACCTGCGAGGAGGAACGCCTGCTGGCCCGGCAATCGTTCCGGCTGTACCAAGCACGTGAAGTGGTCGGCTCCTACGGCACCTCGACACCGCCCCAGGATGCCGAACCTTTGTCCAGCGCCTTTTTTGCGTCCTTTCCGGAGTTGAAGGGCAAGCGCCTGCTGCTCTTCCTCGGCCGCATCCACGAGAAGAAGGGCTGCGATCTGTTGATCGACGCATTCGCACAGGTGGCGGCCGAGGCCAAGGACGTGCAACTGGTGATGGCGGGCCCCGGCGACGCGGCGCTGACGCACCAGTTGCAGGCCCGTGCGACAAGCCTCGGCATCGCATCGCGCATCACCTGGACCGGCATGATGTCCGGCGACTTGAAATGGGGCGCCTTCCATGCATGCGACGCCTTCTGCCTGCCCTCGCACCAGGAGAACTTCGGCATCGCGGTGGCGGAAGCGCTGGCTTGCGGCAAGCCGGTGCTGATCAGCGACAAGGTCAACATCTGGCGCGAAATCGAAGAAGACCGCGCCGGCATCATCGAGACCGACACGCTCGAAGGCACCGTCTCGCTGCTGCAGCGCTGGCTTCGCTCGACGCCTTCCGAACTTTCGGCGATGCGCATTGCCGCACGGCGCTGTTTCGAAGCGCGCTTCCAGATGGAGCATGTGGCCGAGAAGCTCGTGCACATCATTAGCGAGCATTCGCCCCCAGCGCAAAGCCGCGCAATCCGTGAACCATGAAACTGCTCGTCTACGGCATCAATTTCGCACCGGAACTCACCGGCATCGGCAAGTACACAGGGGAGATGGTGGCGTGGCTCGCGTCGCAGGGGCACGAGGTTCGCGTTGTGACTGCGCCGCCCTACTACCCTGACTGGGCCGTATGGCCGGGCTATCGCGCGTCGCGCTACACCACCGAAACCTGGCACGGCGCAACCGTGCTTCGCACGCCGCTCTGGGTGCCCGCCAAGGTGAGCGGCACCAAGCGCCTGCTGCACCTGGCCAGCTTCGCATTGACCAGTGTGCCGGCCCTGCTCGCGCAGTGGCGCTGGAAGCCGGACGTGGTGTGGGTTACCGAGCCGCCGCTTTTCTGCGCGCCGGCAGCGCTCGCCTTCGCGCGGCTGCGCTCGGCCAAGGCTTGGCTCCACATCCAGGACTACGAAGTGGATGCCGCGTTCGAACTCGGGCTGCTCAAGGGTGCCCGGCTGCGGCGGCTGGTCGCATCGGTCGAGCGCGGCCTGATGCGCCGCTTCGATCGCGTCTCCACCATTTCGCAGCGCATGGTCGATCGCGCCGCCGTCAAGGGTTGCGATGCGGCGCGGATCGTCTCCTTGCCGAACTGGGCCGACGTGTCGGCCATCCAGCCGCTGCACGCCGACAGTCCCTTTCGCGCAGAACTGGGCATACGCTCCGATGCGGTGGTCGCACTTTATTCAGGAAACATGGGCGCCAAGCAGGGACTCGAAGTTCTGGCGGAGATGGCGGTGTTGCTAAAGGACCGGCCGGATCTCGAGTTCGTGTTCTGCGGCAACGGCGCCGGCCGGGCCGAACTGATGAAGCGCTGCGAGCGGCTTTCGAACGTGCGCTTCCTCGACCTGCAGCCGGTCGACCGGCTCGGCGATCTGCTGGGCCTTGCCGATATCCATCTCCTGCCGCAGCGCGCCGATGCGGCCGATCTGGTAATGCCTTCCAAGCTCACCGGCATGCTGAGCAGCGGCCGGCCGGTCGTGGCCGGTGCACGCGCCGACACCGAATTGGGCAAGGTCGCTTCGGAGTGCGGCTTTGCCGTGGCGCCGGACGATGCGGCGGCCTTCGCGAAAGCCGTGGTCAGCTGGCCCGGCCTGCGCAGCGGCGCGAGTTCGGACTTCGTGCCCGTGCCTATGCCGAAGCGAAGTTCGACCGCAATGCCGTGCTGGCGCAGTTCGAGCGCGACCTGCAAGCCTGCCTGAAGCGCAAGGGCCGGCTGCTCGCGCAGTCGGCCCCTCAGTGGTGTTCGATGCGTGCCGGTGCAAGCGGCAGCGCCACTACCTTACTGCTCCTCGGGCAGGATGCTCTCGTAGTTGTAGCTGGTGTACCGATAGCGGCCGTACTTGTGCGTGGCGAAGCCGCGCTTCCCGAGGTTCATTGCATTGAGCAGCACGCCGGTTGCGCCTTTGCCGCCCATTTCGAGCCGGCGGGTGCTCTCCTTGATTTCGCCCAGCGTCGACTGGTCGGCGCGCGCCACCAGCAGCACCGTGCCCACATGCGGCGCCACGGTCGACGTGTCGGCCGCGACCAGCACCGGCGGGGTGTCGATGACCACCAGGTCGTACTGTTCGGACAGCCGCTCCAGCATGGTCTTGAACGAATCCGACACCAGCAGTTCTGAAGGGTTGGGAGGCAGCTGCCCCGTCGCCAGGAAGTCGAGATTTGGAACCACCTGGCGGTGCACCGTCTGCTGCACCGTCAAGCTGCCGGCAATCAGCTCCGACAGTCCGCCGTGGCGCTGCAAGCCGAAATACTGGTGCGTGTGGCCGCGCCGCATGTCGGCATCGATCAGGAGCGTGCGCTTTCCGGCAGCAGCCATGAGCGCGGCGAAGTTCGCCGTGACGAAGCTCTTGCCGACGCCGGGTGTCGGGCCGGTGATCAGCACGCGGTTGTTCGGCGCCTCCAGCATGGCGAACTGCATGGCCGTGCGCAGGCTGCGCAAGCTTTCAACGGCCGGATCGTCCGGCGCCTCGATGGCCAGCAGCCGCACCCCGGTCGCACCGCTCAGCCTGCGAGAGGCAATGGCACTTTGAAGAGGGCTCAGTGGAATGCTAGAAAACACGGGAAGGCCGGTGTCGAGTTCGACTTCATGCGGATCGCGCAGGCGTTGCTCGATGAAGGAGTTCCTGACGAACGCGGCGACGATGCCGAGGAACAAGCCCAGCGCGAGCGCCGCCGCCACGATGACCTTGCGGTTCGGCTTGACCGGAGAGGTGGGTACCACGGCCTCGTCCAGCACACGCACGTTGCCGACCTTGCCTTCCTTGACCAGGCGCAGTTGCAGCGCGTTGTTGAGCAGCGACTGGTAGAGCTCAGTGTTCACCCGCACGTCCCGCTCGAGCCGCACCGCTTCCTGCTGGACGGCAGGCAGCCCCTTGATTCGCGTCTGGATGTTGGCCATGTCCGTTCGAAGCGCCGCGATCTGGCTGTCCAAGGTCTGAACGCTCGGATGCGAGGAGGTGAAACGGGCTTCCAGCTCGCGCCGTCGCTGCTGCGCTTCCAGAAGCTTTGTCTGACGATCGACCGCCGTGCCGAGGATCAACTGGGCTTCCGAGTCGAAAGCCACTGTGCCTTGCTGGTTGCGATAGCGGTTGTAGACCTCTTCCGAAGCCTCGAGCTGACGCTTGAACTGCGGCAGCTGCACGTCGAGGAACGCCAGCGTCTTCTGCGCCTCCGCCGACTTGCGCGCGACGTTCTGCATCACGTACTGGTCGCCCACAGCATTCAGCACGCGCGTCAGCTTGTAGGGGTCGGGGTCCTGCATCGACACATTGATGATCCCGGATGCCTTGCCGCGTTCGGTCAGCACAAGGCTGGATTGCAATCCGATGGCCGTGGGCACTTTCGCGAAGCGCTGCACGTTGAACTGCGCGCCGGGCTTGCCGGCCAGCACGCTCACCGTCAATTCGATCGGGCCGTCCGGCGTGTTCGACTTCATCGGCTTGCCGACTTCACCCGTAAGTGGCGCCGCGAGCCCTGGATATTCGAGTGTGTACTGACCCCCGGCCTTGGCAGTTATCGTGAAAAGGCCGCCCTCCATCGGCGTCGGCACGTTGAAATCCGACACGGTGATCCGCTCCAGGCCCGAAACATAGCCCGGGAAACCGAGAAAACCCGGTTCCGACAAGCCGTCTGCGCGCCGCGCAAGCCAGCCGCCCACATAAGGGACGTAGCGCGGCGCCGCGGCGATGTAGAGCTTGGTGGCTTCCACCGCCTGGCTGGCGATCATGCGCGAGCGGATGATTTCGATCTCGGCCGTTCCCGGCGTTTGCACATTAAACAGCCCGCCCGCCTCGCTCAATATGCCCTTGGAGCTGTTGTCCGGGTCCTCGACCTGGATCACCAGGTTCGACTCGTAGATCGGCCGTTCGAGAAACGCGTAGACGGCTCCGATTGCCAGCACCACGAGAGTGATCGCCGTGATCAACCACTTGTTGGCAACAAGGACGTCGACGTAGCGGCCGATGTCGAGGTCGTCGTCGTCCCTCGCGCTGGTCAGAGGAGGTGTGGTTTTGGAGGTGAGTGAGGAATTCATCAACTAGATACTCTTGAAATGCGATTGACCCACTGCTGCGCGCCGTGTTCGATGAGCGCAAGCGACCGCTGAAAAGCACCGCGGTCGGCGCGGTACGGATCGGGCACGTCATGCCCGTTCGACTCGCAAAGACGAAACACCTTGCCCGCCGCGAAAAGGTAGCGCTCCTGCACCGACCGGCGCTGCTCGCGGTCCATAACCAGGATCAGGTCGGCGCGCTGGCACATGTCCATGTTCATCGCCTGGGCCCGATGTGCCCCGAGGTCGATGCCGCGTTCGTTCATCAACTCGCGGGCAAGCGGGTCGGCCTGCTGGCCCGACAGCGCCTGCAGACCCGCCGATGCAACCCGGATGCCGGGCATTGCCGCCGCCATCAGGCCCTCGGCCATAGGGCTGCGGCAGATGTTTCCGATGCACACGATGAGAACGTTCCGAATCGACACACTATCGGCCCCGCACGCTGCCCAGATCGCGGTAGGTCGTCGCGGTCGTGGCGGTGGGCAGAATCAGGTTGAGCACGCGATTCCACTGCACCAGCGGGACCGGATCGACATAGACCACGTCCTTGGGCCTCAACGCGAAGTTGTCCGCCAGCGCGAGCGCGGTGGGCGTGCGCGCATCGAGATGGAAGATCGACTGACCGTCGACTTCGTTTCGAATCACATAGATCTGGCGCGGATTCGCAGTCGTCAGATTGACGCCGCCCACCTCCGTCAGCGCGTCGTTCAAGCTGAGCTTGCCGTTTCGCATCAACACGCCGGTCTGCTGCGAGACCTCGCCCATCACAGTGACTTTGCGCTCGTCGCGGCTGCGTACCAGGATCATGTCGCCCGTTTTCAACGGAATGCGCGTGGCATCGATGCCGGCCTCGGCCATTGCCATCAAGTCGAGCTGTGTCGTCTTGCCATCGCGCGTCAGCGTCACGGCCGAACGGTCACCGTTCGTCTGCAGGCCGCCTGCCCTGTTGAGCGCCTCGGCCAGCGTCATCGGAATGTCGCTGAACACCATCAGGCCGGGCGCCCTCACCTCGCCCTCTATATAAGCGCGCTTGCTGCGGAACGCCTGGACGCGCACGCTGAGCTGCGGGTCCTTGAAGACACGGGAAAGACGGCGCACGAGCGTGTTTTCGAGCTCCTGGACCGTCATGCCTTCGACCTTCAGCGCTCCCACATAGGGAAAGCTCAGCTGGCCGGTGTTCGACACGATGAAACCGGGCGCCGGCGAAACGCTGGCTGGATCGGCGACCGTGGTGGCAGGGATTGCGCTGAAGACAATCTCCGGATGGTCGTAGACCACGATGCCGATCACGTCGCCGGCCCCGATCCTGTAGGCCTCCGCCACCCCAACGAGCGCCTGCACGTCGGGCGAGACGCCCTTGCCGACGGCGGCGCGCTGCCCACGTATCAGCTGTGGCGTGATGGAAGTGATCGCCCCGGCCGGGGGGGGATCGATCTCGGCGGTCGAATAGCCCGACGGCGAAACGGCCTGCTCGGCGTCGTTACTCGCCGAACGGAAGCCCGGCGCCAACGGAGCGCATGCCTGTAACAGCAGACCCGCCGAGGTGAACAAAGTAGCGTGTAATAAAAAACGTTTCAAACCCAACTCCGCTTCGTGACTCTGAATGAGTACTTTTGCAAACAGTTACGACTGTACATCAGCTTACGGTCTGTTTCCAAGCTTCTTTCTAATGTAGGGCGTTAGTCTTACACAGAGGCTGCATGTTAACAGCTGCGGAAGGGGATAAAAATGCCTGCCGGTCGAAGCGGGGCGACACTTGAATGCTATAGATTCCATAGCGCCAAACCGCGACAGCAAGCTACTTCAGGCGCTTTCGCTCTGCGCCGCGCGCTTCCAGGCTGCAGCCGCCTGGCCCGCGTCGTCGCGCGCTTCGGCGAGTTGCGCCAGCGCCTGCCAGGCGCGTCGCTGCAGTCCCGGGTCTTGCAGGCCGAGGCTGGCTTGC
>JBBJMS010000035.1:0-24503 GCA_037720315.1 Variovorax sp. | reverse complement strand
TCAGCGGCACCAGGGCGGGTCGAGGAGCGACCATGCGCAGGCCGAACTGCGCCGCAAGCCGGTAGCCGAAGTCGGTGGCGCCGATCTGCGGGATCGACAGGCCGCCGGTGGCCACCACCAGCTTTGGCGCATGCACGGTGCCGCGGTCGGTTTCGACCCGATAGCCGCCTTCACCTGCGACCGCGACCTCGCCGACGCTGCAAGGCTGCCATCGCGTGACGCCGCCGGCCGCGCATTCGGCCAGCAGCATGTCGATGAGTTGCTGCGACGAGCCGTCGCAGAACAGCTGGCCCTTGTGCTTTTCATGAAAGGCGATGCCATGGCGCTGCACCAGGTCGATGAATTGCTGCGGCGTGTAGCGCGACAGCGCTGAGCGGCAAAAGTTCGGGTTGTCACCGAGGAAGTAGCGCTGCGGTGCTCGGGGGTCGAGCTCACGGTTGGTGAAGTTGGCCCGCCCGCCGCCGGAGATGCGAATCTTCTCGGCCGTGCGTTCGCTGTGGTCGATCAGCAGCACCTTCAGCTCGCGCTGGCCCGCCAGGCCGGCGCAGAACAGGCCGGCCGCGCCGGCGCCGATGACGACGGCGTCGAACGCGCTCACCCCTTCCACACGAACGGAACCTTCAGCTGCTTGAAGAAGCCGTTGGGCACGTAGTCGCCGACCACGCCGTAGTGCTCGATCGTGCCGGTGACCAGCCCACGACCGCGCTGCAACTCGCCGTGGCTTTCGGTGAATTCGTTGAGTTTGTCGAGCATCCCGATCCTCTTTGGCTGTTGTTTTGCAGGGCGTCCGGATTCTAGGTGGACGGATGTGCGGGATGTGCGAGTTTCCAGCTTGCGAATTCGAGCGGCCGCAAGCCGAAGCGAACGGCGTTGCCGTCATGCAGGGTGCTGAATTCAGCTCGGATCAGCGCGGCGAAACGCTCTTGCTCTGCGTCGGGCAGGCTGCGCGGCAAAACGGCCGCGATGCTGTCTTCATCGAGTGGCAGATCCTGCTGCACGATGGTCTTGATGGCCTGGCCGAGTTCCAGGCGATAGCGAAGTCGAAAGATGTCGGGCGGCATCAATTGCTGCTGGACGGCGACGTACTGCTGGCACGAGCGCTCGTAGGCCCAGATGAAGACGTCCCTCAAGAGCTCAGTCCAACCCAACTCGTAGACGCCGAGCGTGCCATCGATGTAGGCCTGTGCGGGTACATCGATGAACGACAGCGGACTGAGGTTTTGACGGATCACCGGGATGTTCGCGGCGACGCGCGAGACGCGCTTGTTCACGTCCTCGAAGGGTTGTAGATAGGGCAGATGCACCATCAGGAAAAACGCCTGCTCGAAAGGGTCGTCGATCTCGGCGGCCATGCGCAGCACGATGCCAAACAGTTCTTTCAGGCGATGAGGCAGTGCGACCGGCCGGTATACGCTGCCGCTGATCTCGACCGCACGCTGGCGCACTCGCCCTCCGGCCATCGAATCGCGCAGCAGGCCGTCGGACAGCAGCGCGTGAAGCGCAATCACCGTTGCCGCATCGACCTGTATGCCAGCGTCGCCGACCATGTACTCGATGGCTGCCTTGTGATTCAGGATCATCTGGGTTTCCAGCGCGTCCTTGCCCTCGGCAACCTGCCCGAATTCGAGCAGCGCTTCGGTGTCCAGGCGTGAGTAGGTGTTGCCCTCGAGCTTGGAAGAAGCCCAAGAGAGGTCGATCAACAGGCGGCTCAGGATGGCGCGCGCAAATGTGCCTGCCGGCGCCGCATCGTTGATGCTGGAGCGCCCCAAGGTCAGGAGTTGCGTCCGCAGTTCCTTTGGCAGGTACGCCGTGTGGTTGGGCTGGTACGCCTCAAGCAGCGACATGTCGTAGCCAACCGGTCGGCGCCGGTGGAGCGGAAGGCGAACGTAGTTCCGAATCTCTTCGCCCTCCGCCGAGATCGGCACGTAGTTCTCCGTCGTGGCGCGTTGGACGACAGGTTCCAGCACTGAGCTGGCAGCTATACGGGTGACTGGCAGGCGGTACTTCGAGGCCCGGCCTGCGCCTTCGGATACCAAACGCCCCTGTTCGATCAGTGCTGCAAGCCGGCGCTGCAAGGTGCGACGGGAAAGGGCGCGCTGCAGCGCTTCATGCAATGCCTCTACGCCGACGCCTGTCCGGTGGGCGGCGACCAAATCGAGGATGGCTTGCAACTCGGCTGACAAACGGAGACCGGTCATGACGCGATTTTGGCGCGAATTTTAAAATCGCGCCATATTTTGGCGCGATTATCGTTGCGCGCCAGTTGGCGCCCCGAGATCAGGTGCCGAAGCACCTTGCATGCGCGCCGGCGGCGGCCAGGCCGCGCAGGACGTCGCCCACCACGATGACCGCCGGGCTCGTCAGGCCGGCCGCTGCGACATCGGCGTGCAGCCGCGCCAGCGTGGTCGCGATGTGGCGCTGCTGCGGGAGGCTGGCATGCTGGATCACGGCGACCGGCGTGTCGGCGGGCAATCCGTTCAGCAGTTCGCGCTGGATATGCGCCGCGCCGGCCACGCCCATGTAGATCACCAGGGTGAGCCGCGCATCGTGTGCGGTCTTCGCGAGCGCCCGCCAGTCGGTCGGGTTCTCGTCGGCCGCATGGCCGGTCTTGGCGTGCCCGGTCATGAACACGACGCCCTGCGCATGCTCGCGGTGGGTGAGCGGCACGCCCAGCGCGGTAACGGCGGCCAGGCCGGCGGTGATGCCGTTGACCACCCGCACCTCGATGCCTTCTTCGCGAAGATGCTCCACCTCTTCGCCGCCGCGGCCGAAGATGAACGGGTCGCCGCCCTTCAGGCGCACCACCGTCTCGCCTTCGCGCACCGCGGTGATCATGAGGCGCTCGATGAAAGTCTGCGGCGTGCTCTTGCAGCCGCCGCGCTTGCCGACGTGGACGATGCGCGCGCCTGGCCTGGCGTAGGCGAGCACCGCATCGTTCACCAGGTCGTCGACGAACAGGACGCTTGCGGCCTGGATGGCCTTGACCGCCTTCAAGGTGAGCAGTTCGGGATCGCCCGGCCCTGCGCCGACGAGGGTGCAGCTGCCGTGATGGGAAAGATTGCTCATGCGTGCCCCGCCTTTTCCGCCTGTTGTGCAAGCCGTGCCAGTTGCACGATGTGTTCGACCTGTTGGGCAATGGCACCCGGCACGGGTGCCTGGCCGTCCAGCACGCGCCGGGTGTAGTCGGCGGTGGTTTCGATGTCGATCTCGGCCGGAAGGCCGGGCACGTCGAGCAGCGTGCCGGGCTCTCGGGCCTGCAGCGCGATGCGCCGCCCGTCCACGAAACCGTCGACCTGCGCGGTGCGGCGCGGGTCGGCTGCGCTTTCGCCTTCGAGCCCGCGCGAGAGCAGGGCGGTCATGCCCATGAGTTCGAAGGTCGCCGCCATCGATTGCGCGTACTCGGGATGCGTGTAGCTCCCCACCACCACGCAGGCGCCGTGGCCCGGCTGCATCAGCTTGACCACGCTGTGGCCCGGATTGCGCAGACCGACCACCCGGCGCACGTCGAGCAGGCGCTTCAACCCGGCGCAGAGCAGTTCGGTCGGCGCAAAGACCGCCTCGCCACAGGCGATGGGCCGCACCGCGTCCAGCGCCGGCACGCCGAGCGCCGCGAGCACGTTCGAACAGAGCACGCGCGTCGATTCGGTGGCCGCGCCGTGCACCAGCACCGGCAGCCCTTCGCGCACCAGCAGAAGTGCGAGCAGCGGGGTGAGCACCGGCAGCCGGCGGGCGCCGTTGTAGCTGGGCAGCACGACGAGCGGACGATCGGTGGCGGGAAAGCGCACGAGCCGTGCATGCGTCGCATCGAGGAAGCCGGCCATTTCGTCGGGCGTTTCGCCCTTGATCCGCATCGCCAGGCAGAACGCGCCGGTTTCGAGATCGGTCACGGTGCCGTCGAGCACCTGGCCGAAGAGGTCGCACGCCTGCTCGCGCGAAAGCGGCCGGGCACCGCGCACCCCGCGGCCGATTTCCTTGATGTAGTGACTGATTCCCATGGTTGCGCGGATTGTCCCGCAAGCCTTATGCCGGTTCGCATGCGGGCTTATGCCCCCGCGCCATGCGCCGCAGCTCGGGCAGGCAGGAGCCGCAGTTGGTGCCGCACTTCAGCGCCGTTTGCAGTTCGGCCAGGCGCTCGCCATCGCTGCCACTGCATTCCGCAAGCCGTTGCGCGATGGCGGATTCGGTGATGCCGAAGCAGCTGCAGATGGTCTTGCCGCGGGATGCGATGCCTTCGGGGGCGACGGCTCCGGGTCGCAGCAGCAGGCGGCCATAGGCGTCGGCGGGGCCCTGGTCCTGCAGCAGCGCCTTGATCAGGTTTCGGCCTGGGTGTCGCCGCCGAGCAGGAAGGCGTCGAGCCGTGCTTCGCCCGCATGGCGAACCAGCCGCGCTGCGCGGCGCTGCCCGCGCCGAGCGTCCGCGTAGCGCAACGTGTCGGTGCCGCCGAGCCCCAGCAGCTGTTCGATATCGGCGAGCAGCGCGTCGGGCGGCGCGTCGTGGGCGGCGGCGCGCAGCGGACACCGCTTCGCTCGGGCCGATCCGAGTTCATGCCGCCGCCGGCGCCGAAGGCACGCAGCTCACGAAAGGCAGCGCGCCGGCCAGCCTGCGCAATTGCTCGCGGATCACGAGCGCGGTGTCCGTCTGCAGCCATGCGGCGGCGACCAGTGCCCACGGCAGTTCGGCCTTGAGGATCTTCACCGCCGCATGCTTGAGCTCCGGCTGCTTCGAGTCGGGGCAGAACGCCGAACTGGTGAGGGCGTTCACGCCGGCCAGCCGCGCGCCGGTGCTGGAGCGCCCGCCCAGGTATTCCTCACCCAGTGCATGGCGATGAAAGCCTGGCTCAAGCCGACCTCCGTGCTTGCCGATGCGGGCAGCACGATCGATGCGCGGCGCGACGTGACATGCACCAGATCACCGTCCTTCAGCTGGCGGCGCGCCATGTCCTGCGGGTTCATCTGCACCGCTGGCTCCGCCACATGGCCGAACAGGCGACCGAGCGTGCCGGTGCGACTCATGCCGTGCCACTGGTCGCGCAGGCGGCCGGTGTTGAGCGAAAAGGGAAAGCGGGCCTCGCGGGCTTCTGCGACCGGCTTGAACGGTGTGTCTGCAAAGCGCGCGCGGCCGTCGGGCGTGGCGAACACGCCGTCTTCGTACAGGCGCGCGCGGCCCTGCGTTTCGCCTTCGCGCAGTGGCCACTGCTGCGGCGCCGCTTCCAGCATCGCGTAGCTCATGCCGGTGATGTCGAGATCACGGCCGCGGGTGGATTCGCGGTGTTCGTTCCATACCGCCTCAGCATTGGCGTAGCCGAAAAGCGTGCCGGCGCGGCCGAGCCGCGCTTCGAGCCGACGCGCAAACGCCGTGGCGATCGTCCAGTCGTCGCGCGCCTCGCCCGGCGCCGGTACGGCCGCGCGCACGCGGGAAATGCGGCGCTCGCTGTTGGTCACCGTGCCGTCCTTTTCGCCCCAGGTGGTGGCGGGCAACAGCAGATCGGCGAAGTCGCAGGTGGCGGTGGTCGAGAAGGCTTCCTGCACCACCACGAACTCGCAGCGCTCGAGCGCGCGGCGCACGGTGGCCTGGTCGGGCATCGACTGCGCGGGGTTCGTGCAGGCGATCCATAGCGCACGGATCTCGCCGTCGGCTGCCGCCTGGAACATCTCGACCGCGGTCTTCCCGGGCTTGTCCGGCACCGAGGGCACACCCCACAGCGCGGCCACTTCGGCGCGGTGCGCCGGGTTCGCGAGATCGCGATGCGCCGAAAGCAGGTTGGCCAGTCCGCCGACCTCGCGTCCGCCCATGGCATTGGGTTGCCCGGTGAGCGAGAAGGGGCCCGCGCCGGGCTTGCCGATCTGCGCGGTGGCGAGGTGCAGATTGATCAGCGCCGCGTTCTTCGCGGTGCCGGACGAGGACTGGTTCAACCCCTGGCAATAGAGGCTCAGCGTGGCGGCCGAGGTGGCGAACATGCGTGCTGCCTTGAGCAGGTCGTCCGTCGAAATGCCGCAGACCTGCGCGACGCGCTCGGGCGTGCACTCCCGCACGGTGGCCTTGAGCGCGTCGAAGCCGGTGGTGTGGGCCGCGATGTAGGCCGCATCGGTCCAGCCTTCCCACAGCATCAGGTGGAGCATGCCGTTGAACAGCATCACGTCGCTGCCCGGCTGCAATGCGAGGTGCAGGTCGGCGATCTCGCAGGTGTCGGTGCGGCGGGGGTCGGCCACGATGATCTTCAGATCGGGATTGGCCGCCTTCGCGTCCTCGATGCGGCGAAACAGGATCGGATGCGCCCACGCGGTATTGCTGCCGGCGATGAACAGGCAGCTTGCGTGCTGCAGATCGTCGTAGCAGGCGGGCGGCGCGTCGGCGCCCAGCGTCTTCTTGTAGCCGGCCACCGCGCTGCTCATGCACAGGCGCGAGTTGGTGTCGACGTTGTTGGTGCCGATCAGTCCCTTGGCCAGCTTGTTGAAGACGTAGTAGTCCTCGGTGAGCAGCTGGCCCGAGACGTAGAAGCCGACTGCATCCGGACCGTGGTCGCCGATCACCTGCGCGAACTTGCCGGCGGCCGCGTCGAGCGCATCGCCCCAGCCGATAGCTTCGAGTTCGCCGCCGCGTTCGCCGCGCCGCAGCGGCTTCAGCAGCCGCGTCTGACGCGCCACCCCCGCGCTGGCCGTGAGATGCAGCGTCGATCCCTTGGTGCACAGGCGGCCGAAGTTGGCCGGGTGGTCCGGGTCGCCGCGCACGCCGGTGATCTGCGCGCCTTCGGATTCGATGATCACGCCACAGCCGACGCCGCAATACGGGCAGGTGGAGCGTGTTTCGTTCATCAGGCGGCGATCGTCCGTTTCGGCCCAGCCACCGGCCGGTCCAGATCGACGGCGTGCGTCGCGAGTTCGTCCGCATCGAGATGCACCACGCCTTGCGACACCTTCACCGCAAAGCGCGGCGTGCAGCCTTCGTCCGGCGACCTGGCGCAGCCGTCGTCGAGCCCGATCGCCCAGTTGTGCAGCGGGCAGGCCACGCTGGTGCCGAACACGATGCCCTGGGAGAGCGGGCCGCCCTTGTGCGGGCAGCGGTCGAGCAGCGCGAACACCCGGTCCTCGGCATTGCGGAACACCGCGACGTCCGCGCCTCCGGGCCGCGCCACCCGGCGCGCGCCGAGCACCGGGATGTCGTCGATGCGACAGATGATTTTCCATTCGCTCATCGGGTGCGTTCCTTTCAAGCAGGTTGTGCAACGGGGCCCACTACGGCCACCGGCGTGAACTGCCGCACGTCGACCGACGCCTGGCTGCTCTCGAACCACGGGTCGGGCTGGCCGTCGAGCGCGAACTGCAGCCGCTCCCAGAGCGTGGTGCGGGCTTCGGCGTCGTCGACGATCTTCTTCTTCACATAGTCCAAGCCCACGCGGCCGATGTAGTGCACCGTGCGCTCCAGGTACCAGCCTTCCTCGCGGTAAAGCTGCAGGAACGCGCCCGCGTACTCCATCACTTCCTGCGACGTTTTCACTTTGACTAGGAACTGCGCAACCTCGGTCTTGATGCCGCCGTTGCCGCCCACGTAGATTTCCCAGCCCGAGTCGACGCCGATCACGCCGACATCCTTGATGCCCGACTCGGCGCAGTTGCGCGGGCAGCCCGACACCGCCAGCTTGACCTTGTGCGGCGCATACATGGCCCAGAGCGCGCGCTCCAGGTCCTTGCCCATCTGCGTGGAGTCCTGCGTGCCGAAGCGGCACCACTCGCTGCCCACGCAGGTCTTCACCGTGCGCAGCGACTTGGCGTAGGCAAAGCCAGAGGGCATGCCGATGTCCTTCCAGACGTTCGCCAGGTCTTCCTTCTTCACCCCGAGCAAGTCGATGCGCTGGCCGCCGGTGACTTTGACGGTCGGGATCTTGTACTTGTCGGCTGCATCCGCGATGCGCCGAAGCTCGTCCGGCGTGGTGTGGCCGCCCCACATGCGCGGTATGACCGAATAGGTGCCGTCCTTCTGGATGTTGGCGTGGCTGCGCTCGTTGACGAAGCGGCTCTGCGGATCGTCCTTCGCCTCCTTCGGCCAGGTCGAGATCAGGTAGTAGTTGACGGCCGGGCGGCAGGTGGCGCAGCCGTTGGGCGTGCGCCAGCCGAGGCCGCGGTAGAGCGCGTCGTGCGTGAGGTAGTGCTCCTTGCGGATCGCCTCGCGCACGTCCTGATGGCTCGCGTCGGTGCAGCCGCAGATCGCTTTCTTCTTCGGCGTGGCCGAGTAGTCGCCGCCCGCGGTGAACATCAGGATCTGCTCCACCAGCCCGGTGCACGAGCCGCAGGATGCGCTGGCCTTGGTGTGCTTCTTCACCTCTTCGAGCGTGAACAAACCCTTGTCCTTGATGGCCTTGCAGATGGTGCCCTTGGTGACGCCGTTGCAGCCGCAGACCTCGGCCTCGTCGGGCATGCTGGCCGCCTTGCTGTGGCCTTCGTGCCCGGTGTCGCCGATGTTCGATTCGCCGAACATCAGCCGGTCGCGGATGTCGCTCACGCTGCGGGCGTCGCGCAGCAGCTTGAAGTACCAGCTGCCGTCGACGGTGTCGCCGTAGAGGCAGGCGCCGACAAGCTTGTCGTCCTTGATGACCAGCTTCTTGTAGACGCCGCCGAAGGGGTCGCTCATCACGATTTCCTCGCAGCCCTCGCCGCCCATGAAGTTGCCGGCGGAGAACAGGTCGATGCCGGTGACCTTGAGCTTGGTCGACGTCAGCGAGCCGACGTAGCGGCCGATGCCGAACTGGGCCAGGTGGTTGGCCGCCACCTTCGCCTGTTCGAACAGCGGCGCCACCAGGCCGTAGGCGATGCCGCGGTGCGCCGCGCATTCGCCGACCGAATAGATGCGTGCATCGGTCACCGTCTGCATGGTGTCGTCGACCACGATGCCGCGCTCGCAATGCAGGCGCATCTTCTGCGCGAGTTCGACGTTGGGCCGGATGCCGACCGCCATCACCACCAGGTCGGCCTGCACCTCGCTGCCGTCCTTGAACCGCACGGCCTTCACGCGGCCCTCGTCGTTGCCGACCAGCTCCTGCGTGTGGGCGTCGAGCAAAAAGCTCAAGCCGCGCTCCTCCAGCGACTTTCGCAGCAGGCCGCCGGCCACGTCGTCGAGCTGGCGCTCCATGAGCCAGGGCGCCACGTGCACCACGGTCACGCGCATGCCGCGCAGCATCAGGCCGTTGGCCGCTTCGAGGCCGAGCAGGCCGCCGCCGATCACGACCGCATGCTTGTACGTTCTGGCGGTTTCGATCATGGCCTGCGTGTCGGCGATGTCGCGGTACGCGATGACGCCATTCAGGCCGACGCCCGGCAACGGCAGCATGAACGGGTTGGAGCCGGTGCACATCAGGAGCCGGTCGTAGGCGGCCTCGGTGCCGTCTTCGGCGCGCACGATGCGCTTGACCCGGTCGACCTCGATCACTTTCTTGCCGGCATGCAGGGTGATGTTGTTGTCCTCGTACCAGTCCCATGAGTTCAGAATGATCTCGTCGATGGTCTGCTCGCCGGCCAGCACCGGCGACAGCAGGATGCGGTTGTAGTTCGGGTGCGGCTCGGCGCCGAACACGGTGATGTCGTAGAGCTCGGGTTCGATCTTCAGCAGCTCTTCGAGCGTGCGCACACCGGCCATGCCGTTGCCGATCATCACCAGCTTCTGCTTCTTCTTGACGTGCATGTCCATTGCGGTCCTCCTGTCAGGCGACCGTCTTCTCTACATGCGCCTGGCGCGTGTAGAGAAAGTCGATCACCGCCTTGCGGGCATGCACATAGACCGGGTCTTCGGCCAGCTCGACGCGGTTGCGCGGACGCGGAATGTCGACCGCGAGCACCTCGCCGATCGTGGCGGCAGGCCCGTTGGTGAGCATCACGATGCGGTCCGACAGCAGCACCGCTTCGTCGACGTCGTGCGTGACCATCACCACCGTACTGTGGGTCTTCTGCACGATGGCGAGCAGCTCGTCCTGCAGCTTGGCGCGGGTCAGCGCGTCGAGCGCGCCGAAGGGCTCGTCCATCAGCAGCACCTTGGGTTCCATCGACAGCGCGCGCGCAATGCCCACCCGCTGCTTCATGCCGCCCGAGATCTCGCCGGGGCGCTTCTGCGCCGCCGGTGTGAGCCCCACCAGCGCCAGCGCGGCATCGGTGCGGGCCTTGAGCTGCGCCTTGCTCTCGGTCGATGCGAACACCCGCTCGACCGCCAGGTACACGTTCTCGTGGCAAGTGAGCCAGGGCAGCAGCGAATGGTTCTGGAACACCACCGCGCGTTCCGGGCCGGGGCCGCCGATCTCGCGGTTGGCGCACAGGAGCGTGCCCTGGGTGGGCATGGTGAGCCCGGCGATCAGGTTCAGCAGCGTCGACTTGCCGCAACCCGAGGCGCCGATGAGCAGACGAACTCGCCTTGCCACGGTGAGGTTCACGTCGCGCAGTGCGGGAAGGCCCTTGGGGTCGGAAGCGCTGCTCGACGCCCTGGATATCGATGACTTGCTGTCGGTTCAACCCGCGGCGCGCTCGGTTCGCCTTCGAGGGCCGTGGTCATGACTTCACCTCCTCGAACGTGAACGCGGTGGCGATCCTGATCAGCGCGAACTCGAGCACCAGGCCGACGATGCCGATGACGAAGATCGCGATGATGATGTTGCCGACGTTGAGGTTGTTCCACTCGTCCCACACCCAGAAGCCGATGCCGACGCCGCCGGTCAACATCTCGGCGGCGACGATCACCAGCCAGGCGGTGCCCACTGCCAGCCGCACGCCGGTCAGCATGTACGGCAGCACGGCCGGAAAGAGAATCTTGGTGAAGATCTTCCATTCGGAGAGGTTCAGCACCCGCGCCACGTTCATGTAGTCGCTCGGCACGCGCTGCACGCCGACGGCGGTGTTGATGATCATCGGCCAGATCGAGCAGATGAAGATGGTCCAGATGGCAGCCGGGTTGGCCCCTGGAAGACCAGAGCCCGATCGCAGCCAGGCCAGCGGCGACACGGGCCGCAAAAGGCTGATGAGCGGACTGAACATGCGCGACAGGAACTCGAAGCGGCCGATCGCGAAGCCGGCCGGAATGCCCACCGCCGCCGCCAGACCGAAGCCGAGCGCCACGCGCTGCAGTGACGAGAGCACGTTCCAGCCGACGCCCTGATCGTTCGGCCCCTTGCTGTAGAACGGATCGCTGAACACCACGAGCGCCTGCCGCCAGGTGGCGAGCGGCGACGGAAAGCCGGTGGTGCTCTTCATCGCGATCAGTTCCCAGACCAGCACCAGCAGGCCGAAGCCCATCAGCGGGGGCAGCACGCGCAGCCACACGGCGCTGAAGTCGCGCGGCATGCGCGGCGCACGCTCGGTGCGCTGCGCGTCGACTGCGGCGGGCGCCACCGCAGGCGCTGCGACGGGTCGCGCAGCTGCAGTTTCGAGAGGGGAGTGGAAGACGGCACTGACCATGGTCGGCTCCTTAGACATGGACCTTGAACGATTCGGCGTACTGCTTCGGGTTCTTGCCGTCCCACACGACGCCGTCGATCAGCTTGCTGGTGCGCATCGTGTCCTTGGGAACAGGTGTCTTCGAAGCCGCGGCCGCCTGCTTGTAGATATCGATGCGGTTGATTTCCGTGGCCACCTTCAGGTAGTCCGGATGCTCCTTCAGCAGGCCCCAGCGCTTGTGCTGCGTGAGGAACCACATGCCGTCCGACAGGTAGGGGAAGTTCACCGCACCGTCGCCGTAGAACTTCATGTGATTCGGGTCGTCCCAGCTCTTGCCCAGCCCGTTGGCGTAGCGGCCCAGGATGCGCTGGTTGATGGCGTCCACGCTGGTGTTGACGTAGCTCTTGTCGGCAATGGTCTCGGCCATCTTGTTCTTGTTCTGCAGGCCGGTGTCGATCCACTTGCTGGCTTCGAGAATGGCGGCGGTGACCGCACGCGCCGTGTTCGGATATTTCTTCACGAAGTCGCCGGTGGTGCCGAGCACCTTCTCGGGATGGTCCTTCCAGATGTCCTGCGTGGTCACCGCGGTGATGCCGATGCCGTCCATGATCGCGCGCTGGCCCCACGGCTCGCCGACGCAGAAGCCGTCCATGTTGCCGATGCGCATGTTGGCCACCATCTGCGGCGGCGGCACGACGATGTTCTTCACGTCCTTGAACGGGTCGATGCCTGCCGATGCGAGCCAGTAGTACAGCCACATCGCGTGGGTGCCGGTGGGAAAGGTCTGCGCGAAGGTGTAGTCGCGCTTGTCGGTGGCGATCAGCTTGGCCAGCGATGCGGCATCGACCGCGCCCTTGTCGGCCAGCTTCTTCGACAGAGTGATCGCCTGGCCGTTGTTGTTGAGCGTCATCAACACGGCCATGTCCTTTTTCGGGCCGGCAATGCCGAGATGCACGCCGTAGATCAGGCCGTACAGCACATGGGCGAAGTCGAGTTCGCCATTGACCAGCTTGTCGCGCACGCCGGCCCAGCTGGCTTCCTTGCTCGGCACGATCTTCACGCCGTACTTCTTGTCGATGCCGAGCACCGAGGCCATCACGACGCTGGCGCAGTCGGTCAGCGGAATGAAGCCGATCTTGACTTCTTCCTTCTCGGGTTTGTCGGAGCCCTGCGCCCACACGGCGGCACGCAGGGCCGGATCGATGCCGATCGCGCCGGCGGCGGCGGCTAGCAGCACTCGGCGGCGACTCAGTTTCGGTTTCAGCAGATCGGACATGGGAGGACTCCGGGATGAAGAGGACAGGAACAAAACAAAAAAGGCGCCCTCACCGCGAGGAACTGCTCTTGAACAGCCCAGGGGTGGGGACGCCTTTGTCCGGGTCGGCAAGCCGCACCCGCCGTTGGGTGCCGTCTGCCTCTGCGATGTGTGTCGCAAGCTGCGTGCCAGCCGCTGCAAGGCTGAAACGGTCAAAAACCCTTGGAGTAGGGGCCTCGGCGCACGCTTGTTGTGCAGTGCACCATTCAGATTGGTGCCGGACGCTCAGGATGCGGCGCCACGGGGCAGGTACTCGGCCATCGCCAGAATCGACTCGGCCACATCGACCAGCCTTCGGTTCTGGTTCATGGCGGTCTGGCGCAGCATCTTGTGGGCCTCTTCCTCGCCCAGGCCGCGATGGGCCATCAGGAGTCCCTTGGCCCGCTCGACCAGCTTGCGCTCGTTCAGGGCGGCACGCACGGTCTCCAGCTCGTCGTTCATGGCCTGAAGGCGACGGCCCTGCTCCTGGACCATGTCGAGGATCGAGCGCCCGAGCTGTCGGCCGTAAGGCGCTTCGGCACCCAGCGTCTGCGGATGGCCGGGCGCGCGCGGCACCGATTTCTCGTCGAAGAATGCCGCTGCCGCAGGCCCGGCATCGAGCGCCAGCTCGGCCAGCAACGCTTCGTGGCTCTGCAGTTCGGCGCGCGCCTGCGCTGTCTTCTCGTCGCAGATGCGGTGCAGATCGGATGCTAGACGCTCCTCGACTGCCTGCATGGCGTCGATGCGCCGCGAGCAGCAATCGAACCAAGCGTGGCTCAGTTCGGTGTCAAGCGCCACGCCCGCAGGCGCGGCACAGGCAATGCGGCGCAGCCGCTCCTGTTCGGCGGACTGCGCGGCCGGCAGGCTCGCCTGCCATAGCGCGACCAGCCCGGCGCCGGCGAATTCGGTGAAGACCTGGAAGCAGCGCTCCTGCGACTCGATCAGATGCAGCCATTGCTGCTGGCGGGCGCTGTCGTTGTGGCCCGACGCGAACGCCGCGGCGCCGCAGGCGCGTTCCTGCCCCGCGAATTCCTTGCCCTGCATGAAATTGAAGAGGGCCACCAGCAAGCGCGAGATTTCAGGGTCGGTGGCACCGTCCGCGGCTTCGAAAACCACCGCCAGCAACCCGGCGATGAGCTTACGAAGGCGGCCGTGGCTTGCGGCGCGCCGATCTGGAGCAGCCCGATCTGCTGGCGCAGCGCGGCGCATCGAGCGGGCAGCACCCAGGCAACGCGGCTGAACAGCCGGGCACCGTTTCCGACCCGGCCTGCCTGCGCTTCGAGCTGGTCAAAGGAGGCCCGCACCGCTTGCTCGACGCGCAGGCATTCGGCGATCTGCTCGCTGCGCTGCGCGGCGAAGCGCTGCCCGGCCGATGCGAGCAGCACGTTGGAAATGCCGCGCTCGCGCTGCAGCGCATGGACCAGCCGGCCGATCGTGCCGACCAGCGCACTGGTGCGCCCGAGCTGGTCCAGCGCGTCGATCTCGCATCGCAGCGCCGCAACCAGAAAGCTCAGTCCGGACTTCATCGCATGGGCATGGAGCAACATCCGTGCCCCGCGCTGCAGCGGGTTCTACACTCGCCCGATGCTCGTATTGGGAATCGAATCGTCTTGCGACGAAACCGGAGTGGCGCTGGTCGAAACGCAGCAGGGCAGCGCCGCCCTGCCAAGGCTTGCCGCACATGCGCTGCACAGTCAGATCGCGATGCACCAGCCCTACGGCGGCGTGGTGCCAGAACTTGCCAGCCGCGATCACATCCGGCGCGTGCTTCCACTGGCGCAAAGCGTGCTGTCCGAAGCGGGGCGGCCGCTGGCCGATGTCGATGTCGTGGCCTACACGCGCGGGCCGGGGCTGGCCGGCGCGCTGCTGGTCGGCGCCGGCGTGGCCTGTGCGCTGGGTGCGGCGCTCGGCCGGCCGGTACTGGGAGTGCACCATCTCGAAGGGCATCTGCTGTCGCCCTTCTTGAGTGACGATCCACCGAAGTTTCCGTTCGTGGCGCTGCTGGTGTCGGGCGGCCATACCCAGCTGATGCGGGTCGACGGCGTGGGCCGCTACGAATTGCTCGGCGAAACCATCGATGACGCCGCCGGTGAGGCCTTCGACAAGAGCGCCAAGCTGATGGGCCTCCCCTATCCGGGGGGGCCGTGGCTTGCGAAGCTGGCCGAACAGGGCAATGCCGGCGCCTTCAAACTGCCGCGGCCGTTGATGCATAGCGGCGACCTCGATTTTTCGTTTGCCGGCTTGAAGACGGCGGTGCTCACTCAGGCCAAGAAACTGGGCAGCGAACTCGAAGCCCGCAGGGCCGACTTGGCGGCTTCGACACAGGCGGCGATCGTCGAGGTGCTGGTCAGGAAATCGGTCGCCGCCGTCGAGCAGGCCGGGCTGAGTCGGCTGGTGGTTGCCGGTGGTGTGGGCGCCAACGGCGCGCTTCGCCAGCAGTTGAATGCAGCGTGCGCGAAACGCGGCGTGCGCGTGCACTACCCGGAGTTGCATCTTTGCACCGACAACGGCGCGATGATCGCAATGGCTGGCGCGATGCGCCTGCAAGCCGGCGTGGAGCCGGCGACCGCGCGTTATGCCTTCGACGTCAAGCCGCGATGGCCACTGGCGTCGCTGGCTGTGGCCGAGCCATTCGGCTGATCGCGGTTTCCCTGGCGCACGCAGGCAGCGGCAGGACGTCGAGCACCTTGCGCCAAAGCTGCGACCACTGCGGCCAGTCGTGTCCGCCTTCGGTTGTGAACACCCGTTCCGGCGGCAGGGCGTCGGCCAGAAGCCGGTGGTTGGATGCAAAGCGGTCGCTCAGCCCGAACCCAAGGTAGAGCGGCGGAAGACCCTTGGCGGGCGTCACCGCCGCGTATTGCTGAAGCCACGGCCAAAGCTTGCGGTCGACTTCCTGGTCCGGCGGTGGACCCTCGGGCGCCTTCCATGTACGCAGGCCGCCCGCCTTGTGAATCTCCGCGCCCAGTGGCCGCCGGCCCAGGTAGGGCGCGAGCGCCACGATACCGTCAACGGCGCCGGGGTTGGCGAGCTCGTGAATCAAGGCGCCGAAGCCGCCGATCGAAATGCCGACCAGCCAGATCGAGCGATAGCCCAGTGCGCGCTGCGGCGCAAGGATGTCTTGATGCAGCCGCTCGATGAAGGTCTGGTCATAGTAGTACGACACATCGGCATCGACCAGCAGGGCGTCCGCCGCCAGATCGCGCTCCCTGACGGCATTGACGAAGCCTTCTCGCTCGAATTCTTCGGGCTTCAAAAAAGCGCCCGGCAAAAACACGAGAAGTGTTTCTGAACGGGCGTCGTCGTTGGCCAGCTTCAAGTGCGTTTTCATGGCGCTTCGTGGGCGCCATGCACTTGCTGCTCGCGCAGTCAAGCGTTTGACGCAAATTAAGAAGAAAGCATTTGAAAAAACGCCACAAATGTGACGTAGTCAGCACTTATTGTCAGGTGAAACGCATTTCAGAACAGCAACAAATCGTTACCGGCCTTACCGCCTATTGACGTCACTGGGTTTTTTGAGCACCAACATTCAGTTGATTGTGAGCTGCAATACCTTGCTCAGCGGCGCCAGCTTACCCAGCTTCAGCGACAGCACGCCGTTCTCGAGCTTGGCTTCGCTCGCGGCGGCATCGATATCGTGCGGCAGTTCGTAGGCGGCCTTGAACTGGCGCCTGGCTTCGGCCTTGCTCTCGATGCGGACTACGGTCCCTTCGATGCCGACCGTCAGATCTTGGCGCGCAAGGCCGGGGACGTCGAGCGTCAAGGTCCAGGTCTTTTCGTCCTGCTCGACATTGAGTGAGCGCCGGGCAGCTGAAAAGGCATCGTTCACGAATCGCTCGACGGCGAGATCGTAGGAGCGCGGAACGTAGCGCGCGGTGCGGATTGCGGGTGCGAAAAACATCCTGATGAATGAACACGAGCGGGACAAGAATGTGTGTCCCTTACACTGCGCGGCGTTTTTCAACAACAAGTGCCGCATGCCATCTCATCTAGGCGCGGCGGGAGGGCTTTCAAGTTGATTTTTTCTAGCTTTTTTTGGCGGCGTGCAGCCTTGAAATTCAGCGCGCTGGCGCTATGCGCGACGGCGCTGGCGCCTGCCAATGCGCAGCCCGCTGCACCGATCCGGTTGGCACTGATCGAGAGCATGAGCGGGCCGTTCGCCAACACCGGCGAAGCAGTGTTCCGCAACCTGCTGTGGGCGGTGGAGAGGGTCAATGCGCGCGGCGGCGTGAAGCTGCCGGGCGGCGCGCGTTTTTTGCAACTGGACCGCTACGACAGCAAGGGCCAGAACGAAGAGGCGCTGTCGGCACTGCGCGCTGCAATGGACGACGGCGCGCGCATCGTGTTGCAGGGCAATTCTTCGGCTACGGCCGCCGCGCTGCTGGACGCAATCGAAAAGAACAACGAGCGCGACGTCTCGCGCCGCGTGCTGTTTCTCAACTATTCGGCCGTCGATCCGGTGCTCACCAACGAGCGCTGCAGCTTCTGGCATTTCCGCTTCGACGCGCACGCCGACATGCGGGTGACCGCGCTGATGGAAGTCGTCAAGGCCGACGCGGCGCTCAAGCGCGTCTACCTGATCGGGCAGGACTACAGCTTCGGCCAGGCGGTGCTGCGCGAATCGAAGCGGCAGCTCGGCGTGCACAGGCCGGACGTTCAGATCGCCGGCGAGGAACTCCATCCGATCGGCCGGGTAAAGGACTTCGCGCCGTATGCCAGCAAGATCCTCGCGAGCGGTGCGCAGGCCGTCGTCACCGGCAACTGGGGAAACGACCTCACGCTGCTTGTCAAAGCGGCGCGCGAAGCCGGCTTCAACGGCACCTTCTATACCTTCTACGGCAATGCGCTGGGCGCGCCGGCGGCCATAGGCGACGCGGGGATCGGCCGCGTGGTCGCAGTGGCCGACTGGCTGCCGAACGTTCAGACAAAGCAGTCCGAAGCGTTCTACCGCAGCTTCAGGGAGCGGTTTTCCAAGCCGGCCGACGACTACGTGCACATGCGCATGCAGCTGGTCATCGAATCACTGGCGCAGGCGCTCGAGCGCGCCGGCAGCGTCGAGACGTGGCGGTTGCGCGCGCTGGAGCAGGCCGACGTTGCGCTTGCAGGTCAGCGCGGCCGGATGCGCGCATCGGACCACCAGTTTCAGCAGCCACTGGTGGTCGGCGTGATGGATCGGCAGGGAACTCCGGGCGTCGAATTCGACGTCGAGGGCTCGGGCTACGGCTTCCGAGTGGTGAAGACCATAACTGCCGAACAGGCCGAGATGCCCACTTCCTGCAAGATGCAGCGCCCCTGACTGCCTGAAGGAACAACCCACATGCGCGAAGCCATTCATCGGCTGGAAGCCTCCAAGATCCGCGAAGTCGCAAATGCCGGCTTGGGACGCAGCGACGTGCTGGCGTTCTGGTTTGGCGAGAGCGACCAAGCAACGCCCGACGTGATCCGGCAGGCGGCCATCGAGTCGCTGCAGCGGGGCGAAACGTTCTATGCGCACAACCTCGGCCTGCCGGAACTGCGCGAAGCGGTGGCGCAGTACATGAGCGGACTGCATCCAAAGATCGAAGCCTCGCGCATCGCCATCACTTCGGGCGGCGTGAACGCGCTGATGCTGGCGGTACAGGCGCTGGTCGATGCCGGGGACGAGGTTGTGGCGATCACCCCCGTGTGGCCGAACCTGACCGCGCAGCCGGCAATTCTGGGCGCGCGAGTGCGCTGCCTGCCATTGGTGCCGGAAGAAGGGCGGTGGGCCCTCGATCTGGCTGCGCTGCGCGCGGTGGTCACGCCGGCGACCAAGCTGCTGATCGTCAACGCACCCAACAATCCGACCGGCTGGACTTTGACGCGGGCGCAGCAGCAGGAAATCCTCGACCACTGCCGGCAGACCGGTACCTGGATCCTGGCCGACGAGGTGTACGAACGCCTGTACTTCGAGCCGACGCCGAATGGTTGCGCGCCGAGTTTTCTGGATGTCGCGACCGCGGACGACCGGCTCGTCGTGGCGCACAGCTTTTCCAAGAGCTTTCTGATGACGGGCTGGCGGCTCGGCTGGCTGGTTCTGCCGCCCGCGCTGATGGAGGGCATGGGCAAGCTGATCGAGTTCAACACTTCCTGCGCAAGCGTTTTTACGCAGCGCGCCGGCATGGCCGCGCTCGCGCACAGCCAGGACATCACGCCGCGCGTGGTCGCGCACCTGAAGATCTGCCGCGACACCTTGCTGCCGCTGCTCGCAGCGCTGCCCGGCGTGCAGGCGGTGCCGGCAAGCGGCGGCATGTATGCGTTTTTCCGCCTCGAAGGCTTCGCCGATTCGCTCGCGCTCGCCAAGCGTCTGGTCGTCGAAGCCGGGCTCGGACTCGCCCCCGGCAGCGCCTTTGCGCCCGAAGCGCAAGGCTGGCTGCGCTGGTGCTTCGCATCGAAGGACCCCGCGCGCCTGGTGGAGGGCGTGAAGCGACTTGGGACCTGGTTGGCGGCACAAAAAGACGCGGCATAGGCCAGGGATGCCACGGATCCGGCTCCGCCGGTCCGCAGGCATCGCCCCCGGCAGGGGGTTGGCGAAGCGACACGAAGTGCGCGCAGCCTGGGGGCGAGCTATAATCTCCGGCTTTGCCGCAAGGCGCACGGTGCGTGCAGTTCCAGCGCACACCGCAAGTCAAACACCCGGACTCCGGGTATCAACAGGAAAATCAAATGATCGCAGCATCCATCAAGGCCGAAGTCGTCAAGGACAACGCCCGCGCCGCCAACGATACCGGCAGTCCCGAAGTGCAGGTCGCACTGCTGACCGCCCGCATCAACGAGCTCACCCCCCACTTCAAGACGCATGCCAAGGACCATCACGGCCGCCGCGGTCTGCTGCGCATGGTGAGCCGCCGCCGCAAGTTGCTGGACTATCTCAAGTCCAAGCATGCCGAACGTTACACCGCGCTGATCGCCAAGCTGGGTCTGCGCAAGTAAGCCGAATCGCATGGAAGAACGCCTGGGTTAGTCCGCTAGCTCAGGCGTTTTTTACTTCGCGAATCGATTTCAGGAGTGCAAAACAGAGCGAAGCTGTGTCATTCCATCGAAGTTCTGCACCCGAGCTTCGCTGGAATGGCATCGTGTTCTGAAAAGCGCTTCAGCCCCGCGGCCGCCGTGATTGCCACAGGCCGAACCGCCATCCAACAGGAGCTAGAAAAATGAGCCTCTTCAACAAAGTCACCAAGTCCTTTCAGTGGGGCGACAAGACCGTCGTCCTGGAAACCGGCGAGATCGCCCGCCAGGCCGGCGGCGCCGTGGTGGTGGACATCGAAGGCACCGTGGTGCTGGCGACCGTGGTCGCATCCAAGACGGCCAAGCCCGGCCAGGACTTCTTTCCGCTGACGGTCGACTACATCGAGAAGACCTATGCCGCCGGCAAGATCCCCGGCAGCTTCTTCAAGCGCGAAGCCAAGCCCAGCGAGCACGAGACGCTGACCTCGCGCCTGATCGATCGTCCGATCCGCCCGCTGTTTCCCGAAGGCTTCCTGAACGAAGTGCATGTGGTGATCCACACCCTGTCGCTCAATCCCGAAGTCGATGCCGACATCGCCGCCATGATCGGCGTGAGCGCCGCGCTGTCGGTCTCGGGCATTCCGTTCAGCGGCCCGATCGGTGCTGCACGCGTGGGCTACATCAACGGCCAGTACGTTCTGAACCCCGGGCAGACGGCGCGCAAGGATTCGCAGATGGACCTGGTCGTGGCCGGCACCGAAGCGGCGGTGCTGATGGTCGAGTCGGAAGCGCTGCAGCTGAGCGAGGAAATCATGCTCGGCGGCGTGGTGTTCGGCCATGAGCAGGCAGGCCTTGCGATCAACGCGATTCACGAACTCGTGCGCGAAGCCGGCAAGCCGGTGTGGGACTGGCAGCCGCCGGCAGAAGACGAGACATTCATCGCCAAGGTCAAGGGCCTGGCCGAAGAAAAGCTGCGCGAGGTCTACCAGATCCGCAGCAAGCAGGCCCGCACACAGGCGCTGCGAGAGGCGAACGCGAGTGTGATGGCATCGCTCAAGGAAGGCGGCGAGCCCTTCGACGCCGGCAAGGTCAACGACCTGCTGTTTGCAATCGAATCGAAGATCGTGCGCAGCCAGATTCTTGCGGGCGAGCCACGCATCGACGGCCGCGACACGCGCACCGTGCGCCCGATCGAGATCCGCAACGGCGTGCTTCCCCGCACGCACGGTTCGGCCCTGTTCACCCGCGGCGAGACGCAAGCACTGGTCATCACCACCCTCGGCACCGAGCGCGACGCGCAGCGCATCGACGCGCTGATGGGCGAGTACGAAGACCGCTTCCTGTTCCACTACAACATGCCTCCGTTCGCCACTGGCGAAACCGGCCGCATGGGTTCGACCAAGCGCCGCGAAGTCGGCCATGGCCGCCTCGCGAAGCGCGCCCTCGCAGCCTGTCTTCCTGCGAAGGAAGAGTTTCCGTACACCATCCGCGTGGTGTCGGAGATCACCGAATCCAACGGTTCGTCGTCGATGGCTTCGGTCTGCGGCGGCTGCCTGTCGATGATGGATGCCGGCGTGCCGATGAAGGCCCATGTGGCCGGCATCGCGATGGGCCTGATCAAGGAAGACAACCGCTTTGCGGTGCTGACCGACATCCTGGGCGACGAAGATCACTTGGGCGACATGGACTTCAAGGTGGCCGGCACGACCAACGGCATCACCGCGCTGCAGATGGACATCAAGATTCAGGGTATCACCAAGGAAATCATGCAGGTCGCGCTGGCGCAGGCCAAGGAAGCCCGCATGCACATCCTGGGCAAGATGCAGGAAGCCATGGGCGAAGCCAAGGCGGAGGTGTCGAGCTTCGCGCCGCGCCTGTTCACCATGAAGATCAATCCCGAGAAGATCCGCGACGTGATCGGCAAGGGCGGCTCGGTCATTCGCGCGCTGACCGAAGAAACCGGCTGCCAGATCAACATCGACGAAGACGGCACGATCACCATCGCGTCCACCGACCCCGAGAAGGCCGAGGCGGCAAAGAAGCGCATCGAGCAGATCACCGCCGAAGTCGAAATCGGCAAGACCTACGAAGGTCCGGTGACCAAGATTCTCGATTTCGGCGCGCTGATCAACCTGCTGCCGGGCAAGGACGGCCTGCTGCACATCAGCCAGATCGCGCACGAGCGCGTCGAGAAGGTGACCGACTACCTGAGCGAGGGCCAGATCGTGAAGGTCAAGGTTCTCGAAACCGACGAAAAGGGCCGGGTCAAGCTGTCGATGAAGGCGCTTTCCGAGCGTCCGGCCGGAATGGAGTTCAACGATCGTCCGCCGCGTGAGGACCGTGGCGACCGCGGCGACCGTCGTGAGCGTCCCGATCGCGGGGGCGATCGCCCGCAGCGCGCCGAGCGCGCACCGCGTTTCGACAACAACAACGAGCGCGGCGACCAGCAACCTGCGGAGCAGGCGGCAATGACCGAGCAAGACCAGCGGCGCGAAGATCCGATCGGCGGCGATCGCCAGGGCTGAGCCAGGATTTCGGCGGCGGCAGCAGTGCCGCTGCTGCAACTTCACATCGCGCTGCGCCTGTCAAAGGCCGGGCGCCGAAGCCGGAAAGACCATGAAAGCCATTGAAATAACTTCGTTCGGTGCGCCCGAGGTTCTGCGCATGGCGCAGCGTCCGGATCCCGTCGCTGGTGCGGGCGAGTTGCTCATCCGCGTGGCCGCCAGCGGCGTGAACCGCCCCGACGTCCTGCAGCGCACGGGTAACTATCCGGTTCCGCCAGGCGCTTCGGACCTGCCGGGGCTCGAGGTCGCCGGCGAGATCGTTTCCGGCGACGCTGCTGCAATGAGCGGCGCCGGCTTGAAGATCGGCGACCATGTGTGTGCATTGGTTGCGGGCGGCGGTTACGCGCAGCTTTGCGTGGCGCCCGTGGCCCAGTGCCTGCCGGTGCCCAAGGGCTGGAGCGATGTCGAGGCGGCAACGATTCCAGAGACCTTCTTTACCGTCTGGAGCAACGTGTTCGATCGGGGGCGTTTGCAGAAGGGCGAGACGCTGTTGATCCAGGGCGGATCGAGCGGCATCGGCGTGACCGCCATTCAGTTGGGCAAGGCGCTCGGCGCCACGGTCATCGTGACGGCAGGCAGCGACGACAAATGCGACGCGTGCAAGAAGCTCGGCGCCGACCATGCGATCAATTACAAGACGGCCGATTTCGTGCAGGAGATCAAGCGCCTGACCGACGGCAAGGGCGTCGACGTGGTGCTCGACATGGTTGCCGGCAGCTATGTCGCGCGCGAGATCGAGTGCCTGGCCGAAGACGGCCGGCTGGTGATGATCGCGGTGCAGGGCGGAGTGAAGAGCGAGTTCAACGCCGGCCTGGTGCTGCGGCGGCGACTCACGGTCACGGGCTCGACCTTGCGGCCGCGGCCGATCGCTTTCAAGGCTGCGATCGCGAATGCGTTGCGCGAGAAGGTCTGGCCGCTGCTCGAAAGCGGCGCAGTGAAGCCGGTGATTCACAGCACGTTCGCTGCCGAGGGCGAACCCAGCGGCGCGGCGCAGGCGCATGCGCTGATGGAATCAAACCAGCACATCGGCAAGATCGTTCTGACTTGGTAGTCGAGACTTACATGACAAAGAAGCAACTCATAGCCGGCAACTGGAAGATGAACGGCAGCCTCGCGAGCAACGAGGCGCTGTTGATCACGTTGCTGCAAGGTGTCGGCATGCCTTCATGCGAGATCGCGGTGTGCGTTCCGGCGCCTTACCTTGCACAGGTGCAGGCCCTGGCTGCAGGTTCGCCCATTGCGCTCGGCGCGCAGGATGTGTCGCCCGAGCCGCAGGGTGCTTTCACCGGCGAGCAGTCGGCTGCGATGCTGCAGGAATTCGGCGTGCGCTATGCGATCGTCGGCCATTCGGAGCGCCGCCAGTACCACGGTGAAACCGACGAACGGGTCGCGGCAAAGACCGCAGCGGCGCTGGCGAACGGCATCACTCCCATCGTCTGCGTCGGCGAAACATTGGCGCAGCGCGAAGCCGGGCAGACCGAAGAGATCGTTAAACGCCAACTTGCGGCTGTCATCCATGTCAACGGCCACTGCATCAGCGAAATCGTCGTTGCCTATGAGCCAGTGTGGGCCATCGGTACCGGAAAGACCGCGACGCCCGAGCAGGCGCAGGCGGTGCATGCGCTGCTGCGGGCGCAATTGCACCACGCTGCGAGCGAGCATTCAGCGGGCATCCGCATCCTCTATGGCGGCAGCATGAACGCGGCCAACGCCGCCGAGTTGCTGGCGCAGCCTGACATCGACGGCGGCCTGATCGGCGGCGCGTCGCTCAAGGCGCCCGATTTTCTGCAGATCATTGCCGCAGCGCGCTGACGCGGCGCAGCGCACGAACAAATAGGAGTTAGAACGAATGAACCTGATCCTCAATATTCTGGTCGGCGTGCAGATGCTCACCGCACTCACGATGATCGGCCTGATCCTGATCCAGCACGGCAAGGGTGCCGACATGGGTGCCGCTTTCGGCAGCGGCAGTGCAGGCAGCCTGTTCGGCGCCAGCGGCAGCGCCAATTTCATGTCGCGCGCGACCGGCGTTCTTGCTGCGGTGTTCTTCGCATGCACCTTGCTGCTCGCGTACTTCAGCCACGCCCGGCCGGGCGGCGGCGGCGGCGGGAGCCTGCTGGAGCGCTCGGCAGTCAGTGCGCCCGCACCAGCCGGACCGGCAAGCCAGATTCCCGGCAGCACTGCGCCGGTGCCGCTTGCGGGCGCGAGCGCGCCTCCATTGCCGCCAACGGTTCCGGCATCCGGCGCGGCACAGATCCCGAGCCGCTGAGTCGG
>JBBJMS010000160.1:0-8299 GCA_037720315.1 Variovorax sp. | reverse complement strand
CATGAAGAAGACTTCTTGTCGTCGGAGGAGAGAAAGGAGAACAGCGAACCCATGCGTCGCGACGCGCGCTGTGCCTTCGGAGGAACCGGATCGTGGCCGCCCAGGCACCAGGGCTGGCAGCGAGCGACGCGGCGCAGTGTGAGATAGCTGCCCGCTGCCGCGCCATGCTGCGCGAGCGCATCGATGGCATAGGCGGAACAGGTGGGTTCGAACCGGCAGGAAGAGCCCAGCCAAGGGCTCAAAAGCAGTCGATACGCCCCCACCAGGCCGATCAGCAAGCGCTGCATCATTGGCGCGCCGCTGCGGCCCGTTGGAGGAGTTGCAAAAGCTCGGCTCGGACTGCCACCTTGAGTTTGTCGGATACGGCGCTCACGAATTCCTTGCGATCGAAGCCCGAACGCAGGCGCACCACATGCGCCGCATTCGGCAACAACGAAACTTGAGTGGCTGCGCTCACGCTGTAGATCTGGCGCTTGATGGCATTGCGGGTTACCGCGCGGCGTGCCCAGCGCTTGGGAACCATTGCGCCGAGCCACACGTCATCGCCGCCGAACAACGGCACAGCATCCGCCTGCACGTCGAGCGCGCAACGGTGCAATGCGAAGTGCGTGGTACGCGCCACCGTGGTACCTGCAAGTACAGCCTGGAATTGCGCGCGGGTCTTGAGCCGCTGCATGGAGACCGACCGCAAGGCGTCGAGAGGCGGTGAGGGCGGCAGCGATTCGACTGGCAACGGCGGCGGGACGGAGCCGTGGACGCCGTTAGACGGCGAGGCGCTTGCGGCCCTTGGCGCGGCGTGCGTTGATGACGGCACGGCCGCCCCGCGTCTTCATGCGGACCAGAAAACCGTGGGTGCGGGCGCGGCGAACTTTGGATGCTTGATAGGTGCGTTTCATGATGATTTCCTTGAATGGTCCACTACCCCGAAACACACAAAGAAGGTTTTCAGGGAAACCCGCGATTATCGCAAACATTCAGGCGGGCAACAAACCGGGTTCGGTTTCTTACCCCTTTCGGCCTCGGTCCAGCGGTGTGGATAAGGCTTTGACAAGTTAGAATCCGAGGCGCATCGCGGGTGCGACTATCCACAATTTTGAAGACGAGAGATGGCCGAGGGACACACCATATTTCAGAGCACCCATGCCGAGTGACGGCGTCGGAGACAGTCTCTGGCAGGCTTGCGTCGATCAGCTCGCGCAGGAGCTGTCCGAGCAGCAGTTCAATACCTGGATCAAGCCGCTGACCGCACGGGTCGCGGACGATCTGTCGCGCATGACGGTGTTCGTTGCCAACCGCTTCAAGCTCGACTGGATACGGGCCCAGTACGCGGGCAAGATCGCCTCCATGGCGGAGAAGCTGTATGGGCATCCGGTCATTATTGAGTTAGCGCTTGCTCCTCGAGAAATAGCCGTTCGTCCGACGTCCTTGACCATCGTTTCCGAAACCGATGTGCCGCGCGAAGCAGGCGTTTCAAGCGACGACGCGGCTGCCGCCGCTTTCAAGAACAGGCTCAACTCCGGCCTCACCTTCGACACCCTGGTGGAGGGCACGGCCAACCGCATGGCGCGAGCGGCTGCGATGCATGTGGCCGGCATGCCGGGCCATCTCTACAACCCGCTTTTCATCTATGGCGGCGTCGGCCTGGGCAAGACGCATCTGATGCATGCGGTGGGCAATCGGCTCTTGGCCGACCGTTCCGATGCCAAGGTTCTCTACATCCATGCCGAGCAATTCGTGTCGGATGTGGTCAAAGCCTACCAGCGCAAGACTTTCGACGAATTCAAGGAGCGCTATCACTCGCTCGACCTACTCCTGATCGACGACGTGCAGTTCTTCGCCAACAAGGACCGCACGCAGGAAGAGTTCTTCAACGCGTTCGAGGCACTGCTGGCCAAGAAGTCGCACATCGTCATGACCAGCGACACCTACCCGAAGGGCCTGGCCGATATTCACGAGCGGTTGGTATCGCGCTTCGATTCGGGCCTCACGGTCGCTATCGAGCCGCCCGAACTCGAGATGCGGGTAGCCATCCTGATCAACAAGGCCCGGGTCGAGAGTGTCGAGATGCCGGAGGAGGTGGCCTTCTTCGTGGCGAAGAATGTGCGCTCGAACGTGCGAGAACTCGAAGGCGCGCTGCGCAAGATCCTGGCTTATTCGCGCTTCAACCAGAAAGAGATTTCGATCGCGCTTGCACGCGAGGCGCTGCGCGACTTGCTGTCGATCCAGAACCGGCAGATCTCGGTCGAGAACATCCAGAAGACGGTGGCCGACTACTACAAGATCAAGGTGGCGGACATGTACTCCAAGAAGCGTCCCGCATCGATCGCACGGCCGCGCCAGATTGCGATGTACCTGGCCAAGGAGTTGACCCAGAAGAGCTTGCCCGAGATCGGCGAGCTGTTCGGTGGGCGCGACCACACCACGGTGCTGCACGCCGTGCGCAAGATATCAGGGGAGCGGCAGCAGCTCACCGAACTCAACCAGCAGCTGCATGTGCTGGAGCAGACGCTCAAAGGTTGATGGATGAGCGCACCGCTGTTTCATGACCCATCCGATGCCCGTTTGTCAAAGGACAACTCTGGGGACACTTTCGGCACAAGCAGGTGCTTGTCCACAGGCTGGGCGAAAAGCCCGAAGTTGTCCGCCTCGGCGCGACAGCTCGGAAGCATGGCTGCGCACAGCCAGCGGGCTCGCGCAAGTGCCTGTCGCACAAGCCGAAGATGCCCCTGTCCACAGGGCAGTGCGTCCCTTATCTACTACTACTAAGTTGAATTAAAGAATTAAAGGAAGAGGTAAGACAAATGATCGTTCTGAAGGCCACGCAAGAAAAAATCCTCGCCGCGCTGCAATCGGTCGCGGGCATCGTCGAGCGCCGCCATACATTGCCGATCCTGGCCAACGTGCTGATCCGCAAGACCGGCGGCCAGCTGCAACTCACCACCAGCGACCTCGAGATCCAGATTCGGACTCACGCTGAACTCGGCGGCGATGAAGGCAACTTCACGACCACCATCGGTGCGCGCAAGCTGATCGACATCCTGCGCACCATGCCGGCCGACCAGACGGTGAGCCTCGAGTCGAGCGCGAGCAAGCTGGTGCTCAAGGGCGGCAAGAGCCGGTTCACGCTGCAGTCGCTTCCGGCCGAAGACTTTCCGCTGGTGCAGGAGTCGGCCAACTTCGGCCCGGAGTTCAGCGTGCCGCAGAAGACGCTCAAGGATCTGCTCGGGCAGGTGTCGTTCGCGATGGCGGTGCACGATATCCGCTACTACCTGAATGGCATTCTTTTCGTCGCCGAAGGCAAGCAACTAAGCCTGGTGGCGACGGACGGCCACCGCCTGGCTTTCGCTTCGGCCATGCTCGATGTCGAAGTGCCGCGCCAGGAAGTGATCCTGCCGCGCAAGACGGTGCTCGAGATGCAGCGGCTGCTGTCCGACGCCGAAGGCGCGATCGAAATGCAGTTCGCCAACAACCAGGCGAAGTTCAGCTTCGAAGGTATGGAGTTCGTGACCAAGCTGGTCGAAGGCAAGTTCCCCGACTACAACCGCGTCATCCCCAAGAACCACAAGAACAGCGTGACGCTCGGCCGTGCGCCGCTCCTGGCGAGCCTGCAGCGCACCGCCATTCTGACGAGCGAGAAGTTCAAGGGCGTGCGGCTCAACCTCGAGCCCGGCACGCTGCGCATTGCATCCAACAACGCCGAGCAGGAAGAAGCACAGGACGAGCTCGACATCGACTATGGCGGCGACGCCATCGAGATCGGCTTCAACGTGACCTACCTGATCGACGCACTGGGCAACATGGGACAGGACATGGTGACGCTGGACCTGGCCGACTCCAACAGCTCGGTGCTGATGACGATTCCGGAGAACGCATCGTTCAAGTACGTCGTCATGCCGATGCGGATCTGAGTCAACGTGCCAAGTGGGTCGAGAGCGAGAAAGAAAGATTTTGATGAGCGAAGAAAACAAGCCTGAAGTGCCGCACACCGAACCCGTCTATGTGCCGGAGATCGAAAGCGCGATCCCGATCGAGGTGACGTCCGGTCCGGACACGTCTTATGGCGAAGGCTCCATCACGATCCTCGAAGGGCTGGAGGCAGTGCGCAAGCGCCCCGGCATGTACATCGGCGACACCAGCGATGGCACGGGGCTGCACCACCTGGTGTTCGAGGTGGTCGACAACTCGATCGACGAAGCGCTGGCCGGGCATTGCGACGATATCGTCGTCACCATCCACACCGACAACTCGGTTTCGGTCACCGACAACGGCCGCGGCATTCCGACTGGCGTGAAGATGGACGACAAGCACGAGCCGAAGCGCTCCGCTTCGGAAATCGCGCTGACCGAACTGCATGCAGGCGGCAAGTTCAACCAGAACAGCTACAAGGTGTCGGGCGGCCTGCACGGCGTTGGCGTGAGCTGCGTGAACGCATTGAGCAGGATGTTGCGCCTGACCGTTCGCCGCGACGGCAAGGTCCACACGCTGGAGTTCAGCAGGGGCTTCGTGCAGAACCGCATTGTCGAGGTGGTCAACGGGGTGGAAGTCTCCCCGATGAAGATCACCGGCGAGACCGAGAAGCGTGGCACTGAAGTGCACTTCCTGCCCGACGACGAAATCTTCAAGGAAAACGCCGACTTCCACTACGAGATTCTCAGCAAGCGCCTGCGTGAACTGAGCTTCCTGAACAACGGCGTGCGCATTCGCCTGCTCGACGAGCGCACTGGCAAGGAAGACGATTTTTCCGGCACCGGCGGCGTCAAGGGCTTCGTCGAGTTCATCAACAAGGGCAAGACGGTGCTGCACCCCAACGTGTTCTACGCAATGGGCGAGAAGCCGGCCGAAACCTATGGCGGCATTCCGGGCACGCACATCGGCGTCGAAGTGGCGATGCAGTGGAACAGCGGCTACAACGAGCAGGTGCTTTGCTTCACCAACAACATCCCGCAGCGCGACGGCGGCACCCACCTGACCGGCCTGCGCGCTGCGATGACGCGCGTCATCAACAAGTACATCGAAGAACACGAGTTCGCCAAGAAGGCGAAAGTCGAGGTCACCGGCGACGACATGCGCGAGGGCCTGTGCTGCGTGCTGAGCGTGAAGGTGCCCGAGCCGAAGTTCTCGAGCCAGACCAAGGACAAGCTGGTGTCGAGCGAGGTGCGCGCGCCGGTCGAGGATATCGTCGGCCGGCTGCTCAGCGACTATCTGCAGGAGCGCCCGAACGACGCCAAGATCATCTGCGGAAAGATCGTCGATGCCGCGCGCGCGCGCGAAGCCGCCCGCAAGGCGCGCGAGATGACACGCCGCAAGGGCGTGCTCGACGGCATGGGCTTGCCGGGCAAGCTGGCCGACTGCCAGGAGAAGGACCCGGCCTTGTGCGAGGTCTATCTGGTCGAGGGCGACTCCGCCGGCGGCTCCGCCAAGCAGGGTCGCGACCGGAAATTCCAGGCCATCCTGCCGCTGCGCGGCAAGATCCTGAATGTCGAGAAGGCGCGCTACGAAAAGCTGCTCACCAGCAACGAGATCCTGACCATGATCACCGCGCTGGGCACCGGCATCGGCCGGGCCGGCGCCACCAGCGCGGGCGGCGGCGCGGACGACTTCAACGTTGCCAAGTTGCGCTACCACCGCATCATCATCATGACCGACGCCGACGTCGATGGCGCCCACATCCGCACGCTGCTGCTTACCTTCTTCTATCGGCAGATGCCCGAGCTGGTGGAGCGTGGCCACATCTACATCGCGCAGCCGCCGCTTTACAAGGTCAAGGTCGGCAAGGAAGAGCAATACCTGAAAGACGACCAGGAACGTGACCAATTCATGCTGCGCCACGCGCTGATCGGCGCGCGCCTCGTGCCGACTGAAGGCGCGACGCCAATCGAAGGCGATGCGCCGGCGCGATCACTGTCGTACCTGGTCGGAGGCGGTCATCCAGCGGCTGTCGCGGATCTACGGTCCAGACGTGCTGCATGCGCTGACCGGCATCGCCGTCAACCTTGACGACGCCGACCACGCGCGCGCAACTGCCGATAAGCTCGCGACCCGACTTGCCAACGACGAGGCGCGCGTATCGGTTCGCTACGACAAGGAAAACGAGCGCCAGCAGATCCTGATCGAACGGATCCGCCACGGTAACGCCAAGGTCACGGTCATCGGCAATGATCTGTTGATCTCGGGCGACTACGCGCAGATAGCCGCAACCGCAAAGCTGCTCGACGGTCTACTCGGTCCAGGCGCGACGATTCATCGTGGCGACCATCATCAGCCGGTTACCAGCTTTCAGCAGACGATGAACTGGCTGCGCCGCGAGGCCGGGCGCAACGCGTCAATGCAGCGCTACAAAGGGTTAGGCGAGATGAACCCGGCGCAGTTGTGGGACACGACGATGGACCCGGCGACGCGCCGGCTGCTGAAGGTACAGATCGAGGACGGCATCGCCGCCGACGAGATCTTCGCGAAGCTGATGGGCGACGATGTCGAGCCCCGCCGCGAGTTCATCGAAAAGAACGCGCTCGTCGCGCGGCTCGATATCTAACCGCGCGTACGGCGGTTTAGCTCGCCAGTGCAGGCTCTTCGCGGGTGGTTTGACCGCCGCTTTAGTCGTGCCTTTGGCCGTGGCAAGCTTGGCCTTAGTATCGGCTTTACCGATCGGCGCTGCGGCGGCGATCGTCGGCGTTGGTACCGGCTTGACGCGCGCTTTTTGACGACTGCTTTCTTAGCCACTGCTTTCTTAGCCGGTGACTTTGGCGCCGCCGCGACATAACCGCTCGGTGCCGGCTCATCGACGGTCGGCGCGGCGCTTGTTGGTGGTTTTTCTTGGCGCCCGGCTTAGCCGCGCGCGGTGCGAATTCAAACCCGACCTTGCCGTCCGGTTGACGCACCAAAAACGCGTTGAACGGGCGGCCCTTCTTCGAGATGAAGCGCTGCAGCAGGTCGGTCTTGCCGGTGGCAAGCAGCTTGACCATTTGCTCGCGCTCAATTGGGCGCTGCAGAATGACTTTGCCGGAGCGGAAATCGCAAATCTTGCCGGGGCCGATCGCCTTTTCGCAGACGTAGCCGATGCCGTGCTCGTAGACGTTCGCCGCGCATTTCGGGCACGGCCCCAGCGGCGCTTGCGCCGAGAAGTCGACCGGCTCGGCATTCGCGTCGTCTTGACTCGATTGGCCGTAATCGAGTTCGATGCTGAAATCGTCTTTGAGCTTTAGAAGGGCTGCGAACGGTCGGCCGATGCGACTGCGAAAGCCTTGCAGCGGCCCGATCACTCGTTCAGTGAACAACGCCTCGACCTCGTGCGCCTCGACGCGCCGGCTTGCAATGACCTTCCACATCGAGAAATCGCAAGCGGTGCACTGGAACTTTTTGTAGTTCTCATTGACCGCGCCGCCGCATTGGGGCAGGGCGTCGAGCGTCGCGATCGGCTCGTCGAGGCTGGTGCCGGTCTTGATCCGCGCACCAGATCGTCGGTCATCTCGACGATGTGCTGCATGAACTCGTCGCGCGCGAGCTGGCCCTGCTCCATCTGCTTGAGCTTGTGCTCCCAGCTGCCGGTCAGCTCGGGCGAACGCAACTCTTCGATGCCGAAGCGCGACAGCGCATAAAACGGTCGAACGCTTTGGCGGTCGGCACCAGATCGCGGCCTTCGCGGAAGATATATTCCTCATACACCAGCCCTCGATTACCGACGCGCGCGTTGCCGGCGTGCCGAGACCGCGCGCGCTCATCGCCTCGCGCAAGTCCTCATCTTCCACGAGCTTGCCGGCACCTTCCATCGCCGACAGCAACGTCCCTCGTTGAACCGCGCCGGCGGCTTGGTCTGATTGGCCTTGACGTCGACGGCGCTTGTTTGAACTGCCGTCGGTCACCGGCGCGAGGATCGGCGCATCACCGGATTCCATTTCCTTGCCGTAGACCGCGAGCCAGCCGGCGTCGACCATCACGCGCCCTTCGGTCTTGAACGGCTCGTCCTGTACCCGCGTGATGCGCGTCGTGACCAGGAACTCCGCGCTCGGGAAGAAAACGGCGAGGAAGCGCTTGGTCACCAGATCGTAGAGCTTCTGTTCCGGCTCGGACAGGCTCTTCGGCGCCTGCAAGGTCGGGATAATCGCGAAGTGATCGGAAATCTTGGCATCGTTGAAGATGCGCTTATTCGGCTTGACCCAACCCTGGCGCAGGATGCGCGCGGCGAACGGCGCGTACGGCGCGGTCAGACCAGTCTTGGCGGTCAATACGTCGAGCGTCTCTTTGACCGTCGGTAGGTAGTCCTCGGGCAGCGCGCGCGAGTCGGTCCGGGGATAGGTCAGCA
>JBBJMS010000034.1:0-24708 GCA_037720315.1 Variovorax sp. | reverse complement strand
ATCCGATCCGGCGCAAGACACCGAACGGCCAGCGAATGCCGGCGAACAGCGCCAGCACCGTCGCCCAGCTCAGCACCTTCGCGCCTTCGTGCAGCACCTGCACGAGGAACCAGTTTCCGCGCAGCGGAAAACCCATCGGCGTGCCGGCGACGCGTGCCAGAGCGAGATCGAAACCGGCGGCGTCCCAGAGCAGGAGCAGTCCCAGCGGCAGGAGCGTCCAGGCGATCGGACGGGCGGCGGCGGGGCGGATCATGCGGCAGCGACGCTAACCGCGCTGGCTGAACGCAGCCTGAAGCGCGCCGAAGCATCGCCACGTCCGCTTGAACCTAGACTCGCCGCTTCAACATCAAAGGATGCCGACGTGCGGATACTGCTGGTCGAAGACGATGCCGCGCTGGCCAGCGCGGTCTGCAGCTACCTGGCCGCCAAGGCCTTCGTGGTCGACGTGGCGCCCGGCCTTGCACAGGCGCGTGCGGCGCTGGCAGCGGTGCAGTACGCGGCGGTACTGCTCGACCTGCACCTCGGCGATGGCGAAGGGCTGAGCCTGCTGCCGGCCGTGCGCGCGCTGCGCGAGCGCCCGATCGTGATCGTGCTCACCGCGCGCGACCAGGTGACCGACCGCATCCGCGGACTCGACGCGGGCGCCGACGACTACCTCATCAAGCCCTACGACCCGGCCGAGCTGCTGGCCCGGCTGCGCGCTGTCGAGCGGCGGCGCAGCAGCTCCAGCTCGCCCGTGCTGCAGCTCGGCACGCTCGAGATCGACCTGGCACGCGAGATGGTGCGCAAGGACGGACTGCCGGTCACGCTCACGCAAAAGGAGTGGGCGCTGCTGCGGGTGATGGCCACCCGCCCCGAGCGCATCCACACGCGCGAGAACCTGGCCGATGCGCTGTACGGCTTCGGCGACGAGGCCGACAGCAACACGCTCGAAGTGTTCGTGAGCCGCTTGCGCCGCAAGCTCGGGCGCAGCCACATCCAGACGCTGCGAGGGCTTGGCTATCGCCTTTCGTTCTCGCCCGAGGAAGAAGACGAATGAAGCCGCGCGACACGCTTGCGGGCCGCCTGACGCGCACGCTGATCGTATGGGTCGGCGGCGTCTGGCTGCTGTGCGTGCTGGGCGTGGTCTGGTATGTGGACCGCGAGATCAACCACAATTTCGACAACGAACTGGTCGAGGTCTCGCACCGCATGTTCGACCTGGCGCTGCAGGAGCTCGACAAGCTGAGCGCCGAGCGCAGCAGCCGCAACGGCGCGCACGGGCCACTGGTGGCGCCGCCGCAGCTCTTCCCGGGCGACGCCGTGGTCTACCAGGTGGTCGACCTGCATGAGCAGGTGCTGCTGCGCTCGGCCGAGGCGCCTCGCAATGCCTTCGACGTGCCGCTCGCGTCCGGCTTTGCCAATGCGTCGGCATGGCGCATCTACACCGTGCGGCATCCCTCGCTCGCGCTCTTCCTGCAGGTGGCCGATCCGCTGGACGAGCGCCGCACCGCGCTCAACCGCACCTTGTTCGGCCTGATCATCCCGCTGGGCGCGGTGCTGCCGCTGCTAGCGCTGGTGCTGCGCAACGTGGCGCGCACCGAACTGCGTGCGCTGCAGCAGCTGGACAGCGAGATCGAGCAGCGCAGCGGCGCCGACCTTCGCGCGATCCAGCTGCCGGGGCTGCCGCAGGAACTGCGCTCGGTCGGCGACCACGTCAACCGGCTGCTCGATCGGCTGTCGCATGCGCTCGATGTCGAACGGGCCCTGGCCGCCAACGCCGCGCACGAGCTGCGCACGCCGCTGGCTTCGCCCGGCTGCGGCTGCGGACGGCGCTCGAACTGACCTGCGGCGCGAAGACGTGCAAGCCGCGCTCGATGCGCTGCAGCTACTCGCCCACCGCACCGAGAAACTGCTGCAGCTCGCGGGCCGAGTCGGGCGCATCGTTCACCCGCGCGCAGATCGACCTGGTGCAGCTCGCGGGCGCGGTCGCTCAGGAGTTCTGGCAAGACCCGAAGGTGAACGAGCGGCTGTCGCTGAAGGTGCCCGACACCGATGCGCCGGTCGCGCTCGGGGATGTCGATGCGCTGGCGATCGCACTGCGCAACCTGGTGGAAAACGCACTGCGCTACGGCGGCGGCCGCGTGGTGCTGGAAGTGATGGCGCCCTGCACGTTGGCCGTGCGCGACTTCGGTGCGGGCGTCGACGCGGCCGAACTGCGCACCCTGCAGGAGCGGCATGTGCGCCAGAGCACCGACCGCGCCGGCTACGGGCTCGGCCTCTCGATCGTCGGCACCATCGTGGAGAAACATGGCGCCCGGCTCGAACTCGCGTCGCCGCCGTCCGGGACGGGCCATGGCTTCGAGGCGCGCATCGTGCTCGACGCCGCCTGAACTTCCGTGCTCTGCGCGCTGCTCTGCATAGAGCGACGCCGCATGCACTATTTATACGGCGCAGGCTGCGTCCAGCAGCTTCAATTTTCGCTGGCGCAGTGCGCGTCCTGCGAGCGTGCAATGCGCTAACTCACGATGGCGCGCAACCAGTCGGGCAGCGGCAGCGACTTCTGCTTCGGAAAATCGACCCACATGGTGGTCGCCCCGCCGGCGGCGCAGATCATATCCGGCGCGTCGGTCCGCGCCTTGGTGGCCCAGCTCTCAAAGGTGGTGCGGCCCGGGTCGCTCACGTAGGTCTTGAGCAGCACGTCGCCCGGGTACTCCAGCTGCTTGTAGAAGTTGCAGAAGGCATTGACGATCACCATTCCCTGGCCCTCGGGCGACGGCGGCGTGCCCAGCGAGTGGAACCAGTCGATGCGCGCGGTTTCGAGGTAGCGGAAGTAGCTGGCGTTGTTCAGGTGGCCCATTGCATCCATGTCGCCCCAGCGGATGGCGATGGTCATCTGGTGGACCAGCTTCTTGGCTTCGGGCATTTCGATTCTCATGGTGCGGTCTCGCTGCACATCACAGCGCGAAGCCGTCGTCGGCCGCAATCACCGCGCCATTGATGAAATGGCCCTCGCCGCTCGCGAGCAGCACGATCAGCGCGTCCAGGTCTTCCGGCTTTCCGACGCGTTTGCGCGGCAGCATGCCGACCAGCTTGCGGCCATCTTCGGAAGCGAAATGCTCCTCGTTGAGTTCGGTCGTGATGTAGCCCGGGCACAGCGCATTCACGTTGATGCCGAAGCGGCCCCATTCGAGCGCCATCGCCTTCGTCATCTGCACCAGCGCGGCCTTGCTCATGCAGTAGACGCCGATCTTCGGCATGACCTTGAGCGCGGCCACCGACGCGATGTTGACGATGCGCCCGCCAAGATAGGTGCCGGGCGCGGCACCCTTCGCGCGCGCCAGCATGCGCTTGCCCACTTCCTGCGCGACGAAGAAAGAGCCCTTCACGTTGGCATCGAAAACGAAGTCGTAGTCTGCGGGCTTGACGTCCTCGAGCCGCTGCGTGGTGCTCACGCCCGAGTTGTTGACCAGTATGTCGATCGGGCCGACCTCGGTTTCGGCGCGCGCCACCGCGGCCTTAATGCTGTCGATGTCAGTCACGTCGAGTTCGACCACATGGGCATCGCCGCCCTCGCCCTCGATGCGCGCGCGCAGTTCCTTGAGTTTCTCGGTGCGCCGGCTGGCAAGCACCACCGCCGCACCGGCGCGCGCCAGCGTCTTGGCGAACTGCGCGCCCAGGCCACTGGATGCGCCGGTGACGAAGGCCACGCGGCCGGAAAGATCGATGCTGTAAGCCATGGAGAGGTCCTGTTGAAGTCGCCGATGCGACGGCTCTTTGCGCTCTGCACGGGGCCTAAAATAACTAGCCCGCCGCGGTGCCTCGCACCTCCAAAAACATTATCGACGAGACCCCACATGACGCATGACGAAATACTCGCCCAGTTCGGACCCCGCGAAGCCATGGAATACGACGTGGTGGTGGTGGGCGCCGGCCCGGCCGGACTGGCGACCGCGATTCGGCTGAAGCAGCTGGCCGCCTCGCACGACAAGGAGATCTCGGTGGTGGTGCTCGAGAAGGGCTCCGAGCCTGGCGCGCACATCTTGTCCGGCGCAATCATGGACCCGGGCGCGTTGTTCGAACTGCTGCCCGACTGGGAAGAACTCGGCGCGCCGCTGAACCAGCCGGTCACGCAAGACACCTTTCTGATGCTCAGCGAAACCGGCGCCACGCGCACGCCCAACTTCCTGCTGCCGTCCAACTTCCACAACCACGGCAACTACATCGTGAGCCTGGGCAACGTGGTGCGCTGGCTGGCGCAGCAGGCCGAGGGCCTGGGCGTCGAGATCTTCGCGGGGTTTCCGGCGGCCGAGGTGCTCTACACCGAAGACGGCAAGGTGCGCGGCGTTGCCACCGGCAATCTCGGCATCGGCAAGGACGGCGAGCCGACCGAGAACTTTCAGCTCGGAATGGAACTGCATGCCAAGTACACCGTGTTCGCCGAAGGCTCGCGCGGGCACCTGGGCCGCCAGCTCATCTCGAAGTTCAAGCTCGACGACGGCAAGGACCCGCAGAGCTACGGCATCGGCATCAAGGAGCTGTGGGAGATCGACCCCGCCCGCCACGAGCCGGGCCTCGCCATCCATACCGCCGGCTGGCCGCTGCCTTCGGACACCTATGGCGGCTCTTTCGTGTACCACGCCGAGAACAATCAGTTGGTGATCGGCTACGTGGTCGGGCTCGACTACCAGAACCCACACATGAACCCGTTCGAGGAGTTCCAGCGTTTCAAGACGCACCCCAACATCCGCTGGTACTTCGAAGGCCAGGACAAGGGCCTGAAGGCGCCCAAGCGCCTGAGCTACGGCGCGCGCGCCATCACGGCGGGCGGCTTGCTCTCGCTGCCCAAGACGGTGTTTCCGGGCGGCGTGCTGGTCGGCTGCGAAGCCGGCTACCTAAACGCGAGCCGCATCAAGGGCAGCCATGCCGCCATCAAGACCGGCATGCTTGCCGCCGAAGCCGCATTCGATGCGCTGACCGCCGGCCGCCAGCACGACGAACTCAGCGCCTATCCGGCCGCCTTCGAGAAGAGCTGGCTGCATGCCGAACTGCACAAGGCGCGCAACTTCAAGCAGTGGTTCAAGAAGGGCCTGACGGTCGGCACGATCATGACCGGCATCGAACAACTCGTGCTGCGCGGGAACATCCCCTGGACCATCCACCGCAAGCAGGGCGACCACGAGCGGCTCAAGCGCGCGTCGGCGAGCAAGAAAATCGTCTATCCCAAGGCAGACGGCAAGCTCACCTTCGACCGCCTTTCCTCCGTGTTCATCAGCAACACGAACCACGAAGAAAACCAGCCTGCGCACCTGACGCTGAAGAACGCCGCGGTGCCGACCGAAATCAACCTGCCCGAGTACGCCGGCCCGGAAAGCCGCTACTGCCCCGCCGGCGTGTACGAGTTCGTGCCCGATGGCGACGGCCGCGAACGGCTGCAGATCAATGCGCAGAACTGCGTGCACTGCAAGACCTGCGACATCAAGGACCCGACGCAGAACATCGTGTGGGTCACGCCTGAGGGCGGTGGCGGGCCGAATTACGTGGGGATGTAGTTCGACTCGTTCTTGTTCTTTTTAGTCCTGAGGCCACAAAAGAGAACAGAAATGCCCTCACCCCAACCTCTCTATGAAGGGAAGAAAGCAAGACTTCGTCCGTGAAACTCCCGACGCTACATGGCTCCCGGTTGCTGCATAGTCCCGAGTTGTTCAAACAGGAGACTCCCCATGAAGTTGAATCGACTGGCCGCAGGCCTGGTGCTCGGCGTCGGCATGACCTTCGCTGCCTTCGCGCAGACGACGATGAAGATCAGCATCTCGACCTCGCAGAACTCGCACCAGGGTGTCGGCATCGACGTCTTCGCGAAAGAAGTCGCGGCGCGCACCGGCGGCCGCTACAAGGTCGAGACTTTCTACAACGGCTCGCTCGGCGGCGAACGCGAGTCGATCGAGGCGGTGCAGCTCGGCACCCAGGAACTCGCAATGTCGTCGACGGGGCCGGTGCCCAACTTCGTGCCCGAGACCAAGATCCTCGACGTCCCCTTCCTGTTCCGGGACAAGGCGCATGCGCGTGCGGTGCTCGACGGCCCGATCGGCCAGGAGCTGTTGACCAAGTTCGATGCCAAGGGCTTCAAGGCGTTGGCCTGGGCCGAAAACGGTTTCCGCCACATGACCAACAGCAAGCGCGACGTGAAAACCCCTGAAGACCTCAAGGGCCTGAAGATGCGGACGATGGAAAACCCGGTGCACATCGCCGCCTACAAGGGCCTGGGCATCATCACCACGCCGATGGCCTTCCCCGAAGTCTTCACCGCGCTCCAGCAGGGCACGGTCGACGGCCAGGAGAACCCGCTTCCGGTGATCATGGCGGCCAAGTTCTCGCAGGTGCAAAAACACCTTTCGCTGACCGGCCACGTCTATTCGCCCTGCATCTTCGTGATGAACAAGGCGGCGTTCGAAAAGCTCAGTGCAGCCGACAAGACGGCATTTCTCGAAGCCGCAAAGGTTGCCACCAAGGCCAACCGCGACCGCGTGGATCAGGACGATGCCAACGGTGTGAAGGAGCTTCGTGCGCAGGGCATGACCGTGACGGAGAACGTCGACAAAGACAAGTTCGTCGCCATGCTTGCGCCGGTCAACGCGCAGTTCGAAAAGGATTTCGGCAAGGCCAACCTCGACAAGATCCGCAACTACAAGTAAAGCCGGCGCGCGACGCTTCGCCACTGCCGCGCACAGCGCCCGCACAGCCAAGGCTGGCGGGCGCTTCTGTTTGAACACCGTCAGGCATTCATGAAAACCGCCTTCCTCAAACTCGATCGCCTGACCACGACCCTGGCCATGGCGATCGCCTGCTTCATGCTGGTGGTCGCGTCCACGCTCGGCGTGTTCCAGATCGTCACCCGGTTCGTGCTCGAGCAGCCGGCCGAGTGGTCCGAAATCCTGATCCGCGTCAGCCTGATCTGGATGGTGTTCATGGGCATCCCGACCGCCTTCCGGCAGGGGGCAATGGTCAGCGTCGACGTGCTCTACCGCTGGAGTCCGCCGAAGGTGCGGCGCGTGCTCGACTGGACGGTGTGCCTGGCCGCACTGGCGCTGATCGCCGTCATCATCTGGTGGGGTTCCGACTACGCATTGCGAGGCCGCGTGCAATCGATGGCCGGGCTCGAATCGATCTCGATGTTCTGGGCCTACGTCGCCATGCCGGTGGGCGGATTGTTCTGCGTGATCGGCATCGTCGCCAATCTGCTCGACCCGCAGCGGCAGGAATTGGAAGCAGCTGTATGACCCCCATCATGATCACCACGATGGTGCTGTGCTTCGCACTCACCATCTCCGTCGCGGTGTCGATCGGGCTGGCCTCGGTGCTTGGCATCCAGGCGTCGAACGCGAACATGCTGATCTCCGTGAAGGAGATGTTCAACGCCATCAACAAGTTTCCGCTGGCGGCCATTCCCTTCTTCATCCTGGCCGGCAACCTGATGGAAACCGGCGGCATTTCGCGCCGGCTGGTCGAGTTCGCCAAGAGTCTGGTCGGCGGCGTGCAAGGCGGCCTGCCGATGACCTGCGTGCTGACCTGCATGATCTTTGCCGCGGTGTCGGGCTCTTCGGTAGCCACCACATTCGCCATCGGCGCGATCCTGATCCCGGCGCTGATCAAACACGGATATCCAAGACCCTACGCCGCCGCGCTGCAGGCCACCAGCGCCGAACTGGGCGTGATCATTCCGCCTTCGATCCCGCTGATCCTCTACGGCGTGAGCGCCGAGGTGTCGATCGGCGAGCTGTTCATCGCCGGCTTCGGCCCGGGCATCCTCATCAGCTTGGCGCTGATGGCCTTCGTCTACGTCTACTGCAAGTTCAAGGGCTGGGGCAAGACCGACGGCGAAGGCCGCCTCGGCGTCGTCACCGCCACCTGGCAGGCCGGCTGGGCGCTCCTGATGCCGGTCATCATTCTGGGCGGCATCTACGGCGGGATCTTCACGCCGACCGAGGCCTCGGCCGTGGCCGTGCTGTATGCGCTCCTGGTCGGCACGCTGGTCTACCGCGAGATCAAGCCGACTCAACTCTATGCCGTGCTGCGCAAGTCGGTGATCTCTTCGTCGGTGATCATGTTCATCATCGCCAACGCAGGGCTGTTCGCGTTCCTCATCACGCGCGCCGGCGTGCCCGATGCGATCGGCCGCTGGCTAGAGTTGGTGTTGCAGTCGCCGGTGCTGTTCCTGCTCGGCGTGAACGCGGCGCTGTTCATCATCGGCATGTTCATCGAGACCAGCGCGGCGATCATCGTGCTCGCACCGATCCTCGCGCCGGTGGCCATGCACTTCGGCGTCGACCCGGTGCATTTCGGGCTGATCATGGTGGTCAATCTTGCGCTGGGCATGATCACGCCACCCTTCGGCGTTAACCTGTTCGCGGCCTGCACGGTGGCGCGCATCTCACTGGACCGGATCGTCGGGCACCTGATTCCGTTCGTGCTAGTCATCCTGGCTTGCCTGATGGTCATCACCTACGTGCCCTGGATCTCGCTCGCCTTGCGGGATTTGGCCTACGCGAAGTAGCGACCTCCCGAGCCCCCTCGATCTTGCAAAATCGAGGGATGGTGAATTTTTGTTTCCTGCATCTGGAATACGGCGCCCAGCATCGGGATCGGTCGCTCGAACTGCTGCGCATGCTGCGGCATCACCTGGCAAACAAGGTGGACACGGTCTCGTTGGTGGTTGTCGACAACGCAAGGGCTGCGGCTGCAGAGCCGTTGCGCGATTCCGAATTCGGAACCGGCCTGCTGCTGCCGGGCGACAACGCCAACCGTGAATTCTCGGGCTGGGACAAGGGCGTGTCTGCGGTGCTGTCGCAAGGCGCCGAACCCGACATCTGGATCTTCACAAACGACACCGTGGCCTGGAACCATGCGTGGAGCGAGCAGAGAATCGCCCGGTTTGCCGGCGAGATCCGCCACCTCGGCCAGCACCCGGGTCCGTGGCTCTTCGGCGAGATCAATGCCTTCCCGGGCTCGACACAAACACCGCTCGGGCCCTTGCTCGAATGGGTTGCTACCTACTGCTTCGCAATGAACGGCAACATGCGCCAGCAGCTGGAAAAACTCTCGCCCGACAACGCTCTTCTCGACTCGCTCGTGCGGGAACGTTTCGAGCCCGGCGGCGGCCTCTACAGCGACGAGGTCGACCCCGGCTATGCCGACTTCATTTCTGCGTGGCTGGTCAAGGACGACGGCGATCCGGCCCGCCAGCGTCGCCACAAGTGGTCGCACGAGTGGCACAAGGCGACGCCGCTGTCGCCGGATAACTTCGACGATCTGCGCATGAAAGCGCGCTGCTGCCTCTCGGAAAGCATGCTGAGCGTGCGGGCGCGCCAGCTCGGTGCCGAGATCCGCTCCCCGTACGACGCGCGCAATGCGCGGGAACACATCAGGCGAAGCGCGCAATTCGTGTCCGACAAGGTGTGGGAAAAGTTCCTGATGCGGCGGCTTCGACAGCAACACACCTGAACGCGTCGCCAATAGCCTCGATCCACTACACTCCTCCCAGTCAGGAGAGAGCCCCGGATTCGGGGCCGCCGAAGGCGCAGGCACCGATCGAAACGGCACCCGAACGCTCAGGCAAAAAGGACTGACGAAGCGCCCTTTTTCCGGGGCGTTGCCTTGCTGGAGAGAGGCGGCCCCGCACAGCGCAGCGGCCGTCCACCGAAGGAGCAAACCCCGATCGTGGGGCGAATCTCTCAGGTAGAGCGGACAGCAGGGGTGGCCCATGGCATGCGTCATGGATCGAGACTGCCCCTGGAGAAATGCATTGGCCGCCAGTTCCGAAGCTTCCGACGATTTGCAAAAGACACCACTGCACGACCTGCACGTCGAGCTGGGCGCCCGCATGGTGCCCTTTGCAGGCTACTCGATGCCTGTGCAGTACCCGCCCGGCCTGATGACCGAGCACCGGCACACACGCCAGGCCGCGGGCCTGTTCGACATCTCCCACATGGGCCAGCTACGCCTTGCCGGCACCGATGCCGCTTGCGCGCTCGAAACCCTGATGCCGGTCGACGTGATCGGCCTCGCGCCGGGCAAGCAGCGCTATGGCCTGCTGCTCGACGACGATGGCGGCATCCTCGACGACCTGATGTTCTTCAACGAAGGGAACGACACGCTGTTCCTGATCGTGAACGGCGCCTGCAAAGAGGCCGATATCGCCCACATCGCGGCAAGGATCGGCCACCGCTGCCAGGTGCTGCCGATGCCCGACCATGCGCTCCTGGCGTTGCAGGGTCCGCAGGCGGCGGCGGTGCTTGCCCGCCTCGCGCCCGGCATCGAACGCTTCGTCTTCATGACGGGGGGCGCGGTTCAGATCGGCGGCATCGCTGCATTTGCCACGCGCAGCGGCTACACCGGCGAAGACGGCTTCGAGATCTCGGTGACGGCGGGCGATGCCGACGCCCTGGCGCGGTTGCTGCTCGCGCAGCCGGAGGTAGCGCCGGTCGGCCTGGGCGCGCGCAACTCGCTGCGCCTCGAGGCGGGGCTGTGCCTCTACGGCAGCGATATCGACACCACCACGACGCCGGTCGAGGCATCGCTGCAGTGGGCGATCCAGAAGGTGCGGCGCGCCGGCGGTGCGCGCGAGGGCGGCTTTCCCGGTGCGCAAAAAATCCTTGCCCAGCTGACGGCGGCCACCGGCACGGCGGGCCACCTCGACCACGACACGCTCAAGCGCAAGCGCGTCGGCCTGGTGGCGCTCGAACGCGTGCCGGTGCGCGACGGCACCCCGCTCGAATCGTTCGAAGGCATCGCGATCGGCCAGGTGACCAGCGGCCTGCTGGGGCCCACGGTCGACCGGCCGGTCGCGATGGGCTACGTCGCGCTCGCCTATGCCGAGCCCGGCACCCGCATCCAGGCCATCGTGCGCGGCAAGCCGGTGCCGATGGAAGTGAGCACCATGCCTTTCGTGCCGACCTGCTATTTCCGCGGCTGAACCGTTTCTACAAGGAGCTTTTTTTGATGACCCTCAAGTACACCAAGGACCACGAATGGGTCCAGCCCGCCGACGGCGCCACCGCCACTGTCGGCATCACGACGCATGCCCAGGACGCGCTGGGCGACGTGGTCTTCGTCGACCTGCCCGACGTGGGCAAAACCTTCAGCCAGGGCGACGTCGCGGGCGTGGTCGAGTCGGTGAAGGCCGCGGCCGATGTCTTCATGCCGGTGTCCGGCGAGATCATCGAAGTCAACGAGGCGCTCAGGGCCGACCCGTCGCTCGCCAACAGCACACCCGAAGCCGACGGCTGGTTCTTCAAGGTGCGCCTGAGCGAGCCGGCGCAGCTCGATGCGCTGCTCGACGCCACCACCTATCAGAAATTCGCAGACGAGAACTGACACCCCATGCCGAAGCCTTCCCTGCCCTCCCTCGTCGATCTGGAAAACAACAGCGAATTCTTGGCACGCCACATCGGCATCGAGCCTGGGGACGAGGCGCGCATGCTGGCCGCCATTGGCTCGAACACGCGCGCGGAACTGATCGACGGCATCGTGCCGCCGGCGATCCGCCGCAGCCGGCCGATGCGACTGCCGCCAGCCTTGACCGAAGCGCAGGCGCTGGCCGAGCTGAAGGCGATGGCGGCTAAAAACCAGGTCGCCAGGAGCTTCATCGGCCAGGGCTACTACGGCACCCACACGCCGGGTGTGATCCTGCGCAACGTGCTCGAAAACCCGGCCTGGTACACGGCTTACACGCCCTACCAGGCCGAGATTTCTCAGGGCCGCATGGAGGCGCTGCTCAACTTCCAGACCATGGTGTGCGACCTCACCGGCATGGCGATCGCCAATGCATCGATGCTCGACGAAGCCACCGCGGCAGCCGAGGCGATGACGCTCGCCAAGCGCAGCGTCAAGAGCAAGAGCAACGTGTTCCTGGTGTCGGGCGACTGCCACCCGCAAACCATCGAGGTCATCAAGACACGGGCCGCGCCGCTCGGCATCGAGATCGTCGTCAGCACGGCAACGGAAACCCTGCCGCACCTGATGGCCCGCTGCGACTTCTTCGGCGCGCTGGCGCAGTACCCGGCCACCACCGGCCAGGTGCACGACCTGCGCCCGCTGGCCGGCCATGCACACCAGTGCGGTGCCGCCTTCTGCGTGGCGGCCGACCTGCTGGCGCTCACGCTGCTGGCGCCGCCGGGCGAATGGGATGCCGACATCGTCTGCGGCACAACCCAGCGCTTCGGCATGCCGATGTGCAACGGCGGCCCGCATGCGGCCTACCTGGCCTGCCGCGACGAGTTCAAGCGCTCGCTGCCCGGCCGGCTGGTGGGCGTGAGCGTCGACGTGCACGGACGCACCGCCTACCGGCTCGCATTGCAGACCCGCGAGCAGCACATCCGGCGAGAGAAGGCCACGTCCAACATCTGCACCGCGCAGGTGCTGCCGGCGGTGGTGGCGAGCATGTATGCCGTCTACCACGGGCCGGACGGGCTCGCCCGCATCGCCCAACGGGTTGCCGCCCTCACCGCCGTACTGGCGCAAGGCCTCGAGCGGATGGGCCGCAGCTTCGCCAATGCCAGCGCCTTCGACACGCTGACCGTCGCCACCGGCGACGACACGCCGATGGTGCAGGAGCGGGCCCAAGCGGCCGGCATCAACCTGCGGCAAGGCCTGCAGCACCACCTGGGCGTTTCGCTCGACGAAACCACGACGCGCGACGATGTCGAGGCCCTGTGGGCCGTGTTCGCCCCAGCCGGCGCGCAGCTGCCGCGCCTTGCCGAGCTTGCCGACAGCAGCCCGCCGCGCATCCCCGAAGACCTGCGCCGCACGAGCGGCTTCCTTGCGCATCCGGTGTTCAACACCCACAAGAGCGAAACCGCGATGCTGCGCTACATCCGCAGCCTGTCCGACAAGGACCTGGCGCTCGACCGCAGCATGATCCCGCTGGGCAGCTGCACCATGAAGCTCAACGCGACGAGCGAGATGATCCCGGTCACCTGGCCCGAGTTCGCGAACATCCATCCGTTCGCGCCGGCCGAGCAGTTGCAGGGCTATGCCCAGCTCGATGCGCAGCTGCGCGCCTGGCTGTGCGAAGCCACGGGCTACGCCGGCATCAGCCTGCAGCCGAACGCCGGCTCGCAGGGCGAATACGCGGGGCTGCTGGCTATCAAGGCCTTCCATGAAGCCAAGGGCCAGGCGCATCGCGACATCTGCCTGATCCCGTCCTCCGCCCATGGCACCAATCCGGCCAGCGCGCAGATGGTGGGGATGCAGGTCGTGGTGACCGCCTGCGACACGCAGGGCAACGTCGACATGGACGACCTGAAGCGCGCCTGCGAGAAGCACGGCAACAAGCTCGCGGCGGTGATGATCACCTACCCGAGCACGCATGGCGTGTTCGAAACCCGCGTCAAGGAGCTGTGCGAGCTGGTGCACGCGCACGGCGGCCGCGTGTACGTCGATGGCGCCAACATGAATGCGCTGGTCGGCGTCGCCGCACCCGGCGAGTTCGGCGGCGACGTCAGCCACCTGAACCTGCACAAGACCTTCTGCATTCCGCACGGCGGCGGCGGCCCGGGCGTGGGCCCGGTGTGCGTGGTCGAGGACCTGGTGCCGTATCTGCCGGGCCATGTGACCGGGGGCGTGGCATCGCACGGCGTGGGCACCGCCGCCGCGCCGGGCCGCCCCAAGCAAGGCGCGGCCCCCTCGGGGGGCAGCGACGCACACGCAGTGGCGAGCGTGGGGGCAATTTCAGCGGCTCCGTTGGGCAATGCCGCGGTACTGCCGATCAGCTGGATGTATTGCCGCATGATGGGCGCGGCCGGGCTGCAGTCCGCGACCGAAATCGCCATCCTCAGCGCCAACTACATCAGCGCGCGGCTCAAGGACCACTACGCCACGCTCTACGCCAGCCTGAACGGCCATGTCGCGCACGAATGCATCCTCGACCTGCGGCCCTTGAAGGACAGCAGCGGAGTGACCGCCGAAGACGTGGCCAAGCGGCTGATCGACTACGGCTTCCATGCGCCGACCCTGAGCTTTCCGGTGCCCGGCACGCTGATGGTGGAGCCGACCGAGAGCGAGCCGCTGGCCGAGCTCGACCGCTTCATCGACGCGATGATCGCTATCCGCGGCGAGATCCGCCGCATCGAGGAAGGCGTGTGGCCGCGCGACGAAAACCCGCTCAAGCACGCACCCCACACTGCCGCGAGCCTGCTGGCCACCGAGTGGGCACGGCCCTATTCACGCGAACTCGGCGCGTTTCCGCTCGCTGCCCTGAAGGACGCCAAGTACTGGCCGCCCGTCGGCCGCGTCGACAACGTCTATGGCGATCGCAACCTGTTCTGCAGCTGCGTGCCGGTCGGCGACTACGCGTGAAGCGGCCCGGGGCGAAATAGGCGCCGGCCTACGGGCCGGTTGCCTGGCATTTCCTATCATTCGCATCCATGCAAACCAACTGGCCGCAAACCCTCTGGATCGTGCGCCATGGCCAGAGCGCGGGCAATATCGCACGCGACGCGGCCGAGGCCGGTGGCCTCTCGATGATCGACCTGGCCTGGCGCGACATCGACGTGCCGCTGTCCGACCTTGGCGTCGACCAGTCCATTGCGCTCGGTGACTGGTTCGCCCGCCTCCCTCCCGACGAGCAACCCGAAGTGATCCTGTGCTCGCCCTACCTCCGTGCGCGGGAAACCGCTCGCTTGGTGGCCGAACACGGACGCCTCGCCGGCAGCGCGGTCACGCTGCGCATCGACGAACGACTGCGCGAGAAGGAGTTCGGCATCCTCGACCGGCTGACCAAGTTCGGAATCGGCGAGAAGCACCCCGAACTCAATGAGCAGCGCGCGCACGTCGGCAAGTTCTACTTCCGCCCACCAGGCGGCGAAAGCTGGTGCGACGTGATCCTGCGGCTGCGCAGCCTGCTCGAGATGGTGACGCGCGAGTATGCCGGGCGCCGCGTGCTGGTGGTGGCGCACCAGGTCATCGTCAACTGCATGCGTTACTTGCTGGAGCACATGGACGAGCAGAAGATCCTCGAGATCGACAGACAGGGCGACGTGCCCAACTGCGCCGTCACCTCCTACGTTGCCGAGCAGCGCAACGAGGAAGACATGGTGCTGCAGCTCGACCTGGTGAACTTCACCGCGCCACTGCGCGAAGCGGCGACGCCGGTGACCACTGCGCCCGACCAGCCGGCCGCGCCGAAGCCCTGACGCCCTGAAACCGGGAGCAGCCCGCGCAATGCCCCAAAAGCGCGCTTCAGCACTCACACCGTCGACGCTCGCCCGCTGGCCGCTGCCCACGCTGGAAGGAGAAGCCGACAAGGAGGCCCGCGGCCATGTGCTGGTGGTGGCCGGCAGCCACGAGATTGGGCGCCGCGCTGCTCGCCGCCACCGCGGCCCTGCGCACAGGTGCCGGCAAGCTCACCATCGCCGCGCCGCGCAGCATCGCCCAGGGCTGGCGCTCGCCATTCCGGAGTCCGGTCATCGGCCTGCCGGAAGCGCGCGGCGGCGGCATCGACGTTCGCGGCTTCAAGGCAATCGCGCCGCTGGCGGGCAAGGTCGCGGCAGTGGTCCTCGGACCCGGCATGCTCGACGAGCGGCGCAGCGTGGCGTTCGTGCGCGAGCTGCTTGCGCTCTTTCGCGAAAGCACTGTCGTGCTCGATGCCTTCGCGATGTCGGTGGTCGCCGACGGGACGTTCGACCAGCCGGTGCTGCTGACGCCGCATCCCGGCGAGATGGCGCACCTGAGCGGACTGACCAAGGACGAGGTCTGCGCCCAGCCCTTGCGCGTTGCGCGCGACACCCGCCGCGCGCTGGAACGCCACCGTGGTGCTCAAGGGCGCGCTCACCTTCATCGCCGAGCCCGGCGGCAAGGCGTGGCGCTTCGACGGCGGTTCCCCGGGGCTCGGCACATCGGGTTCCGGCGATACGCTGGCCGGGCTGATCGGCGGCTTCGCTGCACGCGGGTTGCCACCGGTGCAGGCGAGCGGCTGGGGCGTGCTGATCCATGCCCGCGCGGGCAAAGTGCTCGCCGCGCGCCTGGGACCGCTGGGCTATCTGGCCCGCGAACTCCCGGCCGAGGTGCCGGCGCTGATCCACGCAATCGGCCGGCACTGAGCCGGGGCAGAAACTTTTTTTACAAATACCTCGATCGATCTTGTCGATCGGCGTGGTGCTGCTTCGACGTCAGTACAGAGCCTCGCTTCGAAGCTAGCAAATCCGCCCAACTTTCCTGGAGAAAAGACATGCGATTCATGGTCATCGTGAAAGCCAGCAACGATTCGGAAGCCGGCGTCATGCCCAGCGAGCAGCAGCTTGCCGAGATGGGCAACTACAACGAGGCGCTGGTGAAAGCCGGCGTCATGCTTGCCGGCGAAGGGCTGCACGCGAGCGCGAAGGGCGCGCGCGTTCGCTTCTCGGGCAAGAAGCGGATCGTCATCGACGGCCCCTTCAGCGAAACCAAGGAACTCGTCGCCGGCTTCTGGCTGTGGCAGGTGCGCTCGAAGGAGGAAGCCATCGAATGGCTCAAGCGCGCACCCTTCGACGACAACACCGAAGTCGAACTGCGCCAGGTGTTCGAGGCGGAAGACTTCGGCGCCGAGTTCACGCCCGAACTCCGTCAGCAGGAAGAACGCCTGCTCGCGCAGATGTCCGCGCAGAAGTAACCGAACCCCGAAGGAGATTCGCACATGAGATTCATGATCATTCGCAAGGCGGACACGGACACCGAAGCCGGCGTGATGCCAACCGAGCAGCTCGTCACCGACATGCTCAAGTACAACACGGAAATGATCGATGCCGGCGTGCTGCTCGACGGCATGGGGCTCCAGCCCAGCGCCAAGGGTGCCAGGGTCAGGTTTGCCAACGGCAAGCCGACGGTGATCGACGGCCCCTTTGCCGAAGCCAGGAACTGATCGCCGGTTTCAGCCTGATCCAGGTGGCGTCGTGCGAAGAGGCGATCGAATGGGTCAAGCGTTGGCCACCGATCGATGGCGGCGGCAACGTCGAGATCGAGATTCGGCGGGTGTACGAAGCCGAGGACTTCGGCGCCGAGTTCACGCCCGAGATGCGCAAGCATGAAGATGGCGCGCGCCGCGGCCGAAAAGCGCGCCGCCTCGGGCCATTGAGGAACATGCCATGCAAGCAAAGCAGCCATCTGGACCGGCCGCGTACTCAGCGCGCTGGTGGTCGTGTTCCTGCTCGACGGCCTGATCAAGGTGTTGGGGATGGATGTCGTCAAGGAAACGCTCGCGCAGCTCGGCTATCCGGTGAACGTCGCCTTCGGACTCGGCGTCATGACGCTCGCCATCGCGGTGCTGTACGCGGTGCCGCGCACGGCGGTGCTCGGCGCGGTGCTGCTCACCGGGCTGCTCGGTGGCGCCATGGCGACGCACTTGCGGGTTGGAAGCCCGGTCTTCAGCCACTTGCTCTTCGGACTCTATGTCGGGCTGATAGCCTGGGGCGGACTGCTGTTGAGGGATGCGAAGCTGCGCGAACTGCTTCTGCGCCGTTGAGGCCAGGCGGCCCGCGTCATCATCATGCGGCGCCGTCCACAGCCTCTTCACTGACACGCCGACTCGGGCCGGTGCCGGTACGGTTGCAGCTTTCCTAGGAGCAGGTCATGACAGTGAAGTACGTCGTCTCCATCGCAGGCAAGCTGCTGTATTTCGACGGCGACCGCAACCCCGCGCCGCAGTTCCCCCACCAGGCAGCGAGCAAAGACGAGAAGCCGGCGGTCAAGCTGGTCCCGACCGAAAAGCACCCGGCCGCCAGTTCGCAATGGGACGAAGCGCTGAAGGAATTCACGTCGCAGCAGCGCGCGGCGGCGGAGATCAGCGAAGTCGCGAGTTAGCTGCGTCGATGCAATATCCTTGCTCCCCCCGAACAAGGAACGCATCGAATGAGATTCGTGATCCTCCACAAGGCTGGCCTGCAGGGCGAGCCGGCTCTGCTTCCGCCGGTACCGAATGGACCGCGCATCACACTGCAAGAAAGTGCAGCGCTGGAGCGCGGCGCGGCCGGTGCCTGCATGCGGTTTTCGAACCGTGTGCCGCAACGCAGCGAGTGCCGTTTCGTCAACGGTACGGCCGGTCTGGCGGGGCTTAGCATCGTCGAGGCGGAATCCCGGCAGGCGGTGACCGACTGGCTCGAAGCCTCGCCGCCGCGCGACGGCGATGCCGAATTCGAGATCCGGGAGACCGGCTGTGCTGGCGGCCTGCCGGGCGTCGACGCCTCGTCGGCCGCTGCGTTGTCGCTGCCGCGCTTCCTGATCCTGCTCAAGGCCGACGCGGACACCGAGGCCGAAGCGCCGTCCGATGCGTTGCGCCTCGACGCGATGGCGCGCCGCAACGATGAAGGCGTCAAGTCGGGCCTGCTGCTCGCGGCCGATGGGCTCAAGTCATCTGCGCGTGGCGCGCGCGTGCGGTTCGCAGGCGGCAAGACGAGCGTGCTGGACGGACCGTTTGCAGAGACCAAGGAACTGGTCGCCGGGTTCTGGCTGATCCAGGCCGCCTCGCTCGACCAAGCGGTCGCCTGGGTGCAGCGCTACCCCTACGCACAGGACAACCCCGAGGTGGAGATCCGCCCGGTCGCAGCCGCGGCGTGAGCCCCGAAGCCATCTACCGCACGATCAACGCCGTCTGGCGCATCGAGGCGGCAAAGATCATCGGCGCGCTGGCGCGCATGGTGCGCGACGTCGGCCAGGCCGAGGAGCTGGCGCAGGATGCGCTGGTCGCCGCGCTCGAACAGTGGCCGCGCGATGGCATTCCGGACAACCCCGCGGCCTGGCTCATGGCGACGGCCAAGCACCGTGCCCTCGACCTGCTGCGCCGGCGCAAGCTGCATGCGGCCAAGGAAGAAGAGCTGGGCCGCGAACTCGATGCGCAGCATGCGACGGCCGCCGCCGACCTGGTCGAAGCCGTGGACGCGGCGCTCGACGACGAGGTCGGCGACGATCTGCTGCGGCTGGTGTTCACCGCTTGCCATCCGGTGCTTTCGCCCGAGGCGCGCGTGGCGCTCACGCTGCGTGTGCTGGGCGGGCTTACCACCGACGAGATTGCAAGGTCGTTCCTGGTACCCGAGGCGACCATCGCCCAGCGCATCGTGCGGGCCAAGCGCACGCTGGCTGCGGCGCAGGTGCCCTTCGAGGCGCCGCGCGCCGGCGAGCTTTCGGACCGGCTGGCGTCGGTGCTGGAGGTGATCTATCTGGTGTTCAACGAAGGCTATTCGGCCACCGCCGGCAGCGACTGGATGCGCCCCGCGCTGTGCGAAGAAGCGCTGCGGCTCGGGCGCATCCTGGCCGGACTCGTGGACAGCGAGCCGGAAGTGCATGGCCTGGTCGCCCTGATGGAAATCCAGGCATCGCGAACTGCGGCGCGCACCGATTCCGGCGGCGAACCGGTGCTGCTGCTCGAACAGAATCGCGGGCGCTGGGACCAGCTTCTGATCCGCCGCGGCCTTGCGGCGCTGGCCCGCGCCGAGGCGCTCGGCGGCGCACGCGGAACCTATGCGCTGCAGGCCGCGATCGCCGCCTGCCACGCGCGTGCGCTCACGCCGGATGCCACCGACTGGACGCGCATTGCCGCACTCTATGAAGCGCTGTCGGAACTCGCGCCCTCGCCCGTCGTGGACCTGAACCGCGCGGTCGCCCTGTCGATGGCCTTGGGCCCGGCGGCGGGCCTCGAACGGGTGGACACCCTGCGCGCCGAGCCGCTATTGAAGGGCTACCACCTGCTGCCGAGCGTGCGAGGAGACCTGCTCGCCAAGCTCGGCCGCAAGGCCGAAGCCCTGCGAGGAGTTCAAGCACGGCATCGCTCACCCGCAATGCGCGCGAGCGCGATCTGCTGCTGCGGCGCGCGCTCGCCTGCTCCGGCAGCGACGCCGCCGCACTAAAGGCGGCCCTACTTCTTTGCCGTCGAGCCGGTGGCGACCAGCCCGCGCAGTTCCCGCAACTTGGCCTTGAGTCGGCGCTCGTTGACCAGGCCGGTGCGGATCAGCATCTTCTGGCCCGACGACAGGGTTTCGAGCTTCGGGTCGGCGAACTCGTAGCGCAGGGTGGGCCGATCCGTGGGCTCGTCGCCCTTCACCTCGACCAGCTTCACGCGCGGCGGCGCCGCCGGTTCGGGCGCCTGCAGCAAATGGTCGATCGCCGCCACCAGCCGGTCGTTGAAGTAGCGCCCGGGGTAGCCGAGTTCTTCATACGCCTGCTGGAACAGTGGATAGAGCTTGCGATAGAGCGCCGCGGCGCGCTGGGCGTCGACCGATTCGGCGAACAGCACGAAGGGCGTGTAGCGCGAAGCGTTGTCCAGCGCGATGGTCTGCGCATCACCGCTGCCCGCCACTTCGAAGCGCTTCGGCGTCGGCTGCACCGGCCACATCCGCGCGGCCGCCTGGTCGCGCTGCAGGTTGTCCACAGTGGCCAAAGCGCCTGACGAAACCATCACCTGCAGGAAGGACAGCACGGCCTTGCCGCCGAGCAATTCGGCGAGCGCCGCCTGAACTTGCGCGTCGGCGCTGTTCAGCGGCGGCAGCGCGGCATCGGCCGGAGCATCGAGCGGATGCTGCGGCCCCTGGGCCACGGCCGGCGGCAGGGGGCGGGCGGTGCGATGTCCGGCTGCGGAACGCCGGGTGCGGTGGCGGTCGGCACGGCCGGCGCGGACTGCCGCTGCTGCCAGCGCCACCACAACGCCCCGGCGCCGAGCGCCAGGACGACCAGCAAGACGGCAATCCACAGCGACCATTCGCGTGCGGGCCCGGGTTCTGCGCGTTCGCGTGGGGACATGATGTTTCTCCTTTCAGGGTCCTGTCATTGGACGCCGATTTCGGTGCGCTCAGGGCGGAAATGCATCCAGCCCCGGCTGCCCGTCGGCGCCCTGCACCGGCGTGCGGGCGACGTTCATCACCCAGCACACCATCGCGAAGTAGCCAACCAGTGCACTGAGCTCGACCACCGACTGCTTGCCGAAGTGCGATTCGGCCGCGGCGTAGGTCGGATTGCTCACACCGTTGTTCTGCACCAGTTCGAGCGCGAAGTCGAGCGCGAGTTGCTCGTCTTCGGCCAGCGGCGCGGCGCGGCGGCCGAGCCGCAGCGCCTCGACGGCTTCGGCGCTCACGCCGGCCTTGACCGCAGCTGGCGCATGCAGCACCCATTCGAACTGGTTGCCGACATGGCGCGCGACGGCGCAGGTGACGAGTTCGCGCACCCGCGCGTCGAGCAGGCTGTCGAAACGCAGGTACTCGCCAAGGCTGCCGATGCGCTGCATCAGCACGGGGCTTTGCAGCAGCGGCACGAAGGGGCCGAACACCGCCTTGCGCGGTCCGTCGATCAACGCCTGCGCTGCGGCGCGCTGCGCATCCGACATGGTGTCGGCTGCGGGCATGGGCAGGCGTTCGGTCGTGGACCGGGAGGATTGGAAGGGCTGAGCGTAGCCTTGCTGGAACATGGGCGCCGCTTCAGGCAAGAGCGGTCGTCGCCGGCGCCGAACCAGCGATCTGCCGCAGTGCGCGTTCGAACACTTCCACCGGCTGGCCGCCCGAGATCAGGTGCTGGTTGTTGATGATGATGGCGGGCACCGAGTGGATGCCCGCGTCGGTGTAGAGGCGCTCCCGCTCGCGGGTCTCGGCGGCGTATTGGTCGCTCTGCAGGATGGCGCGCGCACGGCGGGTCGAGCCCGGCTTCACCGGCCAGGCGCACCAGCAGTTCGGGGTTCGACGGGTCTTCGCCGTCGGTGTGGCAGGCCTTGAGCAGCAGCTTCTTGAGCGCGACCTGCATCGCCACGTCTTCGAGCTCGGCCCAGTGCATGAGGCGGTGCGCATCGAAGGTGTTGTAGACGCGCGAGCGTCCCTGTTCGCGAAACTCGAAGCCGACGGCCGCGCCGCGCGCACGGATCGCCTCGCGCCCCTGCGCCTGCTGCTCGCGCGTGGTGCCGTATTTCTGGTTCAGATGCTCGAACGCATCCTGGCCCTCCTTCGGCATCTGCGGATTGAGTTCGAAGGGCTGGAAGCGCAGCTCGGCCTTCACGTCCGGCGCGACGCGTTCCAGCGCGGCCTCGAGGGCGCCGAGGCCGACCGCGCACCAGGGACAGGAGACGTCGGACACGAAATCGATCTTGAGACGGGTGGTCATGTTTGCTTTCCTCAGAGGCTGCGCCAGAAATCGATCAGCAGCTGGGTGAATTCTGCCGGCCGTTCGACCGCACTCAGGTGCGCCGCATCGATGGCAGCAAGGCGCGCATGGGGAATGGCGGCCACCATGGCGTGCGACATCGAAGGCGGCGTCGCCTCGTCGTGCGTGCCCGCAATCACCAGCGTGGGCACCGCGATGCGGCGGTTGCTCTCGCGAAAGTCGATGCCGCTCACCGCATTGCAGCTGGTGACGTAGCCAGCCGCATCGGTGGCCGCCAGCGTGTCGTGCAGGCGCTGCGCCGACGCTTCGCCTTCGGGCGTCGCCGCATAAGCCGGTGTGAGCCAGCGCGACACCGCGCCCGGCGCGATGGCTGCCACGCCCTGCGCCTCGACCGTCTGCACCCGCGTGCGCCAGGGCGAGGCATCGATAGTGGGACGACGAGTTGGCAATCACGATGCTCTTGAGCAGCCGCGAGTACTTCGGCGCCAGCGCCTGCGCGGTCATCCCGCCCATCGAGAGGCCGACGAAATTCACCGGCTCTCCTGCGCCTCGCGCTCGATCAGTGGCCGCGTCGTCGGCCAGCGCATGCATGGTGAACTCGCCCGCGACACGCTCCGAGCCACCGTGGTTGCGATGGTCGTAGCGGACCACCGTATGGGCCGACGCGAGGTGCGCGGCCACGCCATCCCACATGTGCAGGTCGCAGCCCAGGGCATGGCTCAGGACGACGATCGGGCCGTTGCCCTCGCGCAGCACGTTCAGCCGGGTCATGTCTTTCCTTCGGTTTCGAGCAGGCCTTTTTCGCGCAGGATCGCGCCGGCGATGCCAAAGGCATGGTTGGCCACCGGCACGCCGCAGTAGATGGCGGCCATCATGATGACTTCCTTGATTTCGTCCGGCGTGAGGCACGACTCCGGCGGGCCGTCGAGCGCGGCGCGCACATGCATCGCGAACTCTTCGTAGGCGTGGATGCCGAGCATCATCGACAGCACCATGAACCGGCGCGTCTTGTCGCCGAGCGCGGGGCGGCCCCAGATGTCGTTCCAGGCGTGGCGGGTGATGAGTTCCTGGAACTCGCTGTTGAAAGGGTTGCGGTTGGCGAGGGACTTGTCGACCCAGGCATCGCCGAGCACGCGACGGCGGTTGACGAGGCCGGCTTCGTAATCGTCGGGCGTGTTCTCGGTAGGCGTCATGGCTTGCTGTCCTGTCTGTCGAGTCGGTTCTGCAGTTCTTCTGCCTGCGCCAGCGCAATCGTGCCGGCATGGGCGGCCAGCGCAGGATCGAACCACTCGTCGGCCGCCTCGCGCGGCAGTTCGGCGCAGAGCCGGTCGATGTTGTCACGCATGCGTGCAGCATCGATCTGGAGGCCGGGCAAGGCGCCCGCCAATGCACGCACACTGCCGTGCGCGGACATCAGCAGTTGCGGCCACTCGGCCAGCTCCGCCTGCCAGGCGCCCAGCGCCCGTTCGTGTGCCTGCGGCATGGCGGCGAGCAGTGCCGCAACCCGCTGCGGCGCGCGCTGCGCCGCGGCCAGCGCCACCATCGAGGCGACCGGATTGCGCTTGTGCGGCATCGCCGACGAACCCCCGCGTCCGGGCTCGTTCGGCTCGGCGACCTCGCCGACCTCGTACTGGCCCAACAGCGCGATGTCCTGCGCGATCTTGCCGAGGCTGCCGACCATCAGGCCCAGTTCGTGCCGAGCGCGACCCATTCGTCGCGCTGGGTGTGCCAGCTCGCGCCCGGATCGCGCAGCTTGAGCTGGTAGGCCACGCGCTTGCGCACCGCGGCGCCATGCCCTTTCATCTGTGCCAGCGTGCCCACCGCGCCGCCGAACTGCACCTGCAAGGCGCGTTCGGCTGCCGCTGCCAGCCGCTCCCGGCTGCGCACCAGCGGCGCCGCCCAGCCGGCGCACTTGAGCCCGAAGCTGGTGACCGACGCCGGCTGCATCAGGGTGCGGGCGAGCATCGGCGTCGCCGCGTGCTGCCGTGCATGCGCGAGCAGCGCGCGGCCCGCCTTCATCAGGTCGGCATCGACCAGCGCCACTGCCTCGCGCGTGACCAGCGCCATCGCGCTGTCGATCACGTCCTGGCTGGTGCTGCCGAAATGCACGAAGGGCGCAGCCTCCGCGTCGATGCGACCGACCACCTCCTTCAGGCACTGGACCAGGGGTATCGCCACGCTGCCGGCGCGGCTGCTGTCGCGCACGATCCAGGCGACGTCGAACAGCTCGACCTTGCAGCTGTCGCCGATCGAGCGCGCAGCCGATTCCGGGATCAGGCCCTCGTCTGCCTGCGCCTGCGCCAGCGCGGCCTCGAAGCGCAGCATCGCGTCAACGAAGTTGTGGTCGCTGAACGCGGCCAGGGTTTCGGATGTGGAGAGGAAGCTTTCGAAGATGCTCATGATGGGCCGCCGAATTTTTTGATGAACAACTCCACCGCAAGGATAGGGAATTTTGTCGAGCCTGCCAGCACCAGCTGATCGCGTTTCGCCGATCGACGAGCTCTTCCCTTTCTTACATCCGCTGCGCCCGCCATGCACACGCGCTCCCTGCTGCCGCAAGGAAGGTCGCGACGCCGAACATCGCCACATAGCCGAAGTGCTGCGCAATCGCACCGCCGGCCAGCA
>JBBJMS010000159.1:0-8400 GCA_037720315.1 Variovorax sp. | reverse complement strand
TCGAACTAGGGGTTGCGGCCGCGCTCAGCCGCGGCCAGTTCGGCCGCAAAGCCGGAACGTTCGAAAACCTCCTGCGGCTGTTCCTGCAGGGATTCGACGCGCAACACGCCGCCGCGCGCGACCACGGTCTTGTGAAGCTGGCGCAGCGCGTCCAGGCCGGTGGCATCGATCGAGATCAGCTGCATCAGGTCGAGCACCACCGTCATGCCCCGCGGCGCGCGCTCGACGGCGGCAACCGCAGGGTCGAGCTTGGCCGCCGCACCGAAGAACAGCGCCCCGTAGAGCCTGTAGGTCAGCACCGGCGGCTGCAGCGACACCATCTCGACGCTGAACAGCGTGCTCATGCGCCGGATGAAGAGGGCGCAGGCCAGCACGATGCCCACCTGCAGCGCGACCGTCAGGTCGAACACCACGGTGAGGAGGAAGGTGCCGAGCATCAGCAGCCGGTAGTGGCGGCTGAAGCGACGCAGCATGGTGGGCGAGAACTCGCGCCACTCGCCCATGTTCAAGGCCACGAACACCAGGATGCCGGCCAGCACCGCGAGCGGTACATGCTTCGCCAGCGGCGCGGCGAGCAGAACGACGACCAGCACTGTGAGCGCATGCACGATGCCGGCGACCGGTGACGTGGCGCCGGAGCGCACGTTGGTCACCGTGCGTGCGACGGCGCCTGTCGCCGGCATGCCGCCAAAAAAGGGTGACCAGATTGGCAATGCCCTGCGCCATCAGTTCCTGGTTCGGGTCGTGGCGTGGCTGCCCGCTGATCTGGTCGGCCACGCGCGCGCACAAAAGCGATTCGATCGCCCCGAGCAGTGCGATGGTGAGCGTGGGCGTCACCAGCTGCTTCACCGTCTCCCATGAAAAATCCGGCAGTGCAAAGGCGGGCACGCCCGTAGGTATGCCGCCGAAGCGCGTGCCGATGGTTTCCACCGGGAGGCCGAATCCCCACGACACCACCGTGAGCGTGATCAGCGCGACGATCGGACCCGGTGTCAGCGAACCGGCGCGCACCGCGCGCGTCTCCGCCATGCGGCCCAACACGCGATGCACCACATGGCCCAGGCGCGTCTTGTCGCGCAGCAGCTGCGGCCATGCGAACAGGCCGGCGAGGCAGATCAGGCCGAGGCCGAAGGCATACGGATTTGCCGTGCCGAGGTGCGTTGCCAGCAGGTGCAGCTGCGAGAACATGTCAGCCGGCATCTTAGGCGTTGATAGACCGAGCCAGTCCTTGATCTGGGAGATCAGGATCAGCGCAGCGATACCGTTGGTGAAGCCGACCACGATCGACACCGGCACGTAGCGCACCAGCGTGCCGAGCCGCAGCAGCCCCATCAGGAACAGCAGCACGCCCGCACAGGCGGTGGCGATCAGCAGGTTCGCGACACCATAGCGTTCGACGATGCCGTAGACGATGACGATGAAGGCGCCGGCCGGCCCGCCGATCTGGACCGACGAGCCGCCCAGCAGCGAGATCAGCAACCCCGCGATGATCGCCGTCCAGATGCCGGCCTCTGGCTTGAGCCCGGAGGCGATCGCGAATGCCATCGCGAGTGGCAATGCCACGATCCCGACGGTGGCGCCGGCGCCGGCATCCTTGAAGAAACGGGTCCGGTCGTAGCCGGCGAGCGCATCGATCAGTCGAGGGCGAAAGCGGGCGAACTCCGGTGACGGGGGCATCGCGCTATTGTGGATGCGCCAGCGTCATCAACGCACCCGCATGCCCGGCGTGGCGCCAGGCCAGGGTTCGAGCACGTGGATGCCGGGCTCGGCCTTCTCGTCGGCATGGCTGGCGGCCAACACCATGCCTTCGGAAATGCCGAACTTCATCTTGCGCGGCGCCAGGTTGGCGACCAGCACGGTGAGCTTGCCGGCGAGCTGCTCGGGCTGGTACGCAGAGGCGATGCCGCTGAACACGTTTCGGGTCTTGCCCTCGCCGGCATCGAGCGTGAGGCGCAGCAGCTTGGTCGAACCTTCGACCTTGTCGCAGGCCACGATCCTGGCGATGCGAAGGTCGATCTTCGCGAAGTCGTCGATGCCGATGGTGGCGGCAATGGCTTCGCCGCCGGGTAGGACCTGTTCCGGCTCCGCGTCGGCGGCGGGCTCCACCAGGGCATCGAGCTGTTTTTCTTCGACCCGCTGCATCAGGTGCTGGTAGACGCCCACCGGATGCCCGGCCTGCAGCGCCGTCTTTGCATCGCTCCATGCGAGCGGCTCGATGTTCAGGAATTTCTCGACGCGTTCGGCCAGCTGCGGAAGCACCGGCTTCAGGTAGAGCGTGAGCAGGCGAAAGGCTTCGATGCAGGTCGAGCACACATCGTGCAGCCGCGCTTCCATGCCGTCCTGCTTGGCCAGTTCCCAGGGCTTGTTGGCATCGACGTACGCGTTCACCCGGTCGGCCAGGCCCATGATCTCGCGCAGCGCGCGGGCGAAATCGCGGCTGTCGTACAGGCCGTGAAGTTCGTCCGCCGCGAGTCGAAGCTGATCGAGCAGGCGCTGCCCGTCGTCGTTCACCGGGCCCAGCTTGCCGCCGAAGCGCTTGGCGATGAAGCCGGCCGCGCGGCTCGCGATGTTGATGTACTTGCCGATCAGGTCGGCGTTGACCCGCGCCATGAAGTCTTCGGCGGTGAAGTCGACGTCCTCCACCTTGGCGTTGAGCTTGGCCGCGATGTAGTAGCGCAGCCATTCGGGATTCATGCCGATGCCGAGATAGCGCAGCGGGTCGATGCCGGTGCCGCGGCTCTTGCTCATCTTCTCGCCCGACTCGGTGATGAAGCCGTGCACGTTGACCTGGCTCGGCGTCTTGCGGTCGCTGAATCGCAGCATCGCGGGCCAGAAGAGCGTGTGGAAATAGACGATGTCCTTGCCGATGAAGTGCACCTGTTCCACCGCCGGGTCGGCCATGAACTCGTCGAAGCTCTGCGGCGTGCGCGAGGCCTCGTGCCAATGGTTCGCCGCCTGTCCCTTGTCGAAATGGTTCTTGAGGCTCGCGAGGTAGCCCACCGGCGCGTCGAGCCACACGTAGAAGTATTTGCCGGGTGCGTCGGGGATCTCGATGCCGAAGTAGGGTGCCTCGCGCGAGATGTCCCAGTCGGCCATGCCGGCCTCGAACCACTCGCCGGCCTTCCTGGCCATCTCGGGCTGCAGCTTGCCGTCCTGCGTCCAGCTCTTCAGGAAGTCGACCACGCTCGCGTCGGACAGCCTGAAGAAGTAATGCTCGGAACTGCGCAGCTCCGGCGTCGCGCCGGTCAAGGTCGAGTACGGGTTGATCAGTTCGGTCGGCGCATACACGCTGCTGCACACCTCGCAGGCATCGCCGTACTGGTCCTTCGAATGGCACACCGGGCATTCGCCCTTGATGTAGCGGTCGGGCAGGAACATGCCTTTCACGGGGTCGTAGAACTGCTCGATGGTGCGCGTGGCGATCATGCCGCCCGCCTTCAGCTTGCGGTAGATGCCTTGCGCGAGCTCGATGTTCTCGGTGCTGTCGGTCGAGTGCCAGTTGTCGAAGCGGATGTGAAAGCCGTCCAGGTACTCCTTGCGGCCCGCGGCGATCTCGCCGACGAACTGCTGCGGCGTCTTGCCGGCCTTTTCGGCCGCGATCATGATCGGCGCGCCGTGCGCGTCGTCGGCGCCCACGAAGTGCACCATGTGGCCCTGCATGCGCTGGAACCGCACCCAGATGTCGGCCTGGATGTACTCCATCATGTGGCCGACGTGGAACTTGCCGTTGGCATAGGGCAGGGCGGTGGTGACGAAGAGCTTGCGCTGGGACATCGAGAAAGGCGCTTTCTGGTGATGAGGGGCCGGCGGCCGGCCCTGCGGGACTCGCGGTTGCGGGAGTGGCATTTTAGGTGGCGCCCGTGGCGGTGCGCCCTGCTGGCGCCTATACACTCCGGCGCCAACCGAGCCTCTCATATGACTTCGACCCTGCCTGCCCTGTCACTCATCGAAACCCGTGTGCTCGGCGTGCTTGCCGAAAAGCAGCGCACCGTGCCCGACAGTTATCCGCTGACCCTGAACGCACTGGTGTCAGGCTGCAACCAGAAGACCAGCCGCAATCCGCTGATGGAAGCGTCCGATGCCGAAGTCCAGGCGGCGCGGGACAGCCTCAAGGGCTACAGCATGGTCATGGAAACCAGCGGCGGGCGCGTCTCCCGCTACGAGCACAACCTCGAACGGGTGCTGCGCGTGCCTTCGCAATCGGTCATCCTCCTGACGGTGCTGATGCTGCGCGGACCGCAGACCGCAGGCGAACTGCGCATCGCCTGCGAACGCATGCACAACTTTGCCGACATCTCGGCAGTCGAGGGCTTTCTCGATGAATTGGCGGCCCGGCCGGCGGGTGCGCTGGTGTTGAAGCTGCCTCGTCTTGCGGGCGCCCGCGAAAGCCGCTGGGCGCACCTGCTCTGCGGCGCGCCTTCGGAGGCCGCGCTCGACCGGGGCGAGCGTTCCGACGCCGGCCCTGCCGACGTCTCGCTCGGTGAGGTGACGGCGCTCAAGCGCAACGTCGCGCGGCTGGAGGCCGAGGTCGCATCGCTCAAGGCGCTCACGCTGCGCATCTGTTCCGAACTAGGGATCGCTGTCGAGGCCTCCGGCGATTCGGTGTAAGGCGCCGAGCGGTACCGTCCGGTACGGGGGCTATAGTCCTCGCGACGAAATCGCCAGGAGGGCCTGCCGTGATCACCGAGTACGAAATCACTCTTGCACAAGGGGCGGACGCCCTGGCGATATCGCAGCTGTCGCGCGATGCCGTCGAGTACGGCCTGTCGTGGCGCTGGACGCGCGAGCGCGTGCTCAGGAACATGCGCAACGCGTCGACCAACGCCGTCGTGGCACGGCGCGGCGACGACCTGCTCGGTTTCGCGATCATGAAATACGGCGACGACGAGGCCCACATCGTGCTCTTTGCGGTGCAGCCCGGGCAACGCCGAAGCGGCCTCGGCAGCGCGTTGCTGTCGTGGCTCGAAGCCACGGCCGGCGTCGCGGGCATCCGCACGATCCGGCTCGAAGCGAGGTCCGGCAACCTGGCCGCACGATCGTTCTACGGCCGCCACGGTTTCGCGGAGGAAGGCTTCGCTGCGGGCTACTACGAAGGCGTCGAGGATGCGGTTCGCATGGTCAAGGTTCTCGGCGCAGAGCCCACGCGCTAGCCGCGCACTAGACTACCTGCCATTCAGGAGCTAGATCAAATGGCAGTTACGCAAGCGGCGCTCGCGGAGGCGCTCAAGTCCGTCCTCGACCCCAACACGGGCAAGGACTTCGTCAGCAGCAAGGCGCTGAAGAACCTGCAGTTTCACGAAGGCGACGTTTCGTTCGACATCGAGCTCGGCTATCCGGCCAAGAGCCAGATTCCGGCCATGCGCAAAGCGCTGGTTGCCGCGGCGAAGGCGGTGCCCGGCGTCGAGAACGTCTCGGTCAACATCGCGACGAAGGTGCTGAGCCATGCGGTGCAGCGCGGCGTGCAGCTGATGCCCAACGTCAAGAACATCATCGCCGTCGCCTCGGGCAAGGGCGGCGTCGGCAAGAGCACCACCGCGGCCAACCTGGCGCTCGCGCTGGCCGCCGAAGGCGCGAGCGTCGGCTTGCTCGATGCCGACATCTACGGCCCCAGCCAGCCGATGATGCTCGGCATCGAAGGTCGTCCCGAAAGCGACGACGGCAAGACCATGGAGCCGCTCGAAAACCACGGCGTGCAGGTGATGTCGATCGGCTTCCTGGTCGACCAGGACGAGGCGATGATCTGGCGCGGCCCGATGGCGACGCAGGCGCTCGAACAGCTCCTGCGCCAGACCAACTGGAAAGAACTCGACTACCTGATCGTCGACATGCCGCCAGGCACCGGCGACATCCAGCTCACGCTGTCGCAGCGCGTGCCGATGACCGGCGCGGTGATCGTCACCACGCCGCAGGACATCGCGCTCCTCGACGCCAAGAAGGGCATCAAGATGTTCGAGAAGGTCGGCGTGCCGATCCTCGGCATCGTCGAAAACATGGCGGTGCACGTCTGCTCGAATTGCGGCCACGTCGAACACATCTTCGGTGCCGAAGGCGGCAAGAAGATGGCCGAGCAGTACCAGATGGACTACCTGGGCGCGCTGCCGCTGGACATCAACATCCGCCTGCAGGCCGACAGCGGCAAGCCGACGGTCGTGGCCGACCCGGACGGCGACGTGGCGGGCATCTACAAGGCCATTGCCCGGCGCGTGGCGGTCGGCATTGCCGAGAAGGCAAAGGACTTCTCGGCCAAGTTCCCGACCATCACGGTGAGCAAGAGCACCTGAGAGTCGAAGCCTGCGGAGATTGTTGGCACGCGCGGACGAACAGGCATGGGATGTGCCCTCTGTTGCCCGGTTTCGACGGGGGCCACGCAACTAAGCTTTGCGGCAGATCAACGAATATCGCAAGCAGACATGCCGAGACTCATCATCCAGGCCGAACACGGAAGCGTCAGGCAGATCAGCATCACCGGCCCGACAACGAGCATCGGACGCGCCGCGACCAACCGGGTACGCATCGACAGCGACAAGGTGAGCCGGCAGCACGCCGTCATCCAGTGGTCGGGCGACCGCTACGTGCTCACCGACGCGGGCAGCCGAAACGGCACCTACGTTAATGACAGGCAAGTCGTCGAGCATGCGCTGTCCAACGGCGACGCGATCGTGCTGGGAGACTGCAGTCTTCGCTTTTTGTACAGCATCGAAGTGGTGCCGCAGGCGCAGGCGATGCGCTTGCTGACCATGCCGACGTGCTGCAACTCGATGCGCCGTGCGCCCGCGCCGCCGGTTGGAGAGCCGGGTCGCCGCGCGCTGAGAGCACGCTGTCAAACCCGTGCCGCCGTATCGCCGGACGTGCATCGGCTATCGTGCGCCGCATGCCGACACCTGAAACATCGTCCGACGACGCAAGCACCGCGCTCGACGTTGCCGTGCTGATGCGCCGCGAGCGGCTGCACGGCCCTTCCAGCCACTGGCAGCCGTGGCGCTGGACGCTCGACGACGTGGTGCCCGACGAGCCGGGTTTCGGTTCCGAGCCCCGGCTGCTTCGCGACGACGAAGGCGCACAGCGCTGGCTGCATCCCGGGCTCAAGGTCGAACTGTTCCGCGACGAAGCCGAGGGCTACCAGCTCAATGCAACGACGCCGACGCCCTGCTGGTTCGTGCTGTGGCGCATGGAAGAAGAAGCGCTGCTGGCGCCGCCCGAGCCGGTGCCGCGCCCGCTGGTCGTGACCCTGAGCTACAACGAGGCCGGCCGCTGGCTCGACGCACAGGAAACGGTGGAGCAGGTGCCCGCGCCCGCGGAGGTCGTCGACTGGATGCGTACCTTCGCCGAGCAGCACTACGCCGCAGAACCCAAGCGGCGCCGGCGGCCCGACAGCTTTCGGCCGCTGCTCGATCGCTTCGGCAATGCTGCGAGCGTCTCGACCGAGAAGAAAGCTGGTCGGGGAGCGGGCGATGTCTGAAGGATTCTTCGACCGCTGGTCGCGGCGGAAGCAACAGGTGCGCGAGGGCAGTGCCCGAGGAACCCGCAGAGCCAGGCGCCCGTGCCGCTGCTGGCGCCGCCGAAGGCCGGCTCCTGCTACGCACCTTCCGGCGCAGGAGGAGGTTAAAAGCGACCCGGTGCCGCCGACGCTGGCGGACACCGAATCGCTCATCGACTCCGACTTCAAGCCGTTCACGTCAGATCCGTTGCGCCCGAAGTCAAGAACGCCGCTTTCAAGAAGCTGTTCGCCGACCCGCACTTCAATGTGATGGACAGACTGGACACCTACATCGACGACTACTCAAGCCGTCGCCGCTGCCGGAGAGCGTGCTGCGCCAAATGGCGAGCGCAAAGTTCCTGAAGCTGTTCGAGGAAGACGAAAACCAGACGAAGAACCCGACGTAAACCCCGTCGAAAACCCCGTCGAAAACCCCGACGCCGGTGCCGCCCTCGACGTGGCACAGTCCGGGGCTTCCGCGGAGCCCGCCAGCCCGCCGCCTGCCGATGCGCAGCCGGCCAGCCAACACACCGATGACCACCACGCTGATCTGCGATTGCAACCAGACGATGCCTCTCGAGCCGAAGACGCTCGGGACGGCGCTGGCTGAAAAACTCGATCTTCATTCGGCGCTGTGCCGCCGCGAAGCCGCCTCGTTCCAGCGCGCCATCCAATCCGGCGAAGACGTGGTTGTCGCCTGCACGCAGGAACAGCGGCTGTTCGGTGAACTCGCGCAGCAGACGCCCGCGGCGACATCGCCGATCCGCTTCGTCAACATCCGCGAAACCGGCGGCTGGAGCCGCGACGCGAAAAGCGCGATGCCGAAGATCGCGGCACTGCTCGCCGCGGCCAGCCTGCCCGAACCGGAGCCCGTGGCCACCGTCGGCTATTCGAGCACGGGGCGGCTCCTCATCGTCGGCGCG
>JBBJMS010000158.1:0-8547 GCA_037720315.1 Variovorax sp. | reverse complement strand
GCCGCGGGCTGCACTATCCGATCGCGCTCGAGGGCGCGCTCAAGCTCAAGGAAGTGACCTACATCCATGCCGAGGCCTACGCCGCCGGCGAACTCAAGCACGGCCCGCTGGCGCTGGTCACGAGCGAGATGCCGGTGGTCGCGGTGGCGCCCAACGATGCGCTGCTCGAAAAGCTCAAGAGCAACCTGCAGGAAGTGCGCGCGCGCGGCGGCGTGCTCTACGTCCTGGCCGACGGCGATACGCGCATCGAGAGCAGCGAAGGCATCCACGTCATCCGCATGCCCGAGCACTACGGTGCGCTGTCGCCGCTGCTGCACGTCGTGCCGCTGCAGCTGCTGGCCTATCACACCGCCTGCGCACGCGGCACCGACGTCGACAAGCCGCGCAACCTGGCCAAGAGCGTGACGGTGGAGTAGGCGGCTTCGCGGTGGCAATAAAGTGCAGGACAAGATGCTCGCGCTGACCCGACAAGAACTCGATGCCTACCTGGTGCGGCATCCCACCGAAAAAACTCGCTTGCGCGCGTTAGCCCGGCAACTGAGGGACGACCGCGATGTGTTCGCCCGATCGAACATGGCGGGCCATATCACATCCAGTGTGCTGGTCCTCGATGCCACGCGCAGCAACGTGCTGCTGATCCACCACAAGGTCTACGACATGTGGATGCAGCCCGGCGGTCACGTCGAGGCAGACTCGGCCAGTCTCATCGAGTCAGGCCTTCGCGAAGTGCAGGAAGAGACCGGGCTTGCCGGCGCTGCAACGCAACCGCTCCTCGATGGCGGCGCGCTCGACGTCGACACGCACGCGATCGCCGCCCGGCCGGTCAAGGGCGAAACCGACCACCGGCATCACGACTTTCTTTACGTCGCTATCGCGCATCACCAGTTCGAACTCAAGCCTCAGCTTGACGAGGTCAACGGCGTCGGTTGGGTGCGCATCGAGGACTTCCTCGCGATACCGGGGCAGCGCATGGCGTTCGTGGCGCCGAAGCTGCGTCGATTACTGGCCGATCTCGCTCAACCCGCCGCACCCAGCACCAGCACGGCGTTGGTCCCGCCGAAGGCGAAGGAGTTCGACAGCATCGTGCGCACCGCCATCGGGCGGGCGACGCCGGGCACGTAGTCGAGGTCGCATTCGGCGTCGTTCATCTTCAGGTGCATGGTGGGCAGCGCCACGCCGTGCTGCATGGCCAGCAGCGACAGCACCGCTTCCAGCGCGCCGGCCGCCCCGAGCAGGTGACCGTGGATGGCCTTGGTCGCGCTGACGGGAATGCGGCCGGCCCGGTCGCCGAACACCGCCTTGATGGCCTGGGTCTCGCAACTGTCGTTGGCGCGGGTGCCGGTGCCGTGGGCGTTGATGGCGTCGATCGCTTGTGGCTCCAGCGCCGCGGACCGCAAAGCCGCCTTCATGGCATCGGCCTGGCCGCGGGCGCCGGGGCGCGTGATGTGCGTGGCTTCGTTGGTGGCCGCGTAGCCCAGGATCTCGCCGTGGATGCGCGCACCGCGCGCGCAGGCGTCGTCCCATGGCTCCAGCACCAGCATGGCCGCGCCTTCACCCAGCACCATGCCGCTGCGATCGGCTGCGAATGGCTTGCACGACGCAGACGGATCGGCCGTATCGATCTCGGCCAGGGTATGCAGCGCCTCCCACGCCTTCAGCGATCCATTGGAAAGGGGCGCTTCGGCGCCGCCGGCGATCGCGCGGTCGAGGTCGCCATGCGCGATGCGCTGCCACGCTTCACCGATGGCGACGGCAGACGACGAACAGGCGGTGGAGTAGGTCAACACCGGCCCCCGGACCTCGTGCTCGATGCCGATCCAGGCGGCCGCCGCGTTGTGCATGCCCAGCAGCACGGTGAAGGGCTTGATCCGGTCCGACCCTTCTCCATACAGAGTCTGATAGCCGTCGTCCATGGAATGGGTTCCTCCCATCCCGTTGCCGACGAAGACGCCGGTGCGTGTCGGGTCGGCGCGGGCGAATTCAACGCCGCCGCCGCAGCCGGCCACGGCCTGGTTGGCCGCCACCAGAGCAAACAGGCTGAAGCGGTCCAGCATGCGCAGCTTGGCCGGCTCGAAACCGCCACTCACGTCGCCTTGAACCGTGGCGCCCAGTGGCGCCTTGAGCCGATGCGAGAAAGCGGTCTGGAGAAGCCCGACACCCGAACGGCCGGCGCAAGCATTCCTGAACGCGTCTTCGGCACTGTTCCCGATGGGCGAAACGATACCGATGCCGGTGACGGCAACGCGCCTCACGACGTGCTCGCGGCAACGGCGGCGTCGATGTAGGCCGCGACGGCCGCAAGGTCGGGCAGGTCGACCTGCTCGCCGGGCAGCTTGATGCCGAACTCTTCTTCCACGGTCCAAAGCAGCTCGACGGTGCCGAGCGAATCAATGCCGAGCCCTTCCAGCGGTGCGTCCGGCGTCAAGGCTTCGGGGTCGACCTTGTAGTCCCTGACCAGGATCGTCTTGAGCTTCTCGAACGTGGTGTCCATGTGGTGTCCTTCAGGATCGGATGTCGACGGCGCAGCGATGCTTGCCGCTCAGGCGGGCGCCCGCCGTGAGCAGGGCCGGCCACTGCCGCGCGAGCGCCATGAGCGGCCAAGCCGAGCCCGGCCGCATCGCGAGGTGGGCGAAGGTGGCGGCAACGACGAGGCGTTGCGCGAAGTGCCCGCGCCACTCGGCCGCATAGCGGGCTGCGAGCGCGCGGTGACTTGCGCGGTTTGTTGCGTCCTGCGGTGTCGATGCAAGCAGATGCGCGCAGAGCAGCCAGGCCGATTGCAGCGCCATGCTCATCCCTTCGCCGACGATCGGATGGGCTTCGCCGGCTGCGTTGCCGATGCGAAGGATGTCGTCGTCCGCGCGCAGCCGAATGCCCGGGCGGATCGGGCCGGCCGCGAGCCAGGCGCCGTCGCGGTGGGCTTCGGCCAGCGCCTCGCGCACGCCGAGGCATTCGCGCCGCAGCAGGGCTTCGACGACTTCGCCCGCGCACGCCGGGTGCCTCGCGCCGGACTGCCTCCAGGCGGTCCGCGCGCACGCAGCAAGCGAGCGTGGTGAGACCGTCGTTGCCCAGCACCATGCCGCCGTAGCCGCCATCGAAGGCCAGCACCGGCAACAGCCCTTGCGCCAGCCTCGCGCCGCGAAAGACCGCCTTGAACGCAAGCAGATCGGAGGGCTTGCGCACCGGGTGCTGCTCCACGCGCGCGCACGCCAAGCGCTCCCAGGAGCCGTGCGCCGCGATGGCGACGCGCGCACAGAGCACGCGCGTCTCGGCGGCCTCGCTCGCGCGCAGCCGAATGCGCCAGTCGCCCGGACTGCCTTCGATGGCCTGAACGATCCACGGCTGGAACACGACCGCGCCCGCCGTGCGGGCCCGCTCCAGCAGCAAGGTGTCGAGCGTCTCGCGGCCCAGTGCCCGGCCCCATGGGTGGTTCGAATCAACGGCCGCGGGCAGCTCGGACGTCGCGCAGTCCGAGCCGCGCATGAAGGCAACGGCACGCAGCGGCGGACCGGCTAATGCTGCGAAGGCTTCGCCGACACCCAGCGCGTCGAGCAGCGGCAGGTTGCTCGCGGCGACGCATTCGCCGCACACTTTCCGGCGCGGGAAGCGCTGCTTCTCGACCAATGCGACGGACCAGCCCGCGCGCGCGAGCAGGATGGCGGCCGACGCGCCCGCCGGGCCGCCGCCGATGATCACGGCATCGAAATCGCTGCGCATCAATCTGCCTCGCGCCGCAGCGCGGTGAAGCAATGGCTGAACGGGCCGGCTGCGCGCTCGTGCAGCGTCCAGTCGGCCGTGCCGCCCGGCCATAGCGTGGACAGGTCGCGGTCGCGAAAGCCGGCACGTACGCTCAGCACCGCGTCGTTGCGCGTCACCGCATTGGCACCGATCAGCCCGACCAGATGGCTGCCCACCAGTGCCAGCCGGCTTCGGCGCGGCTCGCAGGCGAAAAAGCAGGTGCAGCGGGCCTCGATCGCCCCCAGCAGCGTCGCGAGCTCGGGCGGTTCGAAGTGATGCATGAACAGGTTGGCGACGATGAGATCCCAGCGCTGCGACGCGTCAGCGGGTTGCGACGCCCATGCGAACACGTCGACGACTTCGTTGCGCGCGCTCCAGCCGGCGGCGCGGTAGCCGGCCAGGGTGGCATCGCTCACCAGCGCCTGCCGGTCCAGCAGGCTCAGTTCGACCTGCGACCACGACGGCAGGCGCGCGTGCGCGACCCCCAGCATCAGGCTGCCGTCGCCGGCGCCCAGTTCGAGGATGCGCACCGGCGCTTCACGGCGCTCAACGGTCATGTTGCGCAGGGCCCGCCGAAGGATGGTGCGGGTTCCCATCGCGCGATGCACCCGCTGCAGGTCGCGGCGCGAGCGCAGCGCCGCCGGGTCGTCTTCGGGCAGGTGATCCAGCGCCTCGGCGGCCACGACTCTCCTCATCGTCGATGCACGCGAAGCAGCGCACCGTGGCAGCTGAACCCGGCGCCGAACGACGACAGCCACCACCAGCCTGCGGGTGCATCGTCCGCCAGCGCGGCTTCGAGCACGAAGTAGACGAACGCGCTCGACAGATTGCCGTACTCGCGCAGCATGGCGGCGCTGTAGCGAAGCGCGCTGCCGTCCAGCTCGAGCCTGCGCTCCAGCGCCTGCAGTACGTCGCGCCCGCCCGCATGCATGATCCAGGCGTCGATGTCGCCCGGCGTCAGCTTCGCGCGGCCGAGCACCGTTTGCATCACCGCCTGCGCGTACTCGGCAGCCAGCCCCGGCACCGCGCGCGTGAGGATGTTGCGCAGCATGCCGCCGCGTTGCTCGAACATCAGGGCCGCGCGTTGCGCGGGTTCCGTCAGCGACGTGCTGTCGACCCAATGCACGCTGCGCCCGCTCGATGCCGCCTCCCGCGACAGGACGGCCGCGCCCGCGCCGTCGCCGAACAGGCAGGCGCTGATCAGCACGCCCGGATCGTTGTCGAGGTACATCGCAGCGCTGCTGACCTCCACGCAGATCGAAAGGACGTGGTCGCAGGTGCCGGAAGCGATCAGTGCGTTGCCGAGTTGCAGGTTCGGCAGGGCGGCCGCGCATCCCTGGCCGACCAGGTCGTAGGCCTGGACGTCCGCGCGCAGCCCGAGCTGCTCCACCACATGACCCGACAGCCCCGGGCACAGGTAGCCGGTGCAGGTGCTGACAACCACGGCGTCGATGTCGCGATGCGAAAGGCCCGACGCAGCCATTGCACGCGCTGCCGCCTGCGACGCCAGTACGGGTGCGTGCGTGCGAAAGCGCGCGGCGAGCGTGTCCGGGTCGATGGTGAACACGTCGTCGAGCGAATCGACCGCGAGCCGGCGGGCCTCGATGCCGTTGTCGCGCTGGAGCACCGTGCGGGCAATGAAATGCGCGCGCTGGTCCAGCCGGGCAAACCAGTCGGAGCGCTCGAAGGCCGCGAGGCATTGCGCCTTGGTGAATCGTTCGGGAGGTGTGGCAGTGCCTATTGCTCGCAAGTACATTTCTTGAGAGTGCCGGCCCCGTGAGCTTGCCGGCCCAGCATAAAGCGCGACTGCGTGTCGGCCGCAGGCCCATGAACGTTGCCCGTGCACCGTGCACGATAGGCTTGCGGTTTGCCGACGCAGAGACGACATGACACTTCAGCACATCCCCCCGATCCAGTGCCTCCTGACCTTCGAAGCGCTGGCGCGCCTGCGCAGCGTGGCGCGAGCGGCGGACGAACTCTGCGTGACGGCCAGCGCGGTGAGCCACCGCATCCGTCAACTGGAGGCGCACGTCGGCTACAAGCTCTTCGGCCGCGGCGACTTTTCGCTCACCGCGGACGGCGCGGCCTGCCTGGTCAACGTTCGCGCCGGCCTTGCCGCGTTCGAGCAGATGTCGACCCGTCACGCGTCCACCAGCGGCACCCGGTTGCGCGTCGCCGTCACGCCCACCTTCTGCCGGCAGTTCGTGATGCCGCGGCTGGAGCTGTTTCGCAATGCCTATCCGGACATCGACCTGATCCTGCAGGTGTCGATCCCGCTGCTCGACGTGAAGGCCGAGGAGACCGATCTCGAAATCCGCTTCGGCAGCGGCGGCTATACCGACCTCGAGCACCGGCTGATCCTGGTGGACGACGTCACGCCCGCCTGCAGCCCGAGCTACCTCAACGAGTTCGGCCCGTTCGATGGCTTCGACAGCGAGCGCGAAGTGCTGCAGGCCCGCCTGATCCGCAGCCCGCTGGAGCCCTGGGCACCGTGGTTCGCGGCGGCGGGCCTTGCGCGAACGGAGCCCAATGTCGGCGCGCAGTTCAACGACATCGGCCTCATCTACGACGCCGCCGCGAGCGGCTTCGGCGTCACGCTGCTGCGGCTGAAGATGGGTGCGGCCTGGCTCGAAAGCGGCCGGCTGGTGAGGCTGTCGCCCAGGTCGGTGCCGTCGGCGCACCGCCACTACATCTGCTGGCAGCCCGGCGCGCTGGAACGCTGGGAGTGCGCGGCGTTTGCCGACTGGTTGCAGCAAGCGCTGCCCTGATCGAAGGCTGCGTCGCCGCAAAGTTTTTGCGCGGCCGCCGGCAAAAACATTCACGCCGGGGTGCGACCAGCGGCCCTAAAGTGTCCGTGCACCGAGGCATTTCTCTTGATAAACGACTCCCCGACCCTTACCGACCCCATTCCTGCGCAGGCGCAGCAGCGCCAAACGCAGGTGGTGCGCGCGCTCCAGGCCCACCTGCCCGCGCACGCGCTTATCTGGCATGCAGAGGACACCACGCCCTACGAATGCGACGGTCTTACCGCCTACCGGCAGCGGCCGCTGGCGGTGGCGCTGCCCGAAACCGAAGCGCAGGTGCAAGCCGTGCTGCGCACCTGCCATGCGCTCGGCGTGCCGGTGGTGGCGCGCGGCGCTGGCACCGGGCTCTCTGGCGGCGCGATGCCGAATGCGCTCGGCGTCACGCTGTCGCTGGCCAAGTTCAACAACATCCTGAAGGTCGATCCGGTGAGCCGCACGGCCCTGGTGCAGTGCGGCGTGCGCAATCTCGCGATCAGCGAGGCGGCCTCGCCCTTCGGCCTCTACTACGCGCCCGATCCGTCGAGCCAGATCGCCTGCACCATCGGCGGCAACGTGGCCGAGAACTCGGGCGGCGTGCACTGCCTCAAGTACGGGCTGACGCTGCACAACGTGTTGCGCGTGCGCGGCTTCACGGCCGAAGGTGAAGCCATCGAATTCGGCAGCGAGGCGCTCGACTGCGCCGGGCTCGACCTGCTGACGCTGGTGGTCGGCAGCGAGGGCATGCTGGCCGTGACCACCGAGGTCACCGTCAAGCTGGTTCCCAAGCCGCAGCTGGCGCGCTGCATCATGGCCAGCTTCGACGACGTGCGCAAAGCCGGCGATGCGGTGGCCGCCGTCATCGCCGCGGGCATCATCCCGGCCGGCCGGGCGATGATGGACAAGCCGATGACGGCCGCGGTCGAAGGCTTCGTGCGCGCCGGCTACGACCTCGATGCCGAGGCCATCCTGCTGTGCGAATCCGACGGCACGCCGGAAGAAGTCGAAGAAGAGATCGGCCGCATGACCGCCGTGCTGCGCCAGTGCGGCGCAACCGCGATCTCGGTCAGCCAGACCGAGGACGAGCGCCTGAAGTTCTGGAGTGGGCGAAAGAACGCGTTCCCTGCCTCCGGCCGCATCAGTCCCGACTACATGTGCCTCGACTCGACGATTCCGCGCAAGCGGCTGGCCGACATCCTGCTGGCGATCCAGCAGATGGAGAAGAAGTACAACCTGCGCTGCTGCAACGTGTTCCATGCCGGCGACGGCAACCTGCATCCGCTGGTGCTGTTCGACGCCAACGATGCCGACGAGCTGCACCGATGCGAACTCTTCGGCGCCGACATCCTGGAGACCAGCGTGGCGATGGGCGGCACGGTGTCGGGCGAACATGGCGTGGGCATCGAAAAGCTCAACAGCATGTGCGTGCAGTTCAGCGCCGAAGAGAACGAGCAGATGTTTGGCGTCAAGCGCGCCTTCGACCCCGAGGGCCTGCTGAACCCGGGCAAGGTGATACCGACGCTGCAGCGCTGCGCCGAGTACGGCAAGCAGGTGTTTCGTGCCGGCAAGCCGCCGCCGTTCGCGGACCTGCCGCGGTTCTGAAGAGGCGAGCAATGACCTCCGCCGAACACCCCGAACTGGGCCGGATCGCCGACCGCATCCGCGCCGCGGCCGCCGACGCCACGCTGCTGCGCATTCGCGGCGGCGGCACCAAGGACTTCTACGGCGCACCGCCGCAAGGCGAGCTGCTCGCCACGGCCGGGCTCACCGGCATCGCCAGCTACGAACCGAGCGAGCTGGTCGTCACCGTGCGCGCCGGCACGCCGCTGGCCGAACTCGAAGCCGAACTCGCCGCGCAAGGCCAATGCCTGCCTTTCGAGCCGCCGCGCTTCGGCGCTGGTGGAACCGTGGGCGGCATGGTCGGAGCCGGCCTCAGCGGCCCGGCGCGCGCCAGCGTCGGCGCGGTGCGCGACTACGTGCTCGGCGCCCAACTGATCAACGGCCGTGGCGAACTGCTCAGCTTCGGCGGCCA
>JBBJMS010000157.1:0-8565 GCA_037720315.1 Variovorax sp. | reverse complement strand
GGAGTTCTTCGGCAGTCATGGTCAGCCCCGGATCTTGTAGCCGATGCGCAGCAGGTGCACGGCAATCGCGCTTACCGCCAGCCAGGCGCTCCCGACGATGGCAAAGCTCAGCCACGGCGAGACATCGCTGATGCCGAAAAAGCCGTAGCGGAAGCCGTCGATCATGTAAAAAAATGGGTTCAGGTGGCTCACCGTTTGCCAAAACGGCGGCAGCGAGCCGATCGAATAGAACACGCCCGACAAAAACGTCATCGGCATGATCAGGAAATTCTGGAACACCGCCATCTGGTCGAACTTCTCGGCCCACAGGCCGGCGATCAGACCCAGCGTGCCCAGGATGGCGGCACCAAGAAAAGCGAACACCAGAATCCACAGCGGCGCAACGAACCCCGGCATGGCGAAGAACGCAGTCACCACGAACACGCCCAGCCCGACCGCCAGCCCGCGCACGATGGATGAGCCGACGTAGGCGAAGAACCAGCCCCAGTGCGACAGCGGCGTCAGCAGCACGAACACCAGGCTGCCCATGATCTTGCTCTGGATGATCGACGACGAGCTGTTGGCAAACGCGTTCTGCAGCACGCTCATCATCACCAGGCCGGGCACCAGGAAAGCGGTGTAGCTGACGCTGCCATAGACCTTGACGTGGTCTTCGAGCACATGACCGAACACCATCAAATAAAGCAGCGCCGTGAGGACCGGCGCGCCGACGGTCTGGAAGCCGACCTTCCAGAAGCGCAGCGTTTCCTTGTAGAGCAGGGCCCGCCAACCCAGCGCGTTGATCATCATCTTGCGACCTCCAGCGGCGTCTGCTCGCCGGCCATCAGATCGATGAACACGTCTTCGAGATCGGCCTTGCGCATCTCGACGTCTTCGACGGCAAGGCCGGCTTCCCGGATCGCGGCGAGCAACTGCTCGACATCGTGGGCGTTGTGCGCCGGCAGCTGGACGATGCGGCCGGTGATGCGGGCGTTCTGCGCGAGGGCCCAGGGCAGCAGGCCATCGGTCTTGAAGCGCAGCACGTTGCTGGCGGCGGAGCGCAGCAGTTCGCTCGTGCGGTCCAAGGCGATCACGCGGCCCTGCTTGAGCATGGCGATGCGATTGCACAGCGCCTCGGCTTCCTCAAGGTAGTGGGTGGTCAAAAGCACGGTGCTGCCCTGCTTGTTGAGCTTGGCGATGAACTGCCAAAGGGTCTGCCGCAACTCGACATCGACACCGGCCGTCGGTTCGTCGAGAACGATGACTTGCGGCTTGTGAACCAGCGCCTGCGCGACCAGCACCCGGCGCTTCATGCCGCCGGAGAGCTGGCGCATATTGGCGCCCGCCTTGTCCGACAGGCCCAGGCTGTGCAGCAGCTCGTCGATCCAGGCATCGTTGTTCTTGATGCCAAAGTAGCCTGACTGGATGCGCAATGCCTCGCGGACATTGAAGAACGGGTCGAAAACGAGTTCTTGCGGCACCACGCCGAGGTGACGGCGGGCCTGCGCAAAGTCGCGCTGCACGTCGAATCCATGGACGCTGATGGCGCCAGAAGTCGGGCGCGACAGGCCGGCGAGCATGCTGATCAACGTGGTCTTGCCGGCGCCGTTCGGCCCGAGCAGGCCGAAGAACTCGCCCTCTTCGATCTGGAAATCCACCGCATCGACTGCACGCAGTCCCGGTGTTTTCTGGGCTTGTTGCTGGCGGGACGCGGGATACGTCTTGGAGACGGTTTGAAAGGAGATCGCAGGCATGGGAACCCGCGATTTTAGGGGGCAGCCGCCTCTGCTAGGGCGCGGCGGGCAAAAGGCCTGCCACGCCGTACAGCGAGGCAAGCTCGCGCAGCCGGGCCGGAAGGCCTTTCACCGAGAACCCGCGACCCAGCGCGCTCGACTCGCGCCGGCATTCAAGCAACACCGCGAGCGCCGAGGAGTCGAACTGGGTCAAGGCGCTGGCGTCGACCACGGTGGCCGATTCGGCCTGGCCGGCAAGCCCCTGGCGAAGCATGTGCACGCAGGCAGGTGCTTCGTCGTGCGTCAGTCGGGGGGGGAGAACCAGCATCTGCGAAGGTCTCTAGCTCTTGTCGTTGCGCTTGTTGCGCTCCGCGAGCGCAGCAATGAGGCCGTCGATGCCATTGCTATTGATCTGCTGCGAGAACTGGGTGCGATAGGTATCGACCAGCCAGACGCCGAGCACGTTCAGGTTGTAGATTTTCCAGCCGCCTGCTTCGCCGGGTGTCTTTTCGAGCCGATAGTCGAGCTGCACGGGATCGCCGCTGCCCCTGACCTCGGTGCGCACCAACACCTCCTTGTCTTCCGCCGAGCCGCGGAACGGACGCACGGTCACCGTCTGGTCGCTCACCTGGTCGAGCGCGCCGGCATAAGTGCGCACCAGCAGGTTCTTGAACTCGTCTTGCAGGCGCTTCTGCTGCTCGGGCGTTGCCTGCCGCCAGGCCGGCCCCACCGCGGAGGCGGTCATGCGCTGGAAGTTGACGTTCGGCATGATCTTCGAATTGACCAGCAGCATGATCTTGCCGACGTCCCCCGCCTTGATCGTCTTGTCGGCCTTGATCGTCGCGAGCACATCCGTGGAAAGACGTGTCACCAGTGCGTCAGGTGCCTCGTCGGCCGCGCGCGCCGGCTGCATGGCGATTGCGGCACCGACTGCTAGTACGCCGGCGAGCGCCAGACGTACCAGCGAGCGGCGTTGCAAGACATGATTCATTGTTGGTTCCTAAGTGCTTTGATGGTGAAGGTTCGAGGGCTCTAGGGCGTTGGAGACATGCAATGCTCGCAGGTTCCCCTGCAAATCAGTTGCCATCGTCAGGCAGGTTGCCGTCGAACACATCGTTGCGTCTACGTTGCAGGTGTGCATCGCGTGTGAAAGAGTATTTATCCAGCGCCACATCGCCGAGCAGCTGGCTGGCGCGCAGCAGGTTGGCGCGGATGTCAATCACCCGCAGCACGTAGAGCGAATTACGCACCGGAATGTCGCCGATCTGCCCGAGCAGGTCGCCCTGGCTGTCGATCGGCAGCGCTGCGGTGTCGCGCAAGGTCGAGGGCCCGAGCAGTGGCAAGACCAGATACGGCCCGCTCGGCACGCCCCACCGGCCCAGGGTCTGGCCGAAATCTTCGCTGTGCCGGTCGATGCCGGCCTCGGACGCGATGTCGAGCAGGCCGCCGAGCCCAAACACGGTATTGACGTTCACCCGCATAAACGTCTCGGCGCTGTGCTGCAGCTTCAACTGCAGCACGCTATTGACGAAGCTCCAGACGTCGGAAAGATTGCCGAAGAAGTTGTTCACGCCCGTTCGCACAGGCGAAGGCAACACCTCCCGGTAGGCCATTGCAGCAGGACGCAGCACCGCGTCGTCGACCGTGTCGTTGAAGCTCGCTACGCCACGGTTAAAAGGCTCGAACGGGTCGGCCGGGTTGGCGCCAGGACCAGTCGCGCAGCCGGTCGCGGCGACAAGGACGGCGACGGCACCGAGCCGGCGGAGTACGGGGGTGACACCGCGGATTGCGGACGCCGGGTCGAAAGTGGATCGTGGATTCATTTGTTGTTGTTCGTCGCCGCGGGTGTGTTGCCTTCGGCCGCTTTGCTGAAGAGAAACTGACTGATGAGATTTTCCAGCACCACTGCCGATTGCGTGGCGGTGATGGTGTCGCCGGCTTGAAGGTTCTTCTCCTCGGCGCCCGCTTCGATCCCGATGTACTGCTCGCCGAGCAGGCCGCTGGTCAGGATCTTGAGCGAGCTGTCGCGGGGAAAACTGTATCGGCTTTGCAGGGCCAGATTGACGGTGGCCTGGAAGTTCTTGTCGTCGAACGTGATCGATTCGACACGGCCGACGACCACGCCTGCGCTGCGAATGGCGGTTTGCGGCTTTAGACCGCCGATGTTGTCGAAGCGTGCAGCCACCGAATAGGTTTTCTGGAAGTTGAGGCTCAGCAAGTTGGCCGATTGCAGCGCCAGAAACAGCAGCGCCGCCGCGCCGATGAGGACGAACAGGCCGACCCAGATGTCGGTGTTGGAACGTTGCATGAAGGTGCCTTAGCGTTTCGTTGTCGTTGTACTAGATGCTGAACATCATTGCCGTCAGCAGGAAGTCGAGGCCCAGCACCGCGAGCGACGCTGCGACCACGGTGCGGGTGGTGGCACGGGAGACGCCCTCGGGCGTCGGTTGCGCCAGGTAGCCCTGGAGCAGCGCGATGAAGCTGACGGTGATGCCGAAGACGATGCTCTTGACCACGCCGTTACCCACGTCGCGCCAGACGTCGACCCCGCCCTGCATCTGGCCCCAGAACGCGCCGGGATCGATCCCGAGCATCAGCACGCCGACGATGTAGCCGCCGATCACGCCCACCGCGCTGAACACCGCCGCCAGCAGCGGCATCGTGATCACGCCGGCCCAGAAACGCGGCGCCAGTATTCGCTGCACCGGATCGACCGCCATCATCTCCATGGCGCTCAGCTGCTCGCCCGCCTTCATGAGGCCGATCTCGGCGGTGAGCGAGGTGCCCGCGCGGCCCGCGAACAGCAGCGCCGCGACGACCGGGCCGAGCTCGCGCACCAGTCCGAGCGCGACCAGCAGGCCGAGCGCATCGGCCGAGCCGTAGCGCTGCAGCGTGTAGTAGCCCTGCAGACCGAGCACGAAGCCGACAAACAGCCCCGACACCGCAATGATCGCGAGCGAGTAGTTGCCGAGAAAGTGGATCTGGTCGCGAACCAGTCCGAAGCGGCGCAGGCTGCGTGCGCCAGGCCCTGCCAGGCGCAGGAACAAGCGGGCGCCAAAACCCAGCTCGGCCAGCTTTCCCCGGACCGCAAATCCGATGTCCGACGGCCGGTACCAGCTCATTGCTGGGCCCCATGAACGTTGCCGAAATCATATTCGACGCCGCCTGCCGGATAGTGGAAGTGCACCGGACCGTCGGGCAAGGCATTGACGAACTGATGCACCAGCGGATCGGTGCTGCGGCGCACCTCGTCGGGCGTGCCTTGGGCAGCGACGCCGCCGTTGGCCAGGATGACGACGTGGTCGGCAATGCGAAATGTCTCTTCGAGGTCGTGCGACACCACGATGCTGGTCAGGCCCAGCGTGTCGTTGAGCTGCCTGATCAGCCGCGCTGCCGTGCCGAGCGAGATCGGATCGAGGCCGGCGAAGGGCTCGTCGTACATCACCAGGGCGGGGTCGAGTGCGATGGCGCGCGCCAACGCCACGCGCCGCGCCATGCCGCCCGACACTTCGCTCGGCATCAGCTGCCGCGCACCGCGCAGGCCAACGGCGTCGAGCTTCATCAATACGATGTCGCGCACCAGCGCTTCGGGAAGTTGCGTATGTTCCCGCAGCGGGAAAGCGACGTTGTCGAACACGCTCATGTCGGTGAACAGCGCACCGAACTGAAAGAGCATGCCCATGCGGCGACGCGCGGCATAGAGCGCATCGGTGCCCAGCTTGCCGACGTCCTGCCCGTCCACCAGCACTTCGCCATGCAAAGCGCGCAACTGCCCGCCGATCAGGCGCAGCACGGTGGTCTTCCCGCCGCCAGAGGCGCCCATCAGCGCGGTGACCTTGCCCCGCGGCACGGCAAACGAAGCGCCGTCCAGGATGGCGCGCGCGCCATAGCCGAACCGGAGGTCGCGGAATTCAACGAGCGAGGTGGGGGAAGCGTCCATATCAAGAAAAAGCCGGGGCGCCCTCAGGCATCCCGGCTCGCGGTTTGACGGGATGATAAGGGAAACCCCGCACGCCCCTCCGAGCCGCCCAGGGGCTACCGGGGCAGGTCGCTGAAGCCCATCAGGAACTCGTCGACCGCGCGCGCCGCCTGGCGTCCTTCGCGGATCGCCCAGACCACGAGCGATTGGCCTCGGCGGATGTCGCCGGCGGCAAACACCTTGGGCACGCTGGTCGCATAGCCGCCGATGAACTCGACACTGGCCTTCGCATTGCCGCGCGCGTCCTTCTCGATGCCGAATGCATCGAGCACGCTGCCGACCGGGCTCACGAAGCCCATCGCCAGCAGCACCAGGTCGGCCTGGAGCACTTCTTCGGAACCGGGCACCTCGACCATCTTGCCGTCCTTCCACTCCACGCGGACCGTCTTGAGGCCGGTCAGCTTGCCCTTGTCGCCCATGAATTCCTTGGTCGAGATGGCGAACTCGCGCTCGCAGCCTTCCTCGTGGCTGGAGCTGCTGCGCAGCTTGTAAGGCCAGTAGGGCCAAGTCAACGGGCGGTTCTCTTCCTCGGGTGGCTGCGGCATCAGCTCGAACTGGGTGACGCTCGCGGCACCATGCCGGTTGCTGGTGCCGACACAGTCGGAGCCGGTGTCGCCGCCGCCGATCACGATCACATGCTTGCCGTCGGCGCGCAACTGGCGCTCGACCTTCTCGCCGGCATTCAGCTTGTTCTGCTGGGGCAGGAACTCCATCGCGAAATGGATGCCGTCGAGGTCGCGTCCCGGCACCGGCAGGTCGCGCGACTGTTCTGCGCCGCCGGTCAGCAGCACGGCATCGAATTCGCTGTCGAGCTGTTCGGGCGTCACCGTTTCCTTGGCCCAGTTGGTGACCTTGGAGCCTTTGCCCAACGGCTCCTTGGCGGCGCCGACCATCACGCCGGTGCGAAACATCACTCCTTCGGCCTGCATCTGCTCGACGCGCCGGTCGATGTGCACCTTTTCCATCTTGAAGTCGGGGATGCCGTAGCGCAGCAGGCCGCCGATGCGATCGTTCTTCTCGAACAGCGTCACGTCGTGGCCGACGCGCGCAAGCTGCTGCGCAGCCGCCATGCCCGCCGGTCCGGAGCCGACCACGGCAACCTTCTTGCCGGTCTTGTGCCTGGCCGGACGCGGTGCGACCCAGCCTTCATGCCATGCGCGATCGATGATGGCGTGCTCGATCGATTTGATGCCCACGGGCTCGTCGTTCACGTTCAGCACGCAGGCTGCCTCGCACGGCGCAGGGCAGATGCGGCCGGTGAACTCGGGAAAGTTGTTGGTCGAATCGAGCACCGCGAAGGCGTTCTGCCAATCGTTGCGATAGACTAGGTCGTTGAAGTCCGGAATGATGTTGTTGACCGGGCAGCCGCTGTTGCAGAACGGCGTGCCGCAATCCATGCAGGCGCGCCTTGCACCTTGGCCTGATCGGCATCGAGTGCGACCACGAATTCCTTGTAGTGCTTGAGCCGCTCGTCACGGGCCTGTAGCCCTCCTCGATGCGCTCGTGCTCCATGAAGCCGGTGATTTTTCCCATTGTTCTGCCCTCTTCTTGTGTCTCGTGCGGCTCAGGCGGCGACGATCGGCTTGGCCATCGCGTGCGGCTCGAGGCCGACATGCGCGTTGTTGCCGCTGCTCGCCAGTTCGACCTGGCGGTCGTGGATTTCGGCCAGAGCGCGCTTGTATTCGTTCGGGAACACCTTGACGAACTTCGTGCGAGCGACGGGCCAGGAGTCCAGCAGCTCGCGTGCGCGCTTGCTGCCGGTCCAGCGGTGATGGTCTTCCAGCAGCTTGCGCAGCTGCGCTTCGTCAGTCTCCCCGGCATGCCAGATCTTGCGATGCACGCTGGCGGTCTGCTCGGCAGACGTCAGCACCTTGTCGAGCGAAACCATCGACAGGTTGCAGCGCGTGGCGAACTGCCCGTCTTCGTCGTAGACAAAGGCCAGGCCACCGCTCATGCCGGCGGCAAAGTTGCGCCCGGTCTTGCCGAGTACCGCCACCGTGCCGCCGGTCATGTACTCGCAGCCGTGGTCGCCGGTGCCTTCGACGACCGCGGTGGCGCCCGAGAGGCGCACCGCGAAGCGCTCGCCCGCCACGCCGCACAGGTAGGCCTCGCCAGTGGTCGCGCCGTACAGCGCGGTGTTGCCCACGATGGTGTTGCGCACTGCTTCGCCGCGGAAGTCGAGGCTGGGCCGCACCACCACGCGGCCGCCGGACAGGCCCTTGCCGGTGTAGTCGTTGGCGTCGCCGATCAGGTAGAGCGTGATGCCTCGCGCCAGGAACGCGCCGAACGACTGGCCGCCCGTGCCTTCGAGTTGGATGCGGATCGAGTCATCCGGCAAGCCTTGCGGATGCACCCGCGTCAAGGCGCCGGACAGCATCGCGCCGACCGAGCGGTTCACGTTGCGCGCAACCTCGATGAACTGCACCTTTTCGCCCTTGTCGATGGCCGGGCGGGATTTTTCGATGAGCTTGTTGTCGAGGCTCTTTTCGAGCCCGTGTTCCTGGTTCTCGACGTGGTAGCGCGGCACCTCGGCCGGCACGCTGGGCTGCGCGAACAGCCGGCTGAAATCGAGCCCGCGCGCCTTCCAGTGCTCGATGCCCTTGCGGGTGTCGAGCAGGTCGGCACGGCCGATCAGGTCGTCGAACTTGCGGATGCCCAGCTGCGCCATGATCTGGCGCACTTCTTCTGCCACGAAGAAGAAGAAATTGACCACATGCTCAGGCTTGCCCGAGAACTTCTTGCGCAGCACCGGGTCTTGCGTGGCCACGCCCACCGGGCAGGTGTTCAGGTGGCACTTGCGCATCATGATGCAGCCCTCGACCACCAGCGGCGCGGTGGCGAAGCCGAACTCCTCGGCGCCGAGCAGCGCGGCGA
>JBBJMS010000033.1:0-25167 GCA_037720315.1 Variovorax sp. | reverse complement strand
CGCCCGATCAACGAAGCCCCCGACCGGGCCCTCGCCGCCCTGGCGGAGCGCATTGCGCGCTGGCAGGTCACGCCCAGCGGCACCGAGGGCTACAAGAAGGCCGAGGTCACCGCAGGCGGGGTCGACACCCGCGAGTTGTCGTCGCAGACCATGGAATCTAAGCAGCCGGGGCTTTACTTCATCGGCGAGGTGGTGGACGTGACGGGCTGGCTCGGCGGCTACAACTTCCAGTGGGCATGGGCCAGCGCCCACGCCTGCGCGCAGGCGCTATAATTTCGGGCTAACTTCGGCCTCCCCTCAACGGCCCCAAGATTTTCAGTTGAGGAACCCCGGCCCGGGGCTTCGATCTTCCCGAGCCAAATTCAATTCAACGTTCTAAATGACCACCATCCGCGTAAAAGAAAACGAGCCGTTCGACGTCGCGCTGCGCCGCTTCAAGCGCACCATCGAAAAGCTCGGCCTGCTGACCGACCTGCGTGCCCGCGAGTTCTACGAAAAGCCCACCGCCGAGCGCAAGCGCAAGAAGGCGGCAGCCGTCAAGCGCCACTACAAGCGCGTGCGCAGCATGCAGCTGCCCAAGAAGCTGTACTGAACCCAGCCTTCGCTGGCCTGCCAGCGAACCGATCGAGCCGCGCCGGGGATACCCGCCGCGGCTTTTTTTTGCCCGATTGAAGGAATAGACATGAGCCTCAAGGAACGAATCACCGAAGACATGAAGACCGCCATGCGCGCCAAGGACTCGGAGCGCCTGGGCACCATCCGCCTGCTGCTTGCAGCGCTCAAGCAGAAGGAAGTCGACGAGCGCATCGAGCTCGACGACGCGATGGTCGTCGCGATCGTGGACAAGCTTGTCAAGCAGCGCAAGGACTCGGTCGCCGCCTTCACCCAGGGCGGCCGCATCGACCTGGCCGACAAGGAAGCGGCCGAGATCAAGGTGCTGGAGGTCTACCTGCCCCAGCGCATGAGCGCCGACGAGGTGGCAGTGGAAGTGAAGGCCATCGTCGCCGAGCTCGGCGCCAAGGGGCCGGGCGACATGGGCAAGGTGATGGGCACGGTCAAGAGCCGTCTGGCAGGCAAGGCCGACATGGGCCTGGTCAGCGCCGCCGTGAAGGCCGTCCTCGCAAACGGCTGAAAAAAAGCCCTCAGCTCCCGGCGACCTTCATCCGGTTGACGAGCACCGAGCCGGTCGTCTTGGCACCGTAGTTGTAGGCATCGGCGCCGACCGCCTCGATGCCGAGCAGCATGCTCTGCAGGTTGCCGGCGATGGTGATCTCCTGCACCGGAAACGCGATCTGCCCGTTCTCGACCCAGAAGCCGCTGGCGCCGCGCGAGTAGTCGCCGGTCACGTAGTTCACGCCCTGCCCCATCAGCTCGATCACGAACAGCCCGGTGCCGAGCTTGGCCAGCATGGCGTCCAGGTCATCGTCCTTCTTCGTGAGCCGTGAGCTCAGCGTGAGGTTGTGCGAGCCGCCGGCATTGCCGGTGGTTTTCATGCCCAGCTTGCGCGCCGAATAAGTGCTCAAGAAGTAGCCCTCGAGCCGGCCGCCGTCGACCACCTTGCGCTTGCGCGTGACCACGCCTTCGTCGTCGAAAGGTGAGCTGCCCTTGCCGCGCAGGATGTGCGGGTCTTCACGCACGTCGACGTGCTTGGGCAGCACCTGCTTGCCGAGCGAATCGAGCAGGAACGTGCTCTTGCGATAGAGCGCGCCACCGCTGGTGGCCTGCACCAGGCCGCCGAGCAACCCCGCCGCGAGCGGTGACTCGAACAACACCGCGCATTCGGTGGTCTTGATCTTGCGTGACTTGAGCCGGCTCAGTGCCCGCTCGGCCGCATAGCGGCCCACGGCTTCGGGGCTGGCGAGCTCGTCGGCAGCGCGCATCGAGCTGTACCAGGCATCGCGCTGCATGCCGTTGCCCTTGCCCGCGATCGGCGCCACCGAAATCGAATGCCGCGAACTCGCATAGCCGCCGCGGAACCCGTGGGTGTGCGCGCTGAAGAAATGGCTCTGCTGGGCCGAGACGCCGGCGCCTTCGCTGTTGGTGATGCGCCGGTCGGTCGAGAGCGCAGCGGCCTCGCATTCGAGCGCCAGGGAAGCAGCCTCCTCGCTCGTGATGGCCCAGGGGTGGAACAGGTCGAGCTCGGGCTGCTCGGTGGCGATGTCCGCCTCGTCCGGGAGGCCGCTCACCGGATCTTCGGCGGTGAAGCGGGCGATGTCGTAGGCCGCCTGCGCCGTCTGCGCGATGGCCGCATCGGAAAAGTCGGAAGTGCTGGCGTTGCCGCGGCGGTGTCCCACGTAGACCGTGATGCCGAGCGATTTGTCGCGGTTGCGCTCGACGTTTTCCAGCTCGCCCTTGCGCACCGAGACGCTCAGGCCGCAGCCTTCGGACGCTTCCGCGCCGGCGTCGGTGGCGCCCAGCTTCCTGGCATGTGCAAGGGCGGTGTCGACCAGGTTTTCAAAGAAGGAGCGGCTGTAGGCGAAGCCGGAATCGGCGCGCGAAGAGGATGTGGTCATGTGTTGGCTATGATACTTGCGCCCCCTCCTCCCGACGGTGCGGCCAACGATTGCCTCCATGTCCCGCAAACCCAAAAAAGGCTACTTCGTCCGTGGCCAATTCATTGCCGAAGGCAGCGAACTCGACCTCGAACTCAAGCGCGAGCTCAAGGGCACCGACGCAGCGAGCAAGACCGACCTCAAGCGCGAAAGCACCGAACTGCAGGCGCTTGGCGAATCACTGCTCGGGCTGCGCGCCGGCCTGTTCGACAAGCTCGAACTCGGTGAAAAGCTGCGCGACGCCATCGTCGACGCGAAACACATTACCAACTTCGAAGGCAAGCGACGGCAGATGCAGTTCGTCGGCAAGCTGATGCGCGGCCTCGACTCGGCCACGCTCGATGCGGTGCGCGCCGCACTCGACGAACAGAACCGCGGCCCGGCTCAGGAAGCCGCCTCGCTGCATGAAGCCGAGCGCTGGCGCGACCGCCTGATCGCCGAGGACGATGCGTTCGGCGGCTGGATCGAGGCCTATCCGGCGACCGATGCGCAGCAGCTGCGCGCACTGCTTCGCCAGGCCCGCAAGGACATCAAGTCCGGCCCGCCAGGCGAGTCGCCGCGACAGGCCAAGGCTTATCGCGAGGTATTCCAGATCGTGCGTGCGCAGATCGAAGCGTCGGATCAAACCGATCCAGCGGCGGATGACGATGCGTCGATGCAGAGCCGTGGAGAAAACACATGAGCGTTGAGCCGGTGCGCATCGGAATCGTCTCGGTCAGCGACCGCGCGTCGACCGGCGTCTACGAGGACAAGGGCCTGCCGGCATTGAAGGAATGGCTGCAGCGCGCGCTGCGCAATCCGCTCGCGTTCGAATCGCGCCTCATCCCCGACGAACAGGCGGGCATCAGCGCCGCGCTGATCGAGCTCGTGGATGCCGGCTGCTCCCTGGTCCTCACTACCGGCGGCACCGGCCCCGCCTTGCGCGACGTGACGCCCGAAGCCACGCTGGCGGTGGCGCACAAGGAAATGCCGGGCTTCGGCGAGCAGATGCGACAGATCAGCCTGCGCTTCGTGCCGACTGCAATTCTTTCGCGGCAAGTGGCGGTGATCCGCGACCGCAGCCTGATCATCAATCTGCCGGGGCAGCCAAAGGCGATTGCCGAGACGCTGGAAGGATTGAAGAACCCCGACGGATCGCAGGCGGTACCAGGCATCTTCGCCGCGGTCCCGTACTGCGTCGACCTGATCGGCGGGCCCTATCTTGAAACCGACGATTCGGTTTGCAAGGCGTTCCGGCCGAAGTCGGCGGTTCGCACGCGCTGAATTTGTCTTGCTCCTCGCCCCCTCCCTCGGGGAGAGGGCTGGGGTGAGGGCACTTCGGCCTTTGATTCGTTGTCGATCTTCTTTTGTCCTGAGGCCGGGGCGAAACCCGGCCCCAGGCCATAGAAGAGAAAACAAGAGTGCCCTCACCCCAACCCTCTCCCGGAGGGAGAGGGAGCAAGAAAATTACTTGCCGACCAGCTGCGTCAGCCGGTCGGCCTCGAAGCATTCTTCCCGGGCCGCATCCCCCGGCACGCAATCTTTCTTGCCCGGCTGCGCCGACAAGGCCTCGATTGCGCTCCATAGCAGCGCGATCTGGTGCTCCTGCCCGGCCGCGTTGTCGATCAAGCCCTTCATGGCCTGGGACAGCGGGTCGTCCTCCAGCGTGATTCCATAGGCCGTGAACTTCGTGTCGGTGGCCGCGACATCGGCGCTGGTGCCGGTCTTCGACGGAATGATCCGCGCCGGGATGCCGATCGCCGTCGCGCCGGCGGGAACCGGCTTGATCACGACGGCATTGCTTCCGATCTTGGCGCCGTCGCCCACCACGAAGCCGCCAAGCACCTTAGAGACGGCACTGACAACGACGTTGCGCCCGAGCGTCGGATGCCGCTTTGCCCCCTTGTAGAGCGACGTGCCGCCGAGCGTGACGCCCTGGTAGATGGTGCAGCCATCGCCGATTTCGGCCGTCTCGCCCACCACCACGCCCATGGCATGGTCGAAGAACACGCCGTTGCCCACCACCGCCGCGGGATGGATCTCGATGCCGGTGAGCCAGCGCGAGACATGCGCCACGAAGCGGCCGACCCACTTCAGCCCATGGCCCCAGCACCAGTGCGCGAGCCGGTGCAGCACCACGGCATGCAGGCCCGGATAGAGCGTCAGTACCTCCCAGCGCGTGCGTGCCGCCGGGTCGCGGTCGAGGATGCACTGGATGTCGGCTTGCAGGCGGGAGAACATGCTGCGGTGTCGTTGTGGCTGCGGGGCAGGCAGTCTATCGGCTCGCGTCGCCATTCGCTGGCGCAGCATCCGCCATCGCCTTGGCGATGCCGCGCAGGATGTGGATCTCCTCCGGCGTGGGCTGCGCCCGGTTGAAGAGCTGCTGCAGCCTCGGCATCAGCTTCTTCGGCGCCGCGGGGTCGAGAAAGCCGATCTGCACCAGCGCGCGCTCCCAGTGCGCGAGCATTCCGCCCACGGCCTGCGCATCGGCCGCCTGCAGCGGCGCGGTGGCATCGCGCACCGCGTAGCCGCCGAGCGCGAGCCGCCATTCGTAGGCAATCACCTGGATCGCGGCGCCCAGGTTCAGCGACCCGAAATCCGGGTCGGTCGGGATGCTCAGCGCGACATTGCAGCGGTACACATCCCCGTTGCGCATGCCGAAGCGCTCGCAGCCGAACAGGAAGGCAACGTGCTGCCCGTCGTCTTTCGCGAGCAGCTCCAGGTGCTCGCGCGGCGTGCGCGTGGGCGGGCCGAAGTCGCGCGGCACCATCGCGGTCGCGCACAGGTGCGTGATGCCGTCGAGCGCCTCGTCCAGCGTGTCGACGATGCGGGCGTTTGCGAGCACGTCGAGGGCGCCGCTCGCGCGCTGGACGGTCTCTTCGCGCCGCAGCACGTTGGGCCAGCGCGGCGCGACCAGCACCAGGTCGCCGAAGCCCATGGTTTTCATGGCGCGCGCCGCCGCGCCGACGTTGCCGGCATGGCTGGTCTGGATCAGGATGAAGCGGGTGCGCATGTAAAATCCGCCGATTCTCACCGCCCGCATCGCCGGGCCGCTTTCCAGGGGGCGTTGCGGCGCAACCCGCCGTTCTTCACACAATCCAATGTCGTCCCCCAACCTGCATCCCATGCTCAACGTGGCCGTCAAGGCCGCACGCGCCGCCGGCGCCATCATCAACCGCGCCGCGCTCGACGTCGAAGCGGTGCGCATCTCTCAAAAGCAGGTCAACGACTTCGTCACCGAAGTCGATCACGCGAGCGAGCGAGCCATCATCGAGACGCTGCTGACCGCGTACCCGGGGCACGGCATCCTGGCCGAAGAATCGGGCACCGAGTTCGGTGCCAAGGATTCCGACTACGTCTGGATCATCGATCCGCTGGACGGCACCACCAACTTCATCCACGGCTTCCCGGTCTATTGCGTGTCGATCGCGCTGGCCGTCAAGGGCAAGGTCGAACAGGCCGTCATCTACGACCCGAGCCGCAACGACCTCTTCACCGCCACCCGCGGGCGCGGCGCCTACATGAACGACCGCCGCCTGCGAGTGAGCAAGCGCACCCGGCTCGGCGAGTGCCTCATTTCACCGGCTTTCCGTTTCGCTCCGGCGACAACTTCAAGCAGTACCTGGCCATCATGGCGGACCTGATGCCGCGTGCAGCAGGCCTGCGCCGGCCGGTGCCGCAGCGCTCGACCTGGCTTACGTGGCCGCCGGTTTCACCGACGCCTTCTTCGAAACCGGCCTCAGCATCTGGGACGTGGCAGCCGGCTCGCTGCTGGTCACCGAGGCTGGCGGCCTGATCGGCAATTTCACCGGCGAGCCCGACTTCCTGGAGCAGCGCGAGTGCCTCGCGGGCGCCCCGCGCATCTACGGGCAGTTGGTGCCGATCCTCGCCAAGTACTCCAAGTTCGCCGGCGTCGACGACAAGATGCGCGCCAGCGACCGCGTGCGCGAAGTCGATCCGCACGCGTCTGCAGGGGACGTGTATGCGCGCAGCACTGTCGCCGATGCGTCGGCCGATGCCGGCGAGCAAGCCGATACGCCCGCGGCAGCGCCCGCACCGCGCAAGCTCACCCGCCTGCGCCGCGATGCACCCGCGGCGCCGGTCGAGGGCGAACCCACCGCCGACTGATGCAGGCGCTGCGCGCCACCGAAAGCCCCGAGGGCAGGCACCGCGCCGCGCTGCGGGTGGCGTTGTCCCACCAGATCGCGAACGGCCTGTCGGTCGCTTTCGGGCTGCTGCTGATCTCGGGCGGCGTGCACCTGCTGCTGGGCACCGTCGCCGCAGCGGCCGCCGCGGTCGGCGTGATCGTCACGGCGCCGCCCGACCTCCCCGGCCCGCGCCGCGGCAAGTTCTGGCAGATGCTGCCGGCGCCGCTGATCGGCCTGCCGCTCTTCTTCCTGGTGCAGCTGCTGCATGCGGCGCCGCTGCGCCTCGGCCTGGTGCTGGTGCCCGCGACGTTCCTTGCTTTCGTGGCCATGGCCTGGGGCAAGCGCGGCATCCCGATCGCCATCGCGGTCATGTTCTCGATGATCTTCTCGATGGCCACGCCGACACCGAGCGGCATCGGGCAAGCCATCGACCGCACTCTGCATTTCGGGCTCGGCGCTGCGCTCTACGTCGTCTACGCCGTGCTCGCGAACCTGGCACTCAACGGCCGCTACCGGATGCAGGCGATGGCCGACGTGCTGCTGTCGCTGGCCGCGCTGATGCGCACCGAAGCTCGCCAGTTCACGCCCAGGGACGACTCGCGCGACGTGCGCGAAGTGCCGGCATCGCTGCTCGGCCAGCTGCTGCGCGAGCAGGCGGCGCTGGCCGACCAGCTGCAGGCCACGCGAGACATCGTCCTCGAATCACCCCGCACGCCGCGCCGCCAGCGGCTCGCCGGCATGCTGGTGACAGTGCTCGAGCTGCGCGATCTCCTGCTCGCCAGCGAGCTCGATCTCGACGCACTCAAGTCGCACCCGGGCCATGCAGCCGCGCTGACTCAGATGCGGCGCGTGCTCGAAGAACTCGCCGCCTGCGCGGTTGCGCTGGCCGACGCACTGCTCATGGGCCGCCAGCCCGCACCGGTTGTCGACCGCCGCGCGCAACTGGCAGCGATCTACCTGGACGACGAGGCTTCGCCGCCGGCGGGCCGGGCCGGACCCACTCCGGCCATGCTGACCCGTGGCCTGGCCAGCCGCATCGGACACATCAACGACGAAGTGCTGCGCCTCGTTGCCCTGGCCCGGGGCGACATCGAGCCCGACCTGGCCGTGGTGCGCGCGAACTGGCAGATGTTCGTGAGCGCCACCGAATGGTCGCTGCGCCCATTTCTCACCCTTTGGCGCTGGGACGCGCCGCCGCTGCGGCATGCGATCCGCGCCGCGCTCGCGATTGCCACCGGCTATGCAGTTGCCGTGCTGTTGCCCTGGGGCTCGCACGACTACTGGATCCTGCTGACCATCGTGGTGGTGCTGCGCGGCAGCCTGTCGCAAACGCTGGAGCGGCGCAACAGCCGCGTGGCAGGCACGCTGCTGGGCTGCGTCTTCGCGGTCGGGCTGCTCGCGGCCCATCCGACGCCGCTCGGCCTGCTGATCGCGGTGGTGGTGGCGCAGGCCATCGCGCACGGCTTTGCAGTGCGGCGCTATCGTCACTTCCGTGGCCGCCACCGTGCTCGGCCTGCTGCAGGCCACATGCTCAGCACCGGCATGAGCCCCACCTTCGCGCTGTTCGAGCGCGTGGCCGACACGCTGATCGGCGCCGGGTTGGCCTGGGCCTTCTGCTATGTGCTGCCTTCGTGGGAGCGCAGCCAGGTGCCGGCGCTGGTGGCGCGCACGCTGACGGCACAGGCGCGGCATGCACGGCTGGCGCTGGGCCTGGGCCAGTTGCGCTCGGTCGACTCCAGCCCCGAGCTCGAATGGCGGCCTGGCGCCGCGAGGCCTTCGACAGCCTGTCGGCGCTGGTGCAGGCCACGCAACGCTCGCTGTCGGAGCCGCGCGCGGTGTCCGCCGATCGAGCCGCTCGAACACCTGCAGGCACACAGCTACCAGCTGCTGGCCCAGCTCAGCGCGGTCAAGTCGATGCTGGTGCTGCGCCGCGACCGGCTCCGCCGGCCGAGGTCGAAGGCCCGCTCGCGCGCACCGCCGAGCGCATCGACGCCGCCATCGGCACCGCGCCGACCACCGGGCCCGCCATGCCCGAAGGCGCGCCGGCCACGACCCTCACCGGATCGCTGCCCTCGTCCGCGCTGCCCGATCCATTCGACAACGACATCAGCCCTGGCTGCTGCGCCGGCTCGACCTGGCCACCGGCATCGCAGCGCAGCTGCGCGACGACCGCGCGCATCCTCCAACCGCTCACCGCCGACGCGGCCAAGATCGCTCGATGAACAAGGAAATGCTGCTCGCGCACCCGTGGTTCGGGCCCCTGTTGGCCGCGCTGATTGCAGTTCCGCTCGCGCTGCTGATCCATCGCTTCGGCGGCCTGGTGGTGCGCCGCCTGTCCCGCGGCGCACCGGTGCTGCACGCGACGCTGGTCAACATCCAGGCCGCGGCCGGGCTGGTGCTGCCGCTCGCTGCACTGCAGATGATTTGGCAGGCCGCACCCGACGACCTGCGCTTCATCGGCAGCGTGCGGCATCTGAACGGACTGCTGCTGATAGCCGCCGTAACCTGGCTCGCCGTGCGAGCGGTCAGCGGCGTGGCCGATGGCGTGCTGGCCAAGCATCCCTACGACGGGGCCGACAACCTGCAGGCGCGCCGGGTGCTCACGCAGACGCGGGTGCTGGCGCGTACCGCCAGCTCGATGCTGCTGGTCGCCGGCGGTGCGCTGATGCTCATGACCTTTCCGGGCGCGCGCCAGGTCGGCGCCAGCCTCTTGGCATCGGCCGGCGTGATCGGCATCGTCGCCGGCCTTGCCGCCAAGCCGGTCTTCAGCAACCTGATCGCGGGTCTGCAGATCGCGCTGGCCCAGCCGATACGCATCGACGACGTGCTGGTGGTCGAAGGCGAGTGGGGCCGAGTCGAAGAGATCACCGGCACCTTCGTCGTGCTGAAGATCTGGGACGACCGGCGGCTCATCCTGCCGCTCAGCTACTTCATCGAGAAGCCGTTCCAGAACTGGACGCGGCACGACTCGCAGCTGCTCGGCTCGGTCTTCATCCATGCCGACTACGGCATGCCGCTCGCGCCGCTGCGCCAAGAGGCCGAGCGCATCGTGAAGGCCGCACCCGAGTGGGACGGGCGCTTTTTCAACCTGCGCGTCACCGACACCACCGAGCGCAGCATGCAGATTCGCGTGCTGTGCACCGCCGCCAATTCGTCGCTTGCCTTCGACCTGCGCTGCACCGTGCGCGAAGGGCTCGTGGACTTCATGCAACGCGAGTACCCGCAGTTCCTGCCGCGGCTGCGGGTCGAGGGCGATGCCGCCGCGCCGTGGCGGTGCAGCCTAAGCGCCCGCCGGCCCCGGTCGCCTTGGGCACCGCAGCGGCGGCGACCGTCTCGGCCCGCGACTGCAGCCGCGCCAGCGCCTCGCCGAGTTGCGCTGCGGCGTCGTCGTCGAGCACCGACAGCAGGTCCGCATTGATGGCGGCCACCAGCGGGAACAGCTCGGCATAGAGCGCGCTGCCGGCATCGGTGAGGCGCAACGCGATATGCCTCCGGTCGCCGCCCGGCTGGGTGCGCGAGACCAGCCCTTTCGACACCAGCGAGCCGACCGCCTTCGACGTGCGGGCCCGGTCGAGCTGCGCATGCTCGGCAAGCTGCGACGAACCCAGTTCGCCCCGACTGGCCATCGTTGCGATCAGCCGCCATTCGCGCCGGGTGATGCCGAAACGGCCCTCGCACAGCCGGATCACCATGCCGCCGGCCACCGACAGCAGGCGGCTGAGCTTGTAGAGCAGCAGGTCGTCGAGCGGTCGCAGCGCATCGGCCATCGGGTTTTTCCGCAGAACAGTTGATTTGAACAATCGATTGTCGGCGCTCTAAAGTGGTCCGGCGCCCGCAGCGCGCCAGGAGACAACCCATGCCCATCGCATCCATCGACCGCCGACAGGCCCTTGCCGCACTCGGCGGCCTCGCCCTCTCGCCGCTGGCCGGCGCGCAGGCCGCGTTCACGCCGGGCCAGCCGATCAAGGTGCTGATCGGCGTGCCGGCCGGCGGCACGCAGGACGTGCTCACGCGCGCCATCGCCCACGAGGTGCGCGACTCGCTCGGCCCGCTGGTGATCGACAACCGCTCCGGCGCGGCCGGCCGCATCGCCGCCGAAGCGGTGAAGACGGCGGCGCCCGACGGCCGCACGCTGTTGCTCGGCACCGCCGGGATGATGACGATGTTCCCCAATGCCTATCGCGATCTTTCGTATGCCCCGATGAAGGACTTCGTGCCGATCGTGAACGCGGCGCGCTTCGAGCTCGCGCTGGTGGTCGGCAAGGACGTGCCGGCCAACACGCTGGGCGAGTTCATCGCGTGGGCCAGGGCGCAGGGTGACAAGGTGAGCTTTGCCTCCTACGGCGCCGGCACGCCCTCGCACTTTCTTGGCGAGATGCTCAACCGCGCGGCCGGTCTGAAGATGGTGCATGTGCCGTATCGAGGCTCGACGCCGGCGCGGCAAGACGTGATGGGCGGCACCGTGCCGGTGTACTTCGACACCGTCGGCGGTGCGCTGCAGATGCTGCCGGGCGGCCGCGTCAAGGTGCTCGCCACCAGCGGCGACAAGCGTTCGCCGCTGATGCCCAGCCTGCCGACCTTCGTCGAAGGCGGCTACAAGGACGTGGTCGCGGCAGCCTGGTTCGCCTACTACGCGCCACTTGCCACGCCGCAGCCGATCGTCGACAAGCTGCGCGCCGAATTCACTAGAGCGGTGAACTCGCGCGAAGTGCGCCAGCAACTGCTGCAGAACGGCATGTATCCGGTGGGCGACGATGCAGCGGCGCTCTTGAAGACGATGCGCGAGGACACCGCGCGCTGGGGCGGCATCATGAAGGCCGTCGGCTTTCAGGCCAACGACTGAACGGGAACGAACATGCACTTTGTACACATCCTTCGCCGGCTCGCCGGCATCGCAATCGCCGCTGCGGCCTTCAACGTCGCGGCGCAGCCGCTGGACGGCCCGCTGCGCATCGTGGTGGGCTATGCGCCCGGTGGCGCCACCGACCGGGTGGCGCGCATCGTCGGCGACAAGCTGCAGGCGAAGCTCGGCGTGCCGGTGGTGGTCGACAACAAGCCTGGTGCCGGCGGGCGCCTCGCGGCGCAGCAGGTCAAGGCGGCAACGGCTGCGCAGAACGTGCTGATGCTCGCGAACCCGGCGGTGATGGTCGTCGCGCCGCTGGTCTTCAAGGACAACGGCTACGACCCCGAGCGCGATTTCGTGCCCGTGTCGCATGTCAACGACTACGAGTTCGCGCTCTCGGTCGCCACTGCCGTTCCGGTGCGCGAGCTGTCGCACCTGCTGGCCTGGATGCGCGCCAATCCCGACAAGGCCAACTTCGGCGTGCCGGCCACCGGCAGCCTGCCGCATTTCTTCGGGCTGATGATGGGCGAGAAGGCGCAGGTGCAGGCGCAGGTTGTGGGTTACCGCGGCTCCGCACCGCTGCTCACCGACCTGATCGGCGGGCAGGTGCCGATCGCGTTCGACACGCTCGACGTGGTTCTTCCGCAGCACCAGGCCGGCAAGGTCCGCATCCTCGCGATGTCCGGTGCCAGGCGATCGCCGTTCGCGCCGGAAGTGCCGACCTTCAAGGAGGCTGGGCTCGATCTGGCCGCGACCGGCTGGAACACCTTCTTCGCGCCGGAAGCCATGCCGCGCGAAAAGGTGGCGCGCCTGGCGCAGGCGATCCGCGAGGTCATGCAGGACCCGGATACGGTGCGCCGCTTCAAGGAGTCGCTGATGACGCCGGTGGTCAGCACGCAGGCGCAGACGGTTGCCATGCTCGCTGCCTATCGTGCCCAGTGGTCGCCGGTGGTGCGCAAGTCCGGCTACCAGCCCTGACCCCTTAATGAAAACGCCCAACATCATCTTCATCGTGGCCGACGACCTCGGCTTCGCCGATCTCGGCTGCTACGGCGGGCGCGATGCCGACTTCGGGCCCGTGTCGCCGGTGCTCGACGGCCTGGCCGCCAACGGCGTGCGGTTCACCGAGGGCTATGCGAACTCGCCGGTGTGCTCGCCGACCCGCTTCGCGCTGATGACGGCGCGCTACCAGTACCGCCTGCGCGGCGCGGCCGAAGAGCCGATCAACAGCAAGAGCCGCGGCAGCGCCACGCTGGGCCTGCCGCCGGAACATCCGACCCTGCCTTCGCTGCTGCGCGATGCCGGCTACCGCACCGCCCTCATCGGCAAGTGGCACCTGGGCTATCCGCCGGCTTTCGGTCCCCTGCGTTCGGGTTACGAGGAGTTCTTCGGACCGATGTCGGGTGGCGTCGACTACTTCACCCATTGCGATTCGAGCGGCCGGCACGACCTCTGGTCGGACAAGGAAGACCGGCAGGAGCCCGGCTATCTCACCGACCTGCTTTCGCGCCGCGCCGTCGACTATGTGGCGCGCATGTCGCGGCAGCAGGCGCCCTTCTTCCTCAGCCTGCACTACACCGCGCCGCACTGGCCATGGGAAACGCGTGACGACGAGGCAAAAGCGCCGACAGTGAAGAACAACCTGTTCGACCTGGCCGGCGGCAACATCCACACCTACCGCCGGATGATCCATCACATGGACGAAGGCATCGGCTGGATCATGTCGGCGCTCGAAGCGCTCGGCATCGCCCGCGACACGCTGGTCGTCTTCACCAGCGACAACGGCGGCGAGCGCTATTCGGACAACTGGCCGCTGGTCGGCGGCAAGATGGATCTGACCGAAGGCGGCATCCGCGTGCCGTGGATCGCGCACTGGCCGGCTGTGATCGCAGGCGGCGCCGAAAGCGCGCAGCACTGCATGACGATGGACTGGTCGGCCACCCTGCTCGATGCCGCGGGCGCCACGCCCACCCGGCCTACCCGCTCGACGGCATGTCGATGCTGCCGGTGCTGCGCGATGCCACGACGCGATTTGCCCGGCCGCTGCACTGGCGCATGAACCATCGCGGTCAGCGTGCCCTGCGCGATGGCGACTGGAAGTACCTGCAAGTCGATGGCTACGAGTACCTGTTCGACATTGCAAGCGACGAACGCGAGCGCGCCAACCAGGCAGCACATCAACCCGACCGCCTGGCGACGATGCGCGAGGCCTGGCAGGCCTGGAACGACTCCATGCCGCCGATTCCCGCCGATGCGACCGTGAGCCTCGGCTACTCGGTCAAGGACATGCCGCAGCGCTGACCCGCCACACCGTTCGAACTATGCCGCGCGCGGTTTGACAGGCCGGAGGCGCACGCCCCAGAATCCCCGGAGAGTACTTAAGCGCTAGGGATTCTGGAATGACGGATGGACATTGAACTCATGCAGTGGCCGATTTTGGCGGCAGCGCTGACGGGCGTGCTGCTGCTGTTGGCGGCGATGTGGTTCGCCGGCCGGCGCATCGCCGCCCGGCGCGACGCCAAACGCCGGATCGCAGCGGCGCGGGTGCGGTCGGGGCACGTACCGCTCGAGCTTCCGACGGTGCGCGGCGGCCTCGGGCGCACGGACGATTCGCCGCCCGACACGTTGCCCGAATGGTTCATCCAGGGCAAGGGCGAGCACGCCGTCGTCGACGAGCAGCCGCGCATCCGCGTGCGTTACATCGACACGCAGGGCCGCAAGACCGAGTGCTCCCTGCAGGTCGACCACCTCGACGTGCAAAAGAAGGTGCTCGTTGGCCACGGCGAACTGCCCGGCGACACGCGGCGCATTCCGCTGCACCAGATCACCGCCGCGCGCATCGCCGAGTCGGGCCAGCGCTTCAACATCGACACCTGGGTCGACGCGGTGCGCGTCGCGCGGAGGCGGCGGTCATAGGGCTCCCCCAGGTTGGCTCACTTCGTGTAGCCGCCCACCCCCTGCCGGGGGCGATACCAGCGGCCCGGCGAAGCCGGTTCCGCGGTATCCCTGGCGTGGGGGCAAGCTTTGGAACCCGGATACATTCTTACCTCACATTCATCGATCGCATCGAGGTACGAAATGCCTTTCACCGCAACGCTGTCCAGCAAATTCCAGATCTCGATTCCAAAGGCTGTTCGTGACGAACAGCATTGGGAGGCGGGCCAGGAATTGGTGTTCCTCCCGAAAGGCAAGGGCGTGCTGGTCATGCCCGTGCCTGAACTCGCACAGCTGGCCGGCATCGCGAAAGGAGCACAGAAGGATGGCTATCGCGACCGCAAGGACCGCTACTGATGGCGGCGACCCCTTGCGTGGTCGATACCTCGGCCTGGATCGAATGGCTGACCGGCAGCGCCCTCGGAAAGAAGCTGGGCAAGGAGTTCCCAACCAGAACACGCTGCATCGTGCCGACCATCGTGCAGCTCGAACTGTCGAAGTGGCTGTTCCGGGAGGGGGGTGAAGAAGAGGCGGACCAGGTCATCGCCTATACGCCGAAGTGCATGGTCGTACCGATGGACACGTCCATCGCGCTGCTTGCGTCCCACCTGCATCGCGAGCACAAGCTGGCGACAGTAGACGCCATCGTCTATGCAACCGCGCGCCAGCAAGGAGCCGACCTGCTGACCTGCGACGCGCACTTCGAGGGGCTGCGCAACGCCATTTACTTTCAGAAAGCGACGACCTGACATGAGCAAGGACGAAGTCGTTTTGCACACCCCCATGATGGCCCAGTACCACGGGCTGAAAGTGGACCATCCAGACACGCTGCTCTTCTATCGGATGGGCGACTTCTACGAGTTGTTCTATGCCGATGCAGAGAAGGCGGCGAGGCTGCTCGACATCACGCTCACCCAGCGCGGCCAGTCCGCCGGGCAGCCGGTGCTGATGTGCGGCGTGCCTTTCCATGCGGTCGACACTTATCTCGCGCGGCTGATCAAGCTGGGCGAATCGGTCGCCATCTGCGAGCAGGTGGGTGAGGTCGGCGCGACCAAGGGGCCGGTCGAGCGCAAGGTGGTGCGCGTGGTCACGCCCGGCACGCTGACCGATGCCGAACTGCTCAACGACAAGAGCGAATCGCTCCTGCTCGCGGTGCACGCGGGCACGCGCAACTTCTGTGGGCTGGCCTGGCTGAGCGTCACCGGCGCCGAGCTGCGCCTGGCCGAATGCCCGGCCGATGCGCTCGAAGCCTGGATCGCGCGCATCGCGCCAAGCGAGCTGCTCTATAGCGCCGAAGTCACACCGGCTTTCGAACAGCGGCTCAAGGCTGCGCGCAGCGCCACGCCCTTCGCGCTGTCGGTGCGTCCCGCCTGGCAGTTCGACGGCGGGCTGGGCGAACGCAAGCTGTGCGAGCAGATGGGGAGCGCCAATCTCGCCGCATGGAACGCCGAATCGCTGACCAACGCGCATGCCGCAGCCGCGGCGCTCCTGGGCTATGCGGAACACACGCAAGGCAGAGCGCTGTCGCATGTGCAGCGCCTCGCGGTCGAGCGCGACGGCGAACTGATTGAACTGCCGCCGACCACGCGGCGCAACCTCGAGCTGGTGCAGACCTTGCGCGGCGAGGATTCGCCGACGCTTTTCTCGCTGCTCGACACCTGCATGACCGGCATGGGCAGCCGCCGGCTGAAGCGCTGGCTGCTGGCGCCGCGGCGCGACCGCGGCGAGGCGCAGCAACGGCTCGAAGCCATCGATGCGCTTCAGGCGACGGTGTTCGGCGGCACCGTCGCGCCGTGGCGGCTGCTGCGCGAGCAGTTGAAGAACGTGAGCGACGTGGAGCGCATCGCTGCCCGCATCGCGCTCGGGCAGGTGCGTCCGCGCGAACTGGTCGCGCTGCGGATGGCGCTGGCCCGGGCCGAGCAGCTCGCGCCCGGCCTGCCCGCTTCGGCCGTGCTGCTGGCGCAATTGGCCGCGCAGCTCGCGCCGCCGCCGGGCTGCATCGCACTGCTGGTCGCGGCCATCGCACCGGAGCCGGCCGCACTGGTGCGCGACGGCGGCGTGATCGCGCCCGGCCACGACTCAGAACTCGACGAGCTGCGCGGCATCAGCGAAAACTGCGACGCCTTCCTGCTGCAGCTGGAGGCGAGCGAGCGCGAGCGCACCGGTATCGCCAACCTGCGCGTGCAGTTCAACCGGGTGCACGGCTTCTACATCGAGGTCACGCAGAGCGCGCTTGCCAAGGTGCCCGAGAACTACCGCCGCCGCCAGACGCTCAAGAACGCCGAGCGCTTCATCACGCCGGAACTCAAGGCCTTCGAGGACAAGGCGCTGTCGGCGCAAGACCGCGCACTGGCGCGCGAGAAGTGGCTCTACGAGCAACTGCTCGATGCGCTCCAGCCCTCGGTGGCTGCGCTGAGCCAGCTTGCAACGGCGCTTGCAACACTGGATGCACTCTGCGCGCTCGCCGAACGCTCACACACGCTGCACTGGCATGCCCCCGCATTCGTGGCCCATCCGTGCATCGAGATCGAACGCGGGCGCCATCCGGTGGTCGAGGCGCGGCTGGCCGAAAAATCGTCCGGCGCCTTCATCGCCAACGACACGCGGCTCGGGCCACAGCAGCGCATGCAGGTGATCACCGGGCCGAACATGGGCGGCAAGTCGACCTACATGCGACAGATCGCCGTCATCGTGCTGCTGGCTTCGATCGGCTCGCATGTGCCGGCCGATGCATGCCGGCTCGGGCCGATCGATGCGATCCATACGCGCATCGGCGCGGCCGACGACCTGGCGAACGCGCAGTCGACCTTCATGCTCGAGATGACCGAGGCGGCCCAGATCCTGCACGGTGCAACCGCGCATTCACTGGTGCTGATGGACGAGATCGGCCGCGGCACGAGCACCTTCGACGGCCTGGCGCTCGCTGCCGGCATCGCGGCGCAGCTGCACGACCGCACGCGCGCCTTCACCCTGTTCGCCACCCACTACTTCGAACTCACCGCGTTTCCGGCCACGCACCATGGCGCGGTGAACATGCATGTGAGCGCGACCGAGGCGGGCCGCGGCGTCGTGTTCCTGCACGAGATGCAGCCCGGCCCGGCAAGCAAGAGCTACGGCATCCAGGTGGCGCGGCTCGCGGGCATGCCGGCGGCGGTGGTCAACCATGCACGCCAGGCCCTGGAGGCGCTCGAAGCGCAGCAGACGCAAACCCGCGCGCAGGTCGACCTTTTCGCTCCGGCCACAGCGGCCGAGCCGCCCGCGGCCAGCGCCGTAGAATCCGCGCTGGCGGCAATCGATCCCGACGCGATGAGCCCGCGCGAGGCGCTCGAAGCGCTCTACACACTCAAGAAACTCCAAGCGCGCGAACACGGCTGATGGCCCGGTTGGTGCGATACGAACCCCATGACTTACTGCGTCGGAATCAAACTCAACGCCGGACTGGTGTTCCTTTCCGACTCGCGCACCAACGCGGGCGTGGACCACATCAGCACCTTCCGCAAGATGATCGTCTACGAGCAGCCGGGCGACCGCGTCATGGTGCTGCTGTCGGCCGGCAACCTGAGCATCTCGCAGTCGGTGCGCGAGATCCTGCAGATCGAGGAACTCCGCGAGCACAGGGAAGACGGCGAAGACAGCCCGCCCATCACCATCTGGAACGCGAGGAGCATGTTCGATGCGGCGCGCGTGCTCGGCTCGGCCGTGCGGCATGTGTACGACCGCGACGCCGAGGCGCTCAAGCATGCAGGACTCGACTTCAACGTGTCGTTCGTGTTCGGCGGTCAGGTCAAGGGCGAAGGCATGCGGCTGTTCCTGGTCTATTCGGCCGGCAACTTCATCGAGGCGACGACCGAGACGCCCTACTTCCAGGTCGGCGAGTCGAAGTACGGCAAGCCCGTGCTCGACCGGGTGCTCACGCCCGACACGCCGCTCGACGAGGCCGCCAAGTGCGCGCTGGTGTCGATGGATTCGACGATGAAGTCGAACCTCTCCGTCGGCCTGCCGCTGGACCTGGTGGTGTACGAAGCCAATGCGCTGCGCACCGACAAGGTGGTCTGCATCGATGCCGACAACCCCTACTACCGGATGATGCATGGCAGCTGGGGCCAGAAGCTGCGCGAGGTGTTCGACAGCATCGAAGACCCGGTCTGGGATGACGCCTACACCGCGCATCCGCTCAAGATGCCCGCCACCCGCCACAGCCCGCTGCGCAAGATTTCGACGCCCGACGAAAAGCTCATCTAGCGCGATGGCGCCGCCGGTCGTCTTCTCGCACGGCAACAGCTTCCCGGCGAGCACCTACCGCGTGATGCTCGACAGCCTGCGCAACCGCGGCTTCGATGTCGATGCGATCGAGAAATTCGGCCACGATCCGAGCTATCCCGTCACCGACAACTGGCCGCACCTGGTGCAGCAGTTGGCCGACTTCGCCCGCACGCAGGCCGACGCGGCCGGCGGCCCGGTGTTCCTGGTCGGCCATTCGCTCGGCGGCTTCCTGAGCCTGATGTGCGCGGCGCTGCATCCGGCGCTCGCGCGCGGCGTGGTGCTGCTCGACTCGCCGCTGCTCGGCGGCTGGCGCGCGAACACGGTCAACCTGGTGAAGCGCACGCCCTGGATGAAGAGCGTCTCGCCCGGCACGGTGAGTCGCAAGCGCCGCAACAGCTGGGAGCACCGGGAGGCCGTGTTCGCGCATTTCCGCGGCAAGAAGGCGTTTGCCAAGTGGGACGAGCAAGTGCTGCGCGACTACATCGAGCACGGCACCTTCGACTTGGAGGACGCGCGCGCGTTGAGCTTCGACCGCGACGTCGAGACCGCCATCTACGACACCATTCCGCACAACCTGGGCGCCCTGCTGCGCGCGAATCCGCTCAAATGCAATGCCGCGTTCATTGGCGGGCGCCAGTCGGTCGAGATGCGGCGCGTCGGCATGGCGATGACCGGGCAGGTCACCAAGGGCCGAATCATGATGCTCGACGGCACGCACCTGTTTCCTTTGGAAAAGCCGATCGCCACCGCAGCGGCGGTCGAAGCGGCGCTGCGCAATCTGATGGCCTGAAACTATTCAGCCCAGACCACTGCGCCAGTCCACGCCGTTGCCAGCACCACGATGCCGAACGCGATGCGGTACCAGGCGAACGGCACGAAGCTGTGGCTGCTGATGTAGCGCAGCAGCCAGCGCACGCAGATCCAGGCGCTGATGAACGAGAACAGCAGTCCGACCGCAAACAGCGGAATGTCTGCCGCGGACAGCAGCGCGCGTTCCTTGTAGAGGCTGTATGCGCCGGCGCCGATCAGCGTCGGTATGGCGAGGAAGAAGGAGAAGTCGGTCGCCGCCTTTCGCGACAGCCCCAGCAGCATGCCGCCGATGATGGCGGCGCCGCTGCGGCTGGTGCCCGGAATCATCGCGAAGCATTGCACCAGCCCGACCTTGAGCGCATCCATCGGCGTCATGTCGTCGACATGCTCGACGCGCACCGAGCCGGGCGCCCGCTTCTCGGCCCACAAGATGATGAAGCCACCGATGATGAATGTGGCGGCCACGATCACCGGCGTGAAGAGGTGGGCCTTGATCAGGCTGCCGAACAGCAGCCCCAGCATCACGGCGGGCAAGAAGCCGATCAGCACATTGAGCGCCAGCCGCCGCGCCTTGGGCTGGCGCGGCAGGGCGACGATGGTCGAGTGAATCTTCTGCCAGTACACCAGGATGACCGCAAAGATCGCGCCGGTCTGGATGGCGATCTCGAACACCTTGAACTTGGGTCCTTCCAGGCTCAGCAGCGAGCCCGCGAGAATCAGGTGGCCGGTCGACGAGATCGGCAGGAACTCGGTCAGGCCCTCGACGATGCCCATGATGGCGGCCTTGGCCAGCAAAACAATATCCACGCACGCTCCTTGTAAGAGCGCCGATTATCGCGAGGGGCCGGCCAGGCCTGGATCAGCAGCAGGCGCTCACCACTTCACCTTGACGCCGAGGCTTCCCTGAATCGACGACTTCACGCGCGTGTCGCCGCCCGAGGCCCACTGCCTGCCGAGTTCGCCGTAGAGACTCACCGTGTCGTTCACGGCCAGCGTCAGGCCGCCGGCCAGTTCGCTCGACGTGCCACCGGTGCGGCTCGCGATGCCGGTGCTGCCGGCCGGACCGACGAAGGTCGCCATGTCCTCGCCGCCCGCGGCGTGATACACGTTCAGCCGCACGTAGGGCTGCAGCCGGCCGGCAGCGGTGTTGAACTCGCCCTTGACGCGCACGCCAGCGCGCAGCAGCCACCCGTTGTCGGTGTCTTGCAGGACTTGGGCACCGGCGATGCCCGCGTCGTCGAGCTTCACGCGCCGGTGCACCAGCTGCAGCTGAGGCTCGATCTTCCAGTTGGCGCCGAGCGCAAGGGCCTGACCCAGTTCGAGCGACGCAGTCAGGCTGTCGCCCTTGCCTCGCACCGCCGAAGCGCCCAATGGCTGCACGGTGTAGCGGTGGCTGCCGGCCTGCAGCACGGTGTCGGCATAGAAGCCGGACGGATGGGTCCAGGTGAAGTAGCCGCCCAGGAAGCGGCTGCGCAGGTCGTTGCTGCCCACGGCAAGGTCGCTCACGCCGCGTGCGAAGCCGCTGACCTGCATGCCGCCGTCGAGCTGGCCGGCGTACACGCCAGCGCGCCATTGCGTGTCGGCGAACAGGTCGGTGCCGGCCTGGAAGCCGCTCTGGCGACCATCGCTGGTCGGACTGACCGCGCCGCTCTGGCGGATGTTGAGGTTGGTGCTGATGACGCGACCCCAGGCGCTGCGCTGCGCGTTCTGCGGCGACGCATCGCTGTCGCCCATGCGCTGGTGCAGGCTGCCGAGCATTGCCAGATTGGCCTGGCGGAACTGCTCGGGCAGCGCCGCGAACAGCGGAACCTCGGCGCGGAAGGTGGGCACTTCACGGGTTGCAGCCACAGGCGCGGCCGCCACGGGTGCCTCGGGTGCCTCGGGTGCCGCGGCCCCCACGATTGGCGCCGGCGCGGGCGGCGGCGGCGCGGCAGCAACGGTGGTGGTCGAGCGCAGGTACCAGTTCTCGCCCGCACCCGCCGCGTCAGCTGCGTGCAGCCGGTATTCGAAGGCGCCGGCATCGACGTGGCCGCCAGCGAGCGCGAACGCGTCTTTCGTGGTCTGCGCGGTGGTGGTGGCGTTGGTGGCGCTCACCACCTCGATGCCGTGCCGGCGGTCAGCGCGCCGAGCCCGCCGATGTTGGTGATCTGCACGGTGCGCCCGCTGGCGCTCGCGCCGGCCCGCTCAGGATCAACCGGTCGCTCAGGCTGCTGCTGGCCGGCATGGTGCCCAGGCGCAGCACGCCGGCGTTGCCGACGTAGCCGCCGGTCACGGTCAGCGTGCCGCCGGGTGCGGCGCTTTGCAAGGACACCGTACCGCCGTTGTCCAGCGCGGCCACGGTCTGCGGCAGGCCGGCAGTGTCGAGCACGGTGCCGGCGGCCACGATGTGGGCCGAAGCTGGGCTGAAAGCGTTGGCCGCGCCGGCGCGCAGCGTGCCTTGCAGGAGCTTGGTGCTGCCGGTGTAGCTGTTGGCGCCCGACAGCAGCAGCGTGCCGCTGCCGAGCTTGCCGAGATCGCCCGCGCCCGAAATCGCGCCGCTCAGCGTGGCGTTGTTGCCGCCGGTGTCGAAGGTCCGCTCTCGACTGCGGGTGAAGACGATGGCGTTGTCCAGGTCGAGCCGGTCGGCATTGAAGCCGAGGGTGGTGTCGTCGTCCATGGCCAGCACGCCGGTGCCGAGAGCGCTGTCGTGGCCGACGTTCAGTCGCCCCCGCGTCAGCGCGGTGCCGCCGGCATAGGTATTGGGGCCGTTCAGCGTCAGCTCGCCTCCGCCGGTCTTCGTCAGCCTGCCGTCGCCCGTGACCGTGCCGCTCAATTGCAGGCGTTCATCGGTCTGGAGGGTGCCCCCCTGCGCAAGGATTTCGAAGGCGCGCGCGGTGTCGATGGCCGCGGTGTTGCGCAGCGTGCCGCCGGTCAACGTGACGGCACCCGTCGCGGCACCGAGGTTGGCGTCGCTGGATACCGACAGGGCGCCGCCGCTTCCGATCCGGGTGCCGCCGGCGTAGCTGTTGTTGCCGCTCAGCACCAGCGTGCCTGAGCCAAGCTTGGTGAGCCTGCCGACGCCGGAGATCGTGCCGGTGATGTTCATCGACCCCTGGAAACCGCCGCCAGCCTGACCGAGCTGGATGCTGCGCGCAATCGTCAGCGGCGTGTAGGCGCGCAGGATTCCCTGGTCGAGGGTCAGCGTGCCGACGGTGGCGCCGAGGCTGGCGTCGGTTCCGACGGCAAGCGTGGCGAAGGTATTGACGGTGGTGCCGCCCGAGTAGGTATTGGTGCCGGCAAGGAACAGCGTGCCGCCCTGTGTCACAGCCAGCCCGCCGGCGCCGGAAATTGCGCCGACGATGGTCAGGTCGCGAAGGTTGGTGTTTACCGTGGCATTGCCCCCGAGGATCAGGTCGCCGGTGAGCACGGCCTGCGGGGCTGCGCTGCTGACTTCGTTCCTGATGGTGGCCGTCGCGGTGCTGCCGACTTCGATGGCGCCGCCGATGCGCGAGTCGGTGCCCAGGACCAGCGTATTCGCGCCGCCGGTGAAGCGGACCGCCGTCGCACGCACGCCAACTGAGGAGAGGCCGCCGTCGATGGCGCCGTAGTTGAGGATGGTGACGCCGTTGGCCACGACGCCGACGCCTCCCGCACCGGCTGCGCCCGGCGCGGTGTTTGGCGGGGGCAGAGTGCTGCTGCCGCCGGCGCCTCCGGTTCCGCCGAAGATCCCACCCCGGTTGGTGACCGTGCCACCACCTTCGAAGACGACGCCCCTGCCGCCGGCGCCTCCGTTGCCACCGACGCCACCGCTGCCGCCATTGCCGCCGGCACCGCCGAAGACCCCGCCTGCGACCACATCGAGAGTGAGGCTTCCCGGCGAAGCGACGCCTACACCCCCGTCGCCCCCGCTGCCGCCGGCACCCGGCTCGCTCGCGTTGGCGCCGCCGTTTCCGCCGTTGCCGCCACTGCCTCCGCTGACGGCAGCACCCAGCAAGAAGGTCCCATCCGCTGCGAACAGAGCACCTCCGCCGCCCTCGCCTCCGCCGCCTCCGCCTGTCCTGCCGAAGCCTGCGCTATTACCTGCCGCGCCGCTTCGCCGTTGACGGGCATCGTGACGGCGGCACTGGAGATGACCCTCGGGGCGACGAGCCCAAAATTGCCCGCCTTGCCGCCGTCGCCGAACGTGTCGCCCAGGCCGCCCCGGCCGCCATCGCCGCCCTGGCCCGTTGTCAGGCTGACACCACCGCCTCCGCCGCCGCCCCCGCCCTGCGGAGAAAAACCTCCATTCGCGCCTTGCGGCACCGCCGAGCTGCCGCCGGCGCCGCCCGCCGCCGGCAGGACTGCGCTGCCGTTGTTTCCTCCCACGCCGCCATCGGCGAAAGCGGTGGTGCATCCGACCAGCATGAACGCACAGAGCAGGTTGCGAGCGGCTTCACGGCCGGGGCCACTGCCTCGCGACGCCCTGGCAGATTCCGCAACCACCTGCGTCGCGCCCGAAGCACGATTCTTGACTAACCGATATGTCCGATTCATGACCCATCCTTGACCTGCGCAACGCGCAAAGGGCGGGATGCTATGGATGGGACGCCGTGAGCGTCAGATTCCGCAACAAAAGGTCAGATTTGCGCGGGCATCAGTGGCTGGTTCACTGCGCGCCGGCGTTCGCCCAGGCCGCCTGCCAGCCGCCGCCCAGCGCCTGGATCAGCGCCACGGCCGCCGTCTGCCGGTCGACCTGCAGCCGCAGCAGCGTGCGACGCGCGTTGAGCGCCGACACCTGCGCCGTCACCACGTCGGTGAAGCCTACCTGGCCCTCGCGGTAGCGGTTGAGAAACTGCTGCTCGGTGCGGTCGGCAGCGGCCGATGCCTCGCGGCGGAGGCCCTCCTGCTGCGCGAGGCTGCTGCCGGCGGTCAGCTGGTCCTCGACGTTCTGGAAGGCGACGAGCACGGTCTGGCGGTAGCGCGCCACGGCGGCTTCGTGCCGGGCTCTGGCCGCATCGACGCGCGCGCCGGTGGCACCCGCATCGAAGACCGTCTGCGCCACCGACAGCCCCAGCGACCACAACATGCTGGACGCATTGAACAAGTCGCCGACGCGGCTCGTGCTGCTGCCGATGGTGCCGCTCAGCGTCAGGCTCGGGTCGTAGGCCGAGCGCGCGATGCCGATCTGCGCATTGGCGGCGGCGACGTCGCGCTCGGCCGCGGCGATGTCGGGGCGGCGCTGCAGCAGTGTCGACGGCACGCCGGCTGGCACGCCAGGCACGGTCGGCGTCCAGTCGGCCGCGGGCAGGTTGAAGTCGCCCGGGGCCGCGCCAGTGAGCACGGCGATGGCATGCTCGAAGGTGTCGCGGCTGCGCTTGAGCGCAACCCGCTCGGCCTGTGTGTTCACCAGCAGTGTCTGCGCCTGCAGCAAATCAGTCTGACCCGCGATGCCGGAGTTGTAGCGGTTGCGCGCAATCGCCAGGCTGCGCTGGTAGCCCTCGAGGGTGACGTCGAGCAGGCGCAGCTCGGCATCGGCTTCGCGCAGCGCGAAGTAGTTGGCGGCCAGTTCGCCCACGGCCGACAGGCGGGCCGATGCCAGGTCGGCTTCAGTGGCCTGGGCGGTCGCCTGCGCGCTGCCGGTGGCCAGCCCCGCCCTCGAAGCCGACTTCCGCCCGCGCGA
>JBBJMS010000156.1:0-8645 GCA_037720315.1 Variovorax sp. | reverse complement strand
GCCGCAGCCGCAGCGCCCCGGCGGCGGGGCACCGGGGACAACGCCGGGCAGCGCCGCGTCGGTCACGCCGGTCAACGCCAGCATCGTGGCCGAACGGGAGCGCACATGAACATTTCCGAGCTGTGCATCCGTCGTCCGGCGATGACTGTGCTGCTCTCCGCCGCGGTGGTGGTGGCCGGCATCTTTCCCTACTTCCAGATTCCGGTGGCGGCACTGCCGAGCTACAACACGCCGGTCATCAACGTCAACGCGCAGCTGCCCGGCGCCAGTCCGGACACCATGGCGTCTTCGGTCGCGCTGCCGCTCGAAAAGCAGTTCTCCACCATCCCCGGCCTGCAGACCATCAGCTCGGTCAACACCCAGGGCGTGAGCTCGCTCACGCTCGAATTCGTGAGCAGCCGAGACATCGATGCGGCGGCGGTCGACGTGCAGGCCGCGCTCTTGCGTGCGCAGCGGCAGCTGCCGGTCGAGCTCACGCAGCTTCCGTCCTACCGCAAGGTCAATCCGGCCGATGCGCCGGTGCTCTTCATCGCCATGGTGTCGCCGTCGATGAACCCGGCCGAGCTCAACGACTATGCCGAGAACCTGGTGTCGCCCACGCTGTCGACCATCGAGGGCGTGGCGCAGGTGGCGGTGTACGGGCGCAAGGCCTTCGCCGTCCGCGTCAAGGCCGATGCCGACCGGCTCAACGCGCGCAACATCACGCTCGAAGAACTTGCCAATGCGGTTCGGCTGGCCAACGCGAACACGCCGGTCGGGGTGCTCGACGGTCCGCGCCAGACGCTCACCATCCAGGCCAACCAGCAGATGCTGAAGGCGGCCGATTTCGCCAAGGTGATCGTCGGCCAGCGCGACGGCGCGCCGGTGCGCCTGGACGAGGTCGCGACCGTCGAAGACAGCTTCGAATCGGTCAAGACCGCCAGCAGCTTCAACGGCCAGAGTTCGATCTCGCTGGCGGTGCTGCGACAGCCTGACGCCAACACCGTGCAGGTGGTCGATGCGGTGCGGGCGCTGCTGCCACGCTTTCGCGAGGAGTTGCCGAAGTCGATCGAGATCAACATGGTCAACGACCGCTCGATCTCGATCCGCGCGGCGGTGCACGACGTGCAGCTCACGCTCATCGGCACCATCCTGCTGGTGGTGCTGGTGATCTTCCTGTTCCTGCACCGGGTGGTGGCCACGCTCATCCCGGCCGCCACGATCCCGATCTCGCTCATCGGCGCGGTGGCGCTGCTCTACGCCTTCGGCTACAGCCTGGACAACATCTCGCTGCTGGGCATCACGCTCGCCGTCGGGCTGGTGGTGGACGATGCCATCGTGGTGCTCGAAAACATCATGCGCTACGTCGAGAAGGGCATGGAGCCGATGGCCGCCGCGCTGCGCGGCTCACGCGAGGTGGGTTTCACCATCGTCTCGATTTCGATCTCGCTGGTGGCGGTGTTCATCCCGATCTTCTTCATGCCGGGCGTCATTGGCTTGCTGTTCCGCGAATTCGCGGTCGTGGTGGGCCTGGCGGTGATGGTGTCGGCCGTCGTCTCGCTGACGTTGGTGCCGATGCTCGCCAGCCGTCTGCTCAAGCATGTGCCGCGCCGCGAAGGCGCCGTGCACGACGACGACGAGGACGGGCATCCCGAGCCCGGCACCGCCATCGGCCGCGGCTTCGAGCGCGGCTACCGCGCGGTGCACGGCGCCTACATGCGCACGCTCGACTGGACGCTCGGCCACCGCGGCGTGATGCTCGCCGTTGCGGGCTCAACCTTTCTACTGACCGCATGGATGTTCGTCAGCATCCCGAAGGGCTTCTTCCCCGAGGAAGACATCGGCCAGATCCAGATCACCACCGAGGCGGCCGAGGACATCTCGTTCCCGGCCATGAAGGTGCTGCAGGACCGCGTGGCAGAGGCCCTGCGAGACGACCCGAGCGTGGCCTACGTCAACTCCTTCATCGGCGTCGGCGGCCCGACCGCGACCCAGAATGCCGGGCGCCTGTTCGCGGTGCTCAAGCCGCGTGGCGAGCGCCCGAAGATGGCGAAGGTGCTCGAATCGCTGCGCACCCGCTTTCGCGAGATTCCGGGTGTCGCGGTGTACATGCAGCCGGTGCAAAACCTGCGCCTGGGCGGGCGTGCCAGCAAGGCGCGCTTCCAGTACACGCTGCAGAGCGTGAGCGCCGGCACCATGAGCGAATGGGCCGACAAGCTGATGGAGCGCATGCGCGCCGACCCGGCATTTCGCGACGTCACCAGCGACTCGCAGAACCGCGGCCTTCAGGCCACGCTCGAGATCGACCGCGACAAGGCGGGCGTGCTCGGCGTCTCGGTCGGCGACCTGCGCACCGCGCTCTACAACGCCTACGGCGACCGCCAGATCGGCAGCATCTACGGCCCCAGCAACACCTACCAGGTGATCCTTTCGGCGGCCGACAACGACCGGCGCTTCCAGGAAGACATGGCGCGCCTGTCGGTGCGCAACAAGGCCGGTCAGCTGGTGGCGCTGTCGGCCTTCGCCACCGTCAAGCGCACGATCGGCCCGACCTCGGTGAACCACCAGGGCCAGCTGCAGGCGGTGACGGTGTCGTTCAACCTCGCGCCCGACATTCCGCTGGGCGATGCCACGGCCAAGATCGATCGGTTCAAGGCCGAGCTGAAGATGCCCGGATCGATCATCACCAGCTACGGCGGCGATGCGGCGGTGTTCCAGAGTTCGCAGGCCAGCCAGGCCGTGCTGCTGGTGCTCGCCGTGCTGGTGATCTACGTGCTCCTGGGCGTGCTGTACGAAAGCTACATCCATCCGCTCACCATCCTGGCCGGCCTGCCGTCGGCGGCGGTGGGCGCGCTGCTGGCGCTCAAGATCTTCGGCTTCGACCTGACGCTGATCGCCACCATCGGCATCCTGCTTCTGATCGGCATCGTCAAGAAGAACGCGATCATGATGATCGACTTCGCACTCGACGCGCAGCGCACCCTGGGCATGAAGCCGGTCGATGCGATCCGCGAGGCCTGCCGGCTGCGCTTTCGCCCGATCATGATGACCACGCTGGCGGCATTGATGGGCGCACTGCCCCTGGCGCTGGGACTGGGCGCCGGTGCCGAGCTACGCCAGCCGCTGGGTGTGGCGGTGGTCGGCGGGCTGATCTTCTCGCAGGTGATCACGCTCTACATCACGCCGGCCATCTACCTGGCGCTCGACCGCTACGCCGGCAGCGGGCCTATGCAGAAACTGCCGGGCGAAGAATCGATGCAGCCGGGCCGCGCGCTGCCCACTGCGGCGGGCTGAAGCGGCCCCAAAGAGGCCGCGCCGATCAGGGCCGCAGGTCGGGGCGCAAGGCGCCGGCCTGCAGTGTCCGGGCGGTCACGCGCGCAGCCGAGCGGCCAGGCGCGGCCTGCTGTGCTCGCGGGGACGTGGGGCCGCCTTGCGCCACGCGCAGCGCCCACTCGCACACGATGTCCATGAAGATCCGCTGCGATTCGAGCGTGGTGAGACTGTGGTCGATCTCGCGGATGAACCGGTAGTCGAAATCCCGCGTGAACGGCTCGTTCGCAAACGCACCCAGCTGATCGCGGCCGCGGTCGGTAACGTGCATGGTGCCGGTATAGCAGCAACACCGACACCTTGCGCTCGGCCAGCTGGGTCATCGAGCGGCGAAACGCCGCAGCCGCGACCTCCGCAGGCTCGGTGTCGAAGATGTAGGCGCGCCGCGGCGGCAGCCTTGGCGGAAAACCGGCGCTGAAGCCAGCGCGCTGTCTTGCCGATCACCGCCGGATTGCTCAGTGCGGCGACGGCGCGGCTCAAGGTGCGTTCCCAGCGCGAGCGTGGGCTCGGGAACGTAACCGTCGAACATCAGCAAGCCGATCACCCGAGCGTCGGTCACCGCCAGCGACATTCCGCTGGCGGCACCCGAACACAGTCCGATCACGATGAAGCGCCGAACGCCGAGCATGGTTTCGATCAGGTTCATCGCGGCCTGCAGGTCGAACACCGCCTGCGTCAGGAAATGCTCGGCGCCGCTGGCCGCGCCGCTGTCGCCCAGGCCGGCCAGGTCGAAGCGGATGCTCGCGATGCCGCGCTGCGCCATTTGGCGCGCCAGCTTCACGTTGATGCGCCGCGGCCCGATCCGATGGTTGGCGCCCATGTTCAGCATCAGGCAGGCAACCGGCTCCAGCGAGCATTCGGACGGCGTGCTGACGATGCCGATCAACGAGCCGTCGGGCCCGAACTGGACAGGGGTTTCCTTGCAATCACTCATGATGAACTTCTGCCAGCATACGTTGCAATGCTTCGGTCGGGACCATGGCGTTGTTCGGATGCGGATCGGAGGTCCAGACCATCGAATGCGCGAACGGCGATGCGCGCACCTGAACATGGCGCGCCGCTTCCCCGGCAGCCCAACGCTGGGCTGACTCGTCCGCGGGGTCCGTGAGGATCACCGTCCGGTGCAGCGCGGTGAGTTGCAGCGTTGGCGGTGCGAGTCCCCGCAACTGCTGGCGCAAGAGCACCGACACGCCGAAGCCGAAGAACTCTGCCGTGAACGCGTCGGCGTCCCTGGCCAGCGTGCGCCGCCAGTCGGGGTCGGGCACGCAGTAGGAGCGTTCCAGCGCATCGACATGGCCGGCGCGCAGCTGCTCCAGGTAGCGCGCACCGTCCACGATCGGGTCCCACAGGATGAGGCGCGTCGGGTCGCATTGCCCGCTTCGAATGGCCAGCACCGCCATCGTTGCGCCGAGCCGTGCGCCCAGCCACACGATGCGCCGGTTGCCCACGCGGCGCCGCAGCTCCTCGTGCGCCGTGCAGATGTCGCGGTGCCAGCCTTCGAGGTCGCCGTCGGTGTCGTCGCCGGGCGAGTCGCCGGTGCCGTGGTAGTCGAAGCGCAGCACCGCCACGCCGCTGCGGGCGAGGCGGTCGGCCAGCACCCGAAACAGCCGATGCGTGCGAACCGCTTCCTGCCCGAAGGGTGAGCAGACCAGCACCGCGATGTCGCCGTCGCGCTCGGGCGGATGAAAGAGGCCGAACAACTGCCGCGAAGCATGGCCGAAGAGCAGCGGCGTCATGCGAACACCCCACCCGTTTCCGCCGCTGGACTGCTCGCGAGCGCCGCCTCGGCGGGCAGCACCCGGGCCACGGCGCAGACCGCGCCGTGCGCAGCGACGAAGGAGGACAGCGCGAGGCGCAGCACGCCATGCACGCCGACAAGTTCGATTTCGCGATCGTCCGGCGCAATGCCGACTTCGAAGCTGCGCGTGTCGATCGACAGGCCGGTGCCGGTGGCCTTGAGGCAGGCTTCCTTGCGCGTCCAGCAGGTCAGGAACGCACGGTCGCGCGCCTCCGGCGCCACTTCGCAGAGCGCCCGGTGCTCGCTCCCGGTAAAGCATGCGAGGGCCAGCGCGTCGGCATCCGGCATCGCGCGCAGCAGTTCCACGTCGGCGCCGACATCGGCTTGTTCGCAGACCGCGATCAGCGCCACAGACTGGCAGTGGCTCAGATTGAAGCGCAGCGTCGAAGGCTGTGCCAGCGCCGGCTTGCCGAACGGCCCCTGCGTGAAATCCAGCAGCGCCGCCGGAATGCCGGCCAGCTGCGACAGCGCGTCGCGCAGCGCCGCGTGCACCGCGACGAATCGATCCCCGTCGCGCTCGAACACGAAGCGGCGCGCGCGCTCCCCCTCGTGCGCCGACAGCGCAGCAGCGGTTCGCGGCGCGGGTGCTGTGTCGAGGTCGACCTGCCACAGCCGGCAACCGGCCACAGGGGGGAGTTCGGTGATTGACATGGCGAATTGCCTCAGGGCTTCTTGCCCCAGCCGGAAAAAACACGTCCGAGCAGTCCACCACGCCGTCCGCCGCCGTCCGCGGACTGCGCAGCCGATGCCGATGCCGATGCCGCCTCGATCGGCGTGCCGCTTGCGGCCGAAGCGAGCTGGCGCAGGTTCTCGAACACGTAGCGGTTCGCGCTCACGCGAAAACCCATCACCTGCTCGGCCTGCTGGAGTACGCGCATGGCGAGCAGCGAGTCGCCGCCGAGATCGAAGAAGTTGTCGGTGCTGCGAATGTCGTTCACGTCGATGCTGAGCGCGCTCGCCCATACCTGCGCCAGCCGCGCATGCTCGGGCGGCAGCAAGGCCATCGGCGCGGCAGCGCTGGCCGCACTGGCCTGAGCGGCCGGCGTGGCAGCCGGCGTGCCGGCCGCCAGCCGGCGCAGGTGCGCGGCGCTCGCGGACTGGCCGGGTGCCAGCAGCGTTTCGATCGTCGGGTCGGGCAGCGCCGCGACGGCTTGCAGCAGTTCGAAGTAGCGGTCCTTGAAGGCGGCGCCGGTTTCCGCAAGATAGATGTCGGCGTTGTAGACCACCGCGCCTTCGAGCCCGTGCGGTTTTCCATCAACCAGATGCCGAGGTCGTCGGTGGCGCCGCTTTGCAGGATGTGGATCTGCCGATGCGCGAGGCCGCCGAAGTCGAGCGCCGTTCGCGCGCATCCTGGAACGAGAACAAGCCCTGGTAGAGGCCGACGCCGTGGGCGCGCTCGGCGAATTCGGGCTCGGCCACCAGGCGCTCGAACGGTATCTGCTGGTGGTTCATCACCGCGAGCAGTTCCTGCTTGACGTAGCGGATGAAGTCGCCGAGCCGGCCCGCGCGGTCGATCTGGAACGACAGCGGAAGCACGTTGTTGAAGAAGCCCATCACCGACTCGACCTCGGGCTGTTCGCGGCCGCGCACCGGCGCCGCGATGACCACCGCATCGGTGTCGATCACGCTGCCCATCAGCAGCACGTAGACGCCCAGCGTCAGCATGTTGAGCGTGACGTCGTGGTCCTTCGCCACCTGGCGCAGGCGCTCGGTCAGCGCCTTGTCGACGCTGATCCAGTGCGTGCCGCCCTGGCCGCTCATGCCGGCGCCGCGTGGGCGGTCGGTGGCCGGCGCCCGCGTTGCGGGGGCGGCCGCGAAGCGCGCCTTCCAGAAGCGCAGCTGCTCGGCGGACTCCGGGCCTTCGATCCAGTCGCCGAACCAGTGCGCGTAGTCGCCGAGCGTCACCGGCAGCTCGGGCAGATTCGGCCGTTCGCCGCGCAGCAGCGCGCCGTAGATGGCCGACAGCTCGGCCTGGTACAGATCGAACGACCAGCCGTCCCAGATCAGGTGGTGCGGCACGAACACGAACGCGTGGTCGTCGGGCGCCATCCGGTAGAGCGCGACGTGGAACAGGGGGCCGCGATGGATGTCGATCGGCTTGTCCACCGCCTGGCGCAGCAGGCGGGCGAGTTCGGCTTCGCGCTCGGTCTCGCCGAGGGCGGAGAGATCTGTCACCGGAAACGGGTAATCGATCGATTCGTGGATCAGCTGGCAGGGCTCTCCGGTTTTCGGGTCCCTGCCCATGGTCGTGCGCAGGGCCGACTGCCGCCGCACGATCTCGCCGAAGGCCGCCTTGAATCTGGCGACGTCGAGCGGTCCGCCGAAGCGGTGCGTCGACGGCTCGTTGTAGACCGAGCGCCCCGGATGCAGCTCTTCGACGAAGCGGATGCGTTCCTGCATCGGCGTGAGCGGCGCGCTGCGGCGGCCCGGCTGATGAACCACCGGCCGGCGCGGCGGCGTGCCGGTGCGCGCAAGCACCTCGACGGCGGCGGCCAGCCGCTCGGCCGTCGGTGCCTCGAACAGCGCGCGCATCGGCACGGTGATGCCGAACTCGCGGCTCAGGAGCGTTGCCAGTCGGGCTGCCAGCAGCGAGTGGCCGCCCAGCGCGAAAAAGTCGTCGTGGATGCCGAGCCCGGGCAGGTGCAGTACCTGCTCCATGGTTTCGAGCACGAAGCGCTCGCGCTCGTTGCGCGGTGCGACGCGCTCGTGCCCGTCTTCTTCGCGCAGCGCGCTCGGCGGCGGCAGGGCCCGGCGGTCCACCTTGCCGTTGGGCAGCAGCGGAATCGCGTCGAGCGCCACCAGATGCTGCGGCAGCATGTATTGCGGCAGGCCGAGGCGCAGGTGCTGGCCGATGGCTTCCTTGTCGAAAGCGGCGCCGGCATCCGGCACCAGGTAGGCGACCAGGCGCACATCGCCCGGCTGGTCTTCGCGCGTGACCACCACGCTGCGGGCAACGCCAGGCGCCTCGTTGCAGCGCGCCTCGATCTCGCCGAGTTCGATGCGGTAGCCGCGCACCTTGACCTGGAAGTCGAAGCGACCCATGTGTTCGAGCAGGCCCGTATTGCGCCAGCGCCCGCGGTCACCGGTGCGGTAGAGGCGCGACGACGCGCCGTCGATCTCGGTGGTGACGAAGCGCTCGGCCGTCAGGGCCTCGCGATCGAGGTAGCCGATGGCTACGCCTTCGCCGCCGATGCAGATCTCGCCCGGCACGCCGATCGGCACCTGGCGCAGGTGTTCGTCGAGGATGTACACGGTGGTGTTGTCGATCGGCCGGCCGATCGAGATTCCGCCCCAGCGCACATGCGCGGGCTACACGCCCCCCACGGTCGACCACATAGTGGTTTAGGTAGGGCCGTACATGTTCCAGACTTCGCCGGCCGCCGTCTGCAGCTCGTGCGCCAGATCGCGAGGCAGGCTTTCGCCGCCCACCAGGGCCTTGAAGCCGGCGCGGCCTTTCCAGCGCGTGTCGAGCAAGAGCCGCCACATTCCGGGCGTCGCCTGCATCACCGTGGCCCGGCTGTGGGTGAGCAGATCGCCG
>JBBJMS010000032.1:0-25471 GCA_037720315.1 Variovorax sp. | reverse complement strand
CAATGCCGGCAGTTCGGCCGCCCCATCGCGCAACATCTCGCCGCGCACCTCGACGGAATCGGCACCCGCCTGCATCGCCAGTTCGGCAAAAAAGCGCTGGCCGCGGCGCCCGACCTCGGCCGTGCCGAAGGACGACAAGGAAATCAGTACCGTTGACATGACTCAGTGCGCTTGATGCGAGCTGAGGATCTGCCCGAGGAACTGCTTGGTCTTCTCGTGCTTCGGGCTGCCGAAGAACTCGGCCGGCGGCGCCTCTTCGACGATCTTGCCGTCGGCCATGAAGATCACGCGGTCGGCCACGCTGCGGGCAAAGCCCATCTCGTGCGTGACGCACAGCATGGTCATGCCGTCGTCGGCCAGGCCGATCATGGTGTCGAGCACTTCCTTGATCATCTCCGGGTCGAGCGCGGACGTGGGCTCGTCGAACAGCATGATCTTGGGCGACATGCACAGCGCGCGCGCGATCGCCACGCGCTGCTGCTGGCCGCCCGACAACTGGCTCGGGTACTTGCCGGCCTGCTCGGGAATGCGCACCCGCTCCAGGTACTTCATTGCCACTTCTTCGGCCTGGGCACGGGTCATGCCGCGCGATCGCATGGGTGCCAGCGTGCAGTTCTGCAGGATCGTCAGGTGCGGGAAAAGGTTGAACTGCTGGAACACCATGCCGACTTCGGCGCGCACCGCATCGACGTTCTTGCCGCCGGCGGTCAGCTCGATGCCGTCGACCACGATGCGGCCTTCTGCACCGTCTCGAGCCGGTTGATGCAGCGGATCAGCGTCGACTTGCCCGAACCCGACGGCCCGCAGATCACGATGCGCTCGCCGGTGCGCACCGCGAGGTCGATGCCGGTCAGCACCTGGAAGGCGCCGAACCATTTGCTGACCGCCTCAAGCTGGATGATCGGCTCGCCCAGCGGGTGCGCGGAAGTCTCGCTCATGGCAGTCTTCAGGAGTTGGGCATGGCCGGGATGTCGGTGCCCAGCCACTTCTGGTAGAGCTTGCCGAGTTCGCCGTTGGCCTTGTTGCGCGCCACGAAGTCGTTCAGGGTCTTCATCAGCTCGTCCTGGCCCGGGCGGTGACCATGCCCATGACCTGCTGGCGCAGCACGAACTTGTTCTCGAAGGTGTTGGCCGGCGCGCGCTTGGCGATCTGCGCGGCCACGGTGGTCGAGCAGCCGAGCGCATCGATCTGGCCCGACAGCAGTGCCTGCATGCCCGACGCGTCGTCGTCGAAGCGGCGGATCTCGTGCCTTCGGGCGCGACGGCGGTCAGCGCCACATCCTGCGTGCTCGCGCGTGCCACGCCGACGCGCTTGCCCTTGAGGTCGGCCGGCGAAGCCATCGTGTCCTTCTTCAGGCCGTAGAGCACCACGGTGGCGGCTGCATAAGGCGCGGAGAAGTCGACCTGCTTGGCGCGTTCCGGCGTGATGGCCAGCGAGGCCACCAGCACGTCGACCTTGTTGGTCAGCAGGAAGGGAATGCGGTTCGGCCCGGTGACCGGCACGATATTGGCCTTCACGCCGAGGTCCTTGGCCAGCAGCTTGGCGACGTCGGCGTCGTAGCCGTCGGGCTGGTTCTGCGCGTTGGTGGTGCCGTAGGGCGGAAAGTCGACCAGCATGCCGATGGTGATCTCGCCCTTTTTCTTGATCTCGTCGACGGACTGGGCCGATGCGAAGGGAGCGAAGGCCGTGAGCGCGGCGCCGAGCCCGAGGGCCGCGAGTGCAGTGCGGCGAGTTGTGAAGTGGATCATGTGGAAGTCTCCTTGGGTTGAGAAAGAACAGTTCAGCGGGCCAGCGCACGGGCACGCTTGCGCTCCATGTGCGCCGCCATCAGCGACAGCGGCCAGCAGATGACGAAGTAGATCGCCGCCACCGTGGTGAAGACGTAGAGCGGCTGGAAGGTCGCGTTGTTGATGATCTGGCCGGCGCGCGTGATCTCGGTGAAGCCGATGATGGCCGCGAGCGACGTGCCCTTGATGATCTGCACCACGTAGCCCACCGTCGGCGGCAGCGCGATCTTGAAGGCCTGCGGCAGCACGATGTCGCGCATGCGCGCGCTGTAGTCGAGGTTGAGTGCCTCGGCCGCTTCCCACTGGCCGCGCGGAATCGCCTCGATGCAGCCGCGCCAGATCTCGCCCAGGAAGGCGGCGCTGTTGAGGATCAGCGCCAACCCGGCGGCGACCCACGGGTTGATGTCCATGCCGAGCACCGGCGCGCCGAAGAAGATCAAGAAGAGCTGCAGCAGCAGCGGCGTGCCCTGGAAGATCTGGATGAAGCCCGTCGACACCGCGCGGGCTGTCTTGCTGTCGGAGGTGCGGGCAAGCGCGATCGCCAGCCCGAGGATCGCGCCGCCGATGAACGCGATCAACGACAGCGCGAGCGTCCACTTGGCCGCCTCGAGGATGTACAGGAATTCGGGAAAGCCGAAGGTACGCATGGCTAGGGCCTGTTCACGCATGAATCACCCCCGCGCCGGGGCGACAAGGGGTGCAGGGTTAGGCGCGGGTCGCAGCCCGGGGTGATCCCCCGGGCAAGGACCGCAACCACACCAAGCGCGCCGTGTCGCCCCGGCTGAGGCCCGAGAAGGCCCACTCGTTGTTGCCAATGCGCGGGGGGTGTGCAACCCACCTACGCTGGGCGCCTCTATTGGGCCCTCTCTGGGGCCCCACGCGGGGGTGATTCATGTGTGAACAGGCCCTTACCGCCGGTCCGGATAGTTGAGCGTGCGCCGATAGATCAGCTTGAACAGCCCCGAGAACGACATCGCCAGCGCCAGGTAGATAGCCGCCACCACGATGTAGATCTCGAAGCTGCGGAAGGTCTGCGACTGCAGGTTGGCCGCGACCGAGGTGAGGTCTTCTGCCGAGATCACCGACACCACGGCGGAGCTCAGCATCAGCAGGATGAACTGGCTGGTCAGCGCCGGATAGATCGCTTTCAGTGCCGGCTTGATGACGACGAAGCGGAAGATCTCCCACGGCTTGAGGTTGAGCGCCCTGCCCGCCTCGATCTGTCCCTTGGGAATCGACTCGATGCCCGCGCGGATGATCTCGGTCGCATAGGCGCCGAGGTTCACCACCATCGCCGTGAGCGCCGCCGTGTAGGGCGACCAGCGCAACCCGATCGCCGGCAGCGGAAGAAGAAGAAGAACAGCTGCACCAGGAACGGCGTGTTGCGGATCACCTCGATGTACGCGTTGACGATGAAGCGCAGCCAGACCGGCCCCGAAGTCTTGCCCCATGCGCAGAACACGGCCACCAGCAGGCCGAGCACCGTGGCGATGAGCGAGAGCTGGATCGTGATCCAGGTGCCCTTCAGCAGCAACGGCCAGGCGGCGAAGACCGCATCGAACTGGAACGTGTAGTTCATGAAATCGCAGGCCTGTTCACATCACGCCGAAGGTACGGAAGGCATCGACCGTGCTCATGCCGTTCTGAATGGCGAGGCGCACGCGGTCCTCGGTGCTGGCTTTTTCCAGCGCGAGCCGGATCGCCTCTTTTTCGGCTTCCTTCGGGATGATGAGCACGCCATCGCGGTCGCCGAAGACGATGTCGCCGGGGTTCACGCGCACGCCGGCGATCTCGACGCCGACCCGGTAGTCGACCACTTTGCCGCGCGGGCCCTGGTCCTGCGCATAGCCGCCGTACGAGAACACGGGCAGGCCGAGCTCAAGCACTTCGGGCGTGTCGCGCGAGTAGCCGTCGAGCACGGCGCCGGCCGCCTTGAGATGCATGGCGCGCGTGGTCATGAGCCCGCCCCATAGCGCAAACTGCGGCGCGCAGCCGGTGGCCACGTACACCTCGTGCGGACGAAGATCGTCGAGCGCCTCGAACAGCAGGCCGAAAGGCTGGCGCGACAGCGGCAGCTTGCCCTGCGCCTCAACGGCCGCGAAGCACAGCGTTTCAAGCACCGGCATGGCGCGCCCGGCGATCACCATGTCCGTGCCGACCGGGCGGATGTGCGGATGCAGGAACTGCTTGAGAAAACCGAGCGTGTCCAGGATGTCGCCCACCACGGCAGGAAACAGTTTCCGGCGCATCAGGCCGAAAAGCTCTTCATCGTCTTTCCACATCGAATGATTCACCCGAGTGAGTATAAGAAACCGGTTTCAGGGCCGCATCGGGAATTGCCCTAGCACGGTATGCAGTCGCTGCAATCTGATCGTTTGTCGCAGCCTCGCAATAAGGCGCGTGCTGCTGGGCATCATCCCGGCGCCAGAAGAAGACAGACAGAAAAGAAGACGCAGGGAACAGATGAAATCAGAAGCGGTCAGCCTCGCTACCACCATCGCCATCACGGGACTGAGCCGCCGTACATGGTGGCGACGCATTTCGGCCGCTGCGGTGCAGCGGGTCGACAACGATGCGCGGGGTCGCACGATGCTGAGCTGGGCCGATGTACGGCCCCACGTGTGCATTCCGATGACTGCTGAAGACCACGCGCTGCTGTTGCGCGCGGATGCGGGCGACGCCGATGCGCAGAACGACATCGGGCAGCTTTTCTTCGTGGCTGAGAAGTACGCCATTGCGCACTACTGGCTGCAGCAGGCCGTGCAGCAGGACCATGCCGACGCGATGCAGTGGCTCGCCTGCTGCTACGTGGCGGGCAGAGGCGTGCCAAAGGACGAGAACCTGGCGTTGATGTGGCTGGCGAAGGCGTCGGCACACGGGAGCGTGATCGCGCGGGCGCAGATGCAGGGGCTGCGCAAGGGTTGATTGGCACGAAGGGGTGTGTGCCATGACGCACGTGGGGCGAGGGCTGTGCGCGCCATTTGTTGCTGACCGCAGCACAAGCCATGCGAATTGGCCTCTTTGCTCACTGGCATGCCGAGTGCGGTCATGAACGGGCCACCACACGGTGGCGCATTCATCGACCTACAAGGAGTTAACCAATGAATCGTTCCATCGCACGCAATGTGCAAAAGGGTTTCACGCTGATCGAACTGATGATCGTCGTTGCGATCATCGGGATCTTGGCTGCTATCGCAATTCCGCAGTACTCGGACTACACATCACGAACTCGGGCTGCAGGCGCGGTTGCAGAGATGGAAGCCTTCAAACAGGCGTTTGCCGTGTGCATGTCGGAGCAAGGCAATGTTCTCGTGAACTGCACAACTATCGGCGCAAACGGCATTCCAAACACACCCGCCGTCTTGACGAGGAACATCACTTCGGCGGTCACGATTAGCGGTACTCCCCCGGCTATCAGAGCGAACACTGGCGCCACGGACAATACCGGCGCCGCACTTACCTACATCCTCACTCCAACTGTTCCTGCCGCTGGACAGCCGACGATGGTCTTCGTTCAGAGCGGTTCAATATGCAACACGACCCGGGGTTTGAAACCCGGCCAAGGTGACTGCGCCTGATTAGAGAAACCCGCCGCTCACGGCACTAAACCGTCCGCGGCAACCAGACCTCGATCGCCCCCGGCGCTGCCCTGGTCGACCTGGGCAGCAGCTTGATGGCCCACGGCTCGCCGGTCGGCGACGGGCGGTCTGCACCAGAGCCTGCGCACAGGCGCGCGATGCTTCGTCCCGGATGATCACGCTCGGCTGCGGATGGCCGACCGGCGGCGACCGGCCGGCGCGGCGCGAGGTGCTGAGCAGGTCTTCCATCGGCGGCACCGACGCACCCAATGCGCGCCAGGGCGCACGCCAGTTGCGCGCCTGGTCGCGCAGCGAGGCTCCGTAGGTCAGGATGTAGACCACCTTGTCGTTGCATACGCCGGCTGCGGGCGGCGGAAGGTCGCCCGGCGCACTCGGCGAGGGTGCCGCCGAACTCACCATCACCGCAGCAGGTTCACCGGTGATCATGTCCCGCAGCTTCAGCACGATCGGCCACGGCGCCGGCAAGGTGCCGCTGCAGTTCTGCTTGGAGCCCGTCTGCCCCGAATAGTCGCGCGCCCAATAACGTGGCGCGCACGACGGCGCCTGCGCGGGTTGCAGGCAATCGATGCCGTTGCCGGTGTCGAGCAGGCGGGCGCACGCAGGGGCGCGCTGGCCCAATGCCTCGTTGGCGCAAGCCAGCTTGGCGTCATCGACGATGCGCACCGACAGCCGGAACTTCGCCATGAAGTTGTCGCTGCCGTCGCGGCAGAGCAGGTCGCCCGTGCGCAGCAGCTCGGCCGCCAGCAGTGCGGATGCCTCGCTCGATGCACCGGATGAAATCGCCGCGCGCAGCTTGCCCCAGCGCTCCGTCAATTCCTTGAAGGCACTGTTCTCGGCGCGCTGCGTCTCGGCACGCTGAACCCGCCAGCTGTCGATGCCCTGCCATGCGGCCACGCCGAAGGTCGCGGCGGTGCCGATGCCCACGGATGCGGTGACCGCGCCGGCGCGCAGCACGCGCGCCTGAAGCCGGCTCATCGAACGCACGGCTGCAGCGGCAGCGGCATCGCCGTTGGCCGGCGCCGCTGCACCCGACTTCGCTGCCGGCTGCGCCTGTCCGTCGTCGGGTACGAACAGGCCCGCCACGCCGAGCGCCACCTGATCGAGCATGTCGCCCTCGAGCCGCGCGCCGATCTCGGCGCCGAGCCGGAAGTAGCTTTCCCATTGCGCCTCGTCGAAGAACTGGTCGGTGGTCGGCTGCTGCGGAAACAGCGGGTTGGCGGCCTTGAAGTTCACCAGGTCGACCGGCAGCGATGCCGACACGTTGGGCTTGACCAGCACGATCTGCCCGGTCGCACCGCTGGCGTAGCGCACCTGTGCCAGCGCCAGGCAGGTCTGGCTATTGGGCGAGGCGAGGTCGTTGAGAGATCCGAATGCGCCCAGGTGCGCCCAGTCGACGCCGCTGCGCGGCTTCATGAAGGTGATCTCGGCATTCAGGTCGATGCGGGCGCGGCGGATGAGCGTCTCGAGGTCGCAGAAGCGGTATTCCGGATCGGCGCCGCAGTCGGCGATCACGATCAGCGCAGCCTCCTGGCGCAAGAGCGCATAGGCGCCGGTGTTCTCGAAGTGGCCGCCGTCGCTCAGGTACCAGTTGGCCGAACTGCTGCCTGGAAAGGCACCGAAGCATTCGAGCATCATGAAGCGCGTCTTCATCAGCAGCGGGCTTGCGTGCACGACGGCGCCGCGCCGCACGATGCAGGCGTCGGCGCTGTTCCACCAGAAGCCCAGCCGCAAGCCGGCGAACACCGACAGCGCCGAGATGCCGCGCTTGGTCAGGCGGCCAAGGCCGGGCGCGAAAGCGCCGCCCGATATGGCCGTCCAGGCCCCGAGCGTGAGCGCGCCGTCGCCCTGCGCCTGCGCCCAGTCGGCGCCGCCGGCCTGCATCCACCCGCGCGGTCCGACAGTCAGCGGCTGGCTCTTGCGGTCGCGGTTGAAGAGGCGCTGCTTCGTGTCGTGCGTCTGATTGATGCAGACGTTGGCCAGGTGCACGGGGCCGCCGTGCGCGTGCGGCGCATAGCGCAACTGCGAGATGTCGTCGTTCGGGTCGACCTGGCCGACCGGCACGCTCGGCGGCTCCAGACCCGAAACCGCATCGGTGGGGCTCGCCCCCAATCGCCCCGCGTTGGCCGCGCCGAGATAGCCGCGCACGATGCGCGCCTTGTAGAACATGTGCAGCGACGAGATGTTGAGAAAGGCGAAGTTGCGCCCCGTCACAAGCGCATAACTTCCGATGATCACGGCGATGGTGCCGAGCCAGACCCAACCGCGCGAGAAGTCGAGCCCCTCGGGCGTGAACACCGGCAGCAGCACCACCGAATACACCATGCCGACCCACCACGCTGCGAGGCAGAAGGCCAGCACAAGCCCGACCACGCTGGCGAGCGTCAGCATCAGGCGCTTGGCGATGCCGGGCGCCTCGCGCTTCTGCGTGAGCAGCATCGGCATGACGCCGCGCAGCGCGGCCGCGAGCACCAGCAGCACCGCGCCGTATGAAGCCCGCTGCTCGTCGCTTTCGGCCGCCAGCCACCAGGCGCTGCGGTCGAGCACGCCCAGCATCGCGATCAACAGCGCGGCGTTGATGACCGATGCCAGACCGTCGGTCAGCTCGTTGCGCAACTCTGCGGCACTGCACTTGCGCCCGCGCCACAGCACGCACAGCAGCGCCATCACCCAGCACAGCGCGAAGGCAACGAAGGCCGGCGCCAGCCAGAGCGACCCGCTGTAGTGCGCCACCAGCTGCGGGCCGACCCAGCAGGCGCCGGCGCCGAGCGCAATCCACATGCCGATCTGCAGCCACGTGGCGGCCGCCGAAGGCTTGTCGCGCACCGACCAGTAGCCGCAGGCCAGCACCACCGACGCAATGAAGGGACCGACAAGGGCGAACCACAGCGTCGGCCACTGAGTCGCCCATTGCACGAGAAGGCGGACCGACTGCACGCTCGCAAGATTGTTCACGCCCGTTACCGCATCCGACGCGATGCCGTTGAGGTCGATGGCGCGGAACACCGTGTCCCATAGCAGCAGGTTGGCCGCGGCGAGCACCATGCCGATCAGGCTGGCTGCGATGGCGATCTCGATGTGCGTTCCCAGCAGGTTTCGCAGGTAGAGCGCGGTCGCGAACAAGGTGTCGCGCAGGCCGCCCGGAATCAGGTAGCGGCCGTTGCCGCGCAGCCACCAGCCGAAGCGGGCGCGGTCGACGTCGGCAAAGGCGCGTTCGATGTCACGCACGTCGTCGGCCGATTTCGCGTCGGTGCACAAGCGGCCCAGGGTGGCCCCGATGTAGCCGCCACCGGAGACGGTGGACACCAGGTCGAACCTGAGCAATTGACGGCGCGCGGCCAGCGCCTTGAGCAAGCCCAGGCAGAAGGTGGCGCTGCGGATGCCGCCGCCCGACAAGGCCAGGCCCCAGGGCCGCCGGCCATCGTCGGCGCCAGAGAGCGCCTTGCGGCGCTCCGATACCAGCTTCTGGATGGTGTCGTCCATGCGGGCCCTCGTCGTTCAGCGCGGAATATTTCACGCATCGCGCAGCGCATCAATCGCGCAAACGGTCTATGCCGCAACGCGGCCCTTATTGGTTAAGCTCGCGCCCGCCTCCCCTCACCCACCCGGCAATCACCATGAAGTCGAATTTCCTGCGGATGGCCGCGCTCGCTGCGGCCTGCGCACTCGTCATCGGCTGCGCCAGTACGGCCAGCGGAGCCTGCGAAGCACCCTACGGCGAATCGCCGCAGTTCAAGGACTGCGGCTTCGAGAACATGCAAAACCCGCAGGCTCTGCCCTCGGCAGTCTCGTGGAAAATCTGGTCGCGCTTCATAGTGGCCAAGAAGACCGGCACCGTGCCGGTCGATGCGATCCCGGTGCGGCCCCTCGACGCCGCGCAGCTCGATGCGCTGGACGCGCAAGGCAACCATGTGATCCGGCTGGGCCACTCGTCGCATCTGCTCAAGCTGCGCGGCAAGTACTGGCTGATCGACCCGGTGTTCAGCGAGCGCGCGTCGCCGTTCTCCTTCATCGGCCCGAAGCGCTTTCACCAGCCGCCGATCAGGCTCCAAGAGCTGCCGCCGATCGAAGGCGTGATTCTTTCGCACGACCACTACGACCACCTCGACGTCGCCACCATCCAATACCTGGCCACCCGCGTGCAGCGCTACTTCGTGCCGCTCGGCGTGCGCGCGCGGCTGGTCGAGATGGGCGTGCCAGCAGAGCGGGTGGCCGAGTTCGACTGGTGGCAGGGCACGCAGCACGACGGCGTGCAGCTCACCGCCACGCCGGCGCAGCACTTCTCGGGCCGCACGCTCACCGACCGCAACCGCACGCTGTGGGCTTCGTGGGTGATCCAGAGCGGGCCGCAGCGCATCTTCTACAGCGGCGACACGGGCTACTTCGCCGGCTTCAAGCAGATCGGCGAGCGCCTGGGCGGCTTCGACCTGGCGCTGATGGAGAACGGCGCCTACGACAGCTACTGGCCCGCCGTGCACATGACGCCCGAACAGGCCGTGCAGGCTTTCGAAGACCTGCGCGGCAAGGTGCTGTACGTGGTGCACAACAGCACCTTCGACCTGGCCTTCCACACCTGGCAAGACCCGCTGGAGCGCATCGCCGCCGCCGCGCAGGCGAAGAAGATCGAGCTGGCCACGCCGGAGATCGGCGAAGTGCTCACCATCGGCAAGCCGCGCGAGAACGTGCGGTGGTGGCGGGGACTGAAGTAGCCGTCAGCGCCGCTTGCGCTCGCGCGCGCGCCGCACCTGCCGGCTTTGCAGCGCTTCGACTGCGTGACGCGCCTTGTCCCTGCGCGCCGCGCGCCAGCGCTTGCCGAGCCAGCGCGCCAGCAGGAAGCTGCAGGCCCCGCTGAAGACCAGAAAGAACAAGCCGAGCGCACCGAGGTCCATCAAGTCCTCCGTCAGAGCACGCGCAGAACGCTGGCCGGCTTGAAGCCGAGGTCGGCCGCCTTGCCCTTGCGTGCGCGCGTGCCGCGTGCGTTGTTGAGCGTGCGGATTTCGAGCGTCTCTTCGCGCACCTTGCCGCCGCGACCGATGCCTTCGATCTTCACGCTGCGGGTATAGGCCGCGGCCCCGGCCAGCGTGTCCTTGGCTTCGAGGTCGATCAAGGTCAGCCCGCGGCCGCCCTTGGGCAGCGCCTTCAGCTCGCCGATGTCGAAGGTGAGAATGCGCCCGCCGGTCGATGCGCAAGCCACATGTGTCGCGCCTTCCGTCGGTGAAGGCCGGCACAGCTGCTCGCCCTCGCCGACGTCGATGAAGGCCTTGCCGCCGCGTTGGCGAGAGACCATGTTGTCGACCGAAGCGATGAAGCCGTAGCCACCCGTGCTGGCGAGCAGCAGGCTCGCGCCGGACGCGCCGGACGCGCCGGCAAAGTAGTGGGCAACGTGCGTGCCGCTGTCGAGGTCGATCAGGGTCGTGACCGGCTGGCCGTCGCCGCGTCCGCCGGGCAGCGAGGCCACCGCCACGGTGTAGACCCGCACGGTCTTGTCCTTGGCGGTGCCGAACACCAGCAAGGTGTCGACCGTGCGGCATTCGAAGGCGCCGTACAGCGCATCGCCCGACTTGAAGCCGTATTCGGGTGCTGGTACGCCGGCGGCGCGCTCGCTGGCCCAGCCCTTCTGCGTGCGGACCCAACCCTTCTGCGACACGATCACCGTCACCGGCTCGTCGACCACGCGCACTTCGGCAACCGCGCGCTTCTCGGCTTGAATGAGCGTGCGGCGCGGGTCCTCGAAGCTCTTCGCGTCCTGCTCGATTTCCTTCACCATGAGGCGGCGCAGCGCGGCCGGGCTGCCCAGGATGTCCTCCAGTTTCTTCTGGTCCTCGCGCAGGCCCTTGAGCTCCTGCTCGATCTTGATTGCCTCCAGCCGCGCGAGCTGCCGCAGCCGGATCTCGAGGATGTCTTCCGCCTGCCGTTCGCTCAGGTCGAAGCGCGCCATCAGCGCCGCCTTCGGGTCGTCGGCCGCGCGGATGATCGCGATCACCTCGTCGATGTTGAGCAGCACCAGCTGCCGGCCTTCGAGGATGTGGATGCGGTCCTGCACCTTGCCCAGCCGATGGCGTGAACGCTTCTCGATGGTGATCTCGCGGAACGCGATCCACTCGTTGAGCATCTGGCGCAGCGACTTCTGCGTCGGCTTGCCGTCGATGCCGACCATCGTGAGGTTGATCGGCGACGAGCTTTCCAGCGAGGTCTGCGCCAGCAGCGTGGTGATGAACTCTTCCTGCCCGATGCGGGACGTCTTTGGCTCGAACACCAGACGCACCGCCGCGTCCTTGCTCGACTCGTCGCGCACCACGTCGAGCACCGACAGCACGGCTGCCTTCAATTGCGTCTGCTCGGCGGAGAGCGCCTTCTTGCCGGCGCGGATCTTCGGGTTGGTGATCTCCTCGATCTCTTCCAGCACCTTCTGCGTGCTGACGCCCGGCGGCAGCTCGGTCACCACCAGCTGCCACTGGCCGCGTGCGAGCTCCTCGACCTTCCAGCGCGCGCGCACCTTGAGCGAGCCGCGTCCCGTGCGGTAGGCCTCGGCGATGTCGGCCGCGCCGCTGATGATCTGCGCGCCGCCCGGATAGTCGGGGCCGGGCACCAGCGCCAGCAGTTCTTCGTCGGCAAGCTTGCCGTTCGACTTGATCAGCGCCACGCAGGCGTCGGCGATCTCGCGCAGGTTGTGGCTCGGGATCTCGGTGGCCAGCCCGACCGCGATGCCGCTCGCGCCGTTGAGCAGCGTGAAGGGCAGGCGCGCCGGCAAGAGGCGCGGCTCTTCGGTCGAGCCGTCGTAGTTGGGAACGAAGTCGACCGTGCCCTCGTCGATCTCGTCGAGCAGCAGGCTGGTGATGCGCGCGAGCCGCGCCTCGGTGTAGCGCATGGCCGCGGCGCCGTCGCCGTCGCGGCTGCCGAAGTTGCCCTGGCCGTCAACCAGCGGATAGCGCTGCGAAAAATCCTGCGCCATGCGCACCAGCGCGTCGTAGGCCGCCTGGTCGCTGTGCGGATGAAAGCGGCCGAGCACGTCGCCCACCACCCGCGCGCTCTTCACCGGCTTGGCGCCGACAGTGCCGTTGACGCCGCCGAAGCCGAGCCCCATGCGCGACATCGAATAGAGAATGCGCCGCTGCACCGGCTTCTGGCCGTCGCTCACGTCGGGCAGCGCGCGGCCCTTGACCACGCTGAGCGCGTACTCGAGATAGGCGGTCTGCGCGTAGTCGGCCAGGGTGACCGCGTTTTCGCCGTCGTCGGGGACCTGGTGATCGAGCGTGGGTTGGGAATCCATATTCCTAGGTTTTCATTGAATCAGGCAGTGGTCGAGTGTAGTGCTGGTTGACACCGTGATGCGGCTGCATCATGATGCAGCGATGCGCACCACTGTCGATCTGCCCGAAAACCTGCATCGCATCGCCAGCGGATTGGCACGGCATACGCGCCGCAGCTTGAGCGAAACGGTGGTCGATCTCATACAGCGCGGACTTGACGAGCGCCCGTTCGACGGCAACGCTCCCCGGTTCGCCGTCGGCGCCGACACCGGCCTGCCGGTGGTTCGATCCAGGCGCGCAATCACCGCGGACGACGTCCACGCACTCGACAACGATGCCTGAGCGCAAGGGCGCGAAAAGCAGCGCAATGCCGGTCTGCCTGCTCGACGGCAATGTTCTCGTCGCGTTGTCCGATGCCGCTCATGTGCATCACGCCGCTGCCGTCCGATGGTTCAAGTTGGCTGAAGCGCCGTTCGCCACCTGCCCCATCACCCAAGGCACGCTGTTGCGCATGCTCATGCAATTCAAGGCCGTCGCGGACATTTCGGAGGCAGCGGGCTTTCTGCTGCAGATGACCGCGCATCCGCGACATCGGTTCTGGCCGGACGATTTGCCGTACAGCGCGGTGGCGTGGAACGGCGTTCTGGGGCAGCGGCAGATCACGGACGCCTATCTGGCGGCGCTGGCCCGCCGCCACGAAGGCCGGCTCGTGACGCTGGACCGGGGACTGGCTGCGTTGCACGAGGACGTCGCTACTCTGGTCGAGGTGTAGGGACATCTCGCGCCGGCGTAGTCCTGGCAATTTCTGCGGCACTCTTGAGCGCCGGCATAGCCGGCATTGCCGGGATTTCCAGCGGCGAATCCGGCGGCATGTTGCCGCGGCCGATCGCGCCGCCGCGCGGAGCCGCCAGTTCCATGCGAACGCGCCCCGGCGCCTTGCCTCTCGCCGTTGTGGCGGAAGGCTTGAGGTAGGCGTAGAGCTGCAGCACCGTCTTCACGTAGTTCTGCGTCTCGCGGTAGTTCGGTATCTTGTTGCCGGCGCGCTGAACCGCGCCCTCGCCGGCGTTGTAGGCCGCGAGTGCCAGTTCGATGTCGCCGGGGAACATTGCGATCAGGTCGCGCAGGTAGCGCGAGCCGGCGGCGACGTTGATGCGCGGGTCGAACAGCTTCGCCTGGAGCGTTCCGCGCTTGTCGGCCTGCACGCCGTAGCGTTGCGCGGTGGCCGGCATCAGTTGCATGAGGCCGAGTGCGCCCGTGGGCGCGGCGGCGCGCGCGTCGAAGCCCGATTCGGTCGCGATCAGCGCCTGGAGCAGTTCGTAGTCGATGGCGTGGCGGTCGGCCGCTTCGCGCAGCGCGCCCTGCGCGGGCTTGTAGCTGGGCGAGGCTTCGAAAAGCGCGAGCAGCGTCTGCGAGGCGCGCGACACCTTGCCGTCGCTCTTGCCGTCGCTCTTGCCGTCGCTCTTGCCGTCGCTCTTGCCGGTTCGCCCGCGCGCGAGCGGGCCGACGCCGTCCGCCGTGTCGAAACTCTGCCCGCCGCGAAAGAACAGCTGATAGCGCTCGTCGATCTTTTCCGGCGCGAAATGCGCCACGCCGCGCTCGTCGACATAGCCGAAGATGTCGGCCGCCTGCGCATGCGGCTGCCCGATCGACAGCAGCAGCGTCAGCAGCAGGGGAAAGAGAGGACGAAGGTTGCGCATGGGGAACCGGCGATTTTCGGCGCGAACGGCTGGCGCGTCACGCCCTCAGACATCCACCTCGACATCGTCGGCGCGCAGCTCCATCAGTTCGCGCCGCGCCGCCGCTTCACCCTTGCCCATCAGCTTGGTGATCTCGCCCTGCGTGCCGAGCGTATCGAAGCGGCCGAGGCGCACTTGCAGCAAGCGCCGCGTGTCGGGGTTGAGCGTGGTTTCCCACAGCTGCTCGGCGCTCATCTCGCCCAGGCCCTTGAAGCGGCTGATGCTCCATGCGCCCTCGCGCACGCCGTCCTTGCGCAGCTTGTCGAGGATGGCGACGAGCTCGCCCTGGTCGAGCGCATACACCTTGGACGCCGGCTTCTTGCCACGCGCCGGCGCATCGACCCGAACAGCGGCGGCTTGGCGACATAGACGTGGCCGGTGTCGATCAGCTTCGGGAAATGGCGGAAGAACAGCGTGAGCAGCAGCACCTGGATGTGCGAGCCATCCACGTCGGCATCGCTCAGGATGCAGACCTTGCCGTAGCGCAGGCCCGACATGTCCGGCGTGTCGTCGGGCCCGTGCGGATCGACGCCGATCGCGACCGAGATATCGTGGATCTCGGTGTTTGCAAAGAGCCGGTCGCGCTCCACTTCCCAGGTATTGAGCACCTTCCCGCGCAGCGGCAGGATGGCCTGGCTTTCCTTGTCGCGGCCCATCTTGGCGCTGCCGCCGGCGGAGTCGCCCTCGACCAGGAAGACCTCGTTGTGGGCGATGTCCTTGCTTTCGCAGTCGGTCAGCTTGCCGGGCAGCACGGCCACGCCGGAACCCTTGCGCTTCTCGACCTTCTGGCCGGCCTTTTGCCGTGTCTGCGCGGCCTTGATGGCGAGTTCGGCCAGCTTCTTTCCGTAGTCGACGTGCTGGTTGAGCCACAGCTCCAGCGCCGGCCGCACGAAGCTCGACACTAACCGCACCGCATCGCGCGAGTTGAGCCGTTCCTTGATCTGGCCCTGGAACTGCGGGTCGAGCACCTTGGCCGAGAGCACGTACGACGCGCGCGCGAAGACGTCTTCGGGCAGCAGCTTCACGCCCTTGGGCACCAGGGCATGCCGCTCGATGAAGCTCTTGACCGCGTTGAACAGGCCGTCGCGCAAGCCGCTCTCGTGCGTGCCGCCGGCGCTGGTCGGAATCAGGTTGACATAGCTCTCGCGCACCGGCTGGCCGTCTTCGGTGAAGGCGACGCACCATTCGGCGCCCTCGCCTTCGGCGAAGTTGTCGGCGTTCTTGTCGGCGTGGCCGGCGCCTTCGAAGAGCGGGATCACCGGGTCGCCGTGGAGCGCCTGCATCAGGTAGTCGCGCAGGCCGCCTTTGTAAAGCCACTGCTGCGTTTCCTTGGTCTTCTCGATCACAAGCGTCACCGTCACGCCCGGCATCAGCACGGCCTTGCTGCGCAGCAGGTGCGTGAGTTCGTTGATCGGCAGCACGGACGTTTCGAAGTACTTGGCATCGGGCCAGGCCCGCACCGTCGTGCCCTGCCTGCGGTCGCCGGGTTCGGCCGCGCGCACGGCCAGTTTCTCGACCACGTCGCCGCCCGAGAACGCGAGCTGCGCCACCTTGCCTTCGCGGTACGAAACGACTTCGAGCCGCTTCGACAACGCATTCGTCACCGACACGCCCACGCCGTGCAGGCCGCCCGAAAAACTGTAGGCGCCGCCCGTGCCCTTGTCGAACTTGCCGCCGGCATGCAGCCGCGTGAACACCAGTTCGACCACCGGCGCCTTTTCTTCCGGATGCATGCCGAACGGGATGCCGCGGCCGTCGTCCTCGATGCCGACCGAGCCGTCTGCATGCAGCGTGACCTTGATCTTCTTGCCATGGCCGGCGAGCGCCTCGTCGGCCGCGTTGTCGAGCACTTCCTGGATGATGTGCAGCGGGTTGTCGGTGCGGGTGTACATGCCCGGACGCTGCTTGACGGGCTCGAGGCCCTTGAGCACGCGGATCGAGGCTTCGGAGTAAGCGGGGGTCGTTGCCATGGCGCGGATTGTAGGAGCAGGGCCGGCAAAGAACTGGATGCTTATCCAGTGCATTCGGGTCGGCCGACGCACCGCCTGCCGTTTCGCTACATTCCACCGATGCAATCCCCCGCTCGTTCCTTGTCGATCACGCAGGTGCTGTGGTGCGGCGCGATGATCGTCACCCTCTCGATGGGCATCCGCCACGGTTTCGGGCTTTGGCTGCAGCCGATCACGCAAGAGCAAGGGTGGTCGCGCCAGACCTTCTCGCTGGCCATCGCGATCCAGAACCTCTCGTGGGGCGTCATCGGCGTCTTCGCCGGCATGCTGGCGGACAAGCTGGGCGCGTTTCGCGTGCTGGTGGCGGGCGCTCTGCTCTACGCGCTGGGCCTGGCCGGGATGGCGATGTCTTCCACGCCTCTGTGGTTCGCGCTCACCGCCGGCGTGCTGATCGGCGCGGCGCAAGCCGGCACCACCTATGCCGTGATCTATGGCGTGATCGGCCGGCAGATCCCGGCCGAGCGGCGGTCGTGGGCGATGGGCGTCGCCGCGGCGGCCGGCTCGTTCGGGCAGTTTTTGATGGTGCCGGTCGAGGGCTATCTCATTGCCGGCTTCGGCTGGAGCACCGCCTTGCTCGCATTGGCGCTGATCGTTCTCCTGATCGTGCCGCTGGCATTGGGCCTGCGCGAGCCCCGCCTGGGCAGCGCCGCGATGGTGCCCCGCGACCAGACCATCCTGCAGGCGGTGCGCGAGGCTTTCAAGTACCCGAGTTTCGTGCTGCTGATGGCGGGGTACTTCGTCTGCGGCTTTCAATTGGCGTTCATCGGCGTGCACATGCCGAGCTACCTGCGCGACAAGGGCCTGTCGCCCGAAGTGGCGAGCTATGCGCTGGCGCTGGTCGGTCTGTTCAACATCTTCGGCACCTATGTCGCGGGCTCCCTGGGCTCGCGGCTGGCCAAGCGCAAGCTGCTCGCGGCCATCTACTTCAGCCGTGCCGCGGCCATCGCGGTCTTCCTGCTGGTGCCGATCTCTCCGCTCACGGTGTACGTGTTCGCAAGCGTGATGGGTTTCCTGTGTCTCTCGACCGTGCCGCTCACCAGCGGCATCGTGGCGCAGATCTTCGGCGTGGCACACCTCTCGATGCTTGGGGGCTTCGTGTTCCTGAGCCACCAGGTCGGCTCGTTCCTCGGCGTGTGGCTGGGCGGCTATCTGTACGACACCACTGGCAGTTACCAGGTCGTCTGGTACATGGCCATCGCTCTCGGCGTGGCCGCGGCACTGGTCAACCTGCCGGTGCGCGAGACACCGATCGTGCGGACAGTGCTCCGAGCTGCTTGAGATGGTGATGAACATCCGTCGTCTGCTCCGATCGGCCCGCCTGCGCAGACTGCTCGGCTGGAGCGCCGCCATCGCTGCCACGCTGGCGGTGTTCGGCATGTACACGCGGCCGGACTTCCTGGTGCTCGTCGCGGATCAAGTCTGGGCCTGTTTCTAGGGTCTGTTCACCCCCTTCGGTTATGCGTCCGCGAAAGTTCGCCGCCGCTGCATCCGTGCGCGCGCCGAACTCGTAGAGAGGGCAAGCGCAACGCCACTCGACCTGAAACGGCGGGCGCCTTTCCAACCAAACAGAAGGAACTCCCATGACGTTTCGCAAGACCTCCATGTGCTCGATCCTGACCCTTGGCGCCTTCGGCCTCGCAGCCTGCGGCGGCGGCGGCGGCAATGGATCGTCGTTTCCTATCGTCCCGCCTGCGCCTGCGCCCGCGCCTGTCCAGGTCGGCGACACCATCGCCCTCACAACCGCTGGCAAGCTCATCTCGTTCAACCGGGCGACGCCGGGCACGCTGGTCTGATCTATCTAAATTGCCGGCGTGCGGGGCGGCTAAACGCTGATGGGCATCGACATCCGCCCGGCAGACGGAAAGCTCTATGGCCTCGGCCTCACCGGCAGCCTCTACACCCTGGACCCGTCGACCGGCGCTGCCACGCTGAAGACCACGCTGAAGGCGATGGCCGGCGACGACAACCCGTACGCCGCGTTGGCAGGCACCCAGTTCGCCGTCGACTTCAACCTCGCCGCCGATCGGCTGCGCATCGTCAGCAATAGCGGGCAGAACCTGCGCATCAATGTCGACACCGGTGACACCACGACCGACGGCGCGATCGCGGCTGCCGGCGCGAGCATTACTGCCGCGGCTTATACGAATTCGTTCGCGGGGACGACCGGCACCCAGCTGTTCGGCCTCGACGTCGCAGCCGGTCTGCTGCGGCTGCAAGACCCGCCGAACAACGGCACCCTCGCCGCGGGCGTGACGCTCGGCGTCACGGCGGACGCCGCCAACGGCTTCGACATCGATGCGCGTACCAACACCGGTTACGCGGCCCTGACGGTCGGCGCCGAGACCGCGCTGTACACCGTGAACCTCGGTGCCACGGCAAATGCCGCAACCAAGACCGGCGTCATCGCGGGCGGCGCGGCGATTCGCGGCCTCGCGCTTGCCGCCACGCCGGCACCGACGGCGGTCGCGCTCACCGGCGACAACAAGCTCGCGGCTTTCGACCCCCGGAAGCCGAACACCCTCACGACGACGACCGCGATCACGGGTCTGGGCAACGGCGAAGCCATGCTGGGCATCGACTTCCGTCCGAAGGACGGCCTGCTTTACGGCGTGGCGACCGGCGGAAAGCTCTACACGATCGATCCGAGCACCGGCGCCGCGACGCTGCGCGCAACGCTGGTCGCAGACCCGGCCGATGCGACCGCGCCTTATGTCGGCCTTACCGGCACCGGCGCGTTCAGCGTCGACTTCAACCCGGCCGCCGACCGCCTGCGCGTGATCGGAAACGACGGGCAGAACCTGCGCATCGCGGTCGAGTCCTCGACCACCGGCAGCACCACCGTGACGGCCGGCAACACGACGACCGACGGAGTCCTCAACCGTGCCGCCGGCGCCGCCTCGGTCATCGCTTCCGCATACACCAACAGCTTCGCCGGCGCGACCACCACGGCGCTCTACAACCTCGAGCAGAACACCGACAGTCTCACGCTGCAGAGCCCGCCGAACGACGGCGTGCTGGTCGACGTTGGCGCGCTCGGCGTGGACATCTCGACAACTGCGGGCTTCGACATCGGCGGCGGTGCCAACGGCATGGTCCTGGCGGCGCTGCGCACCGGCGGCACGGGGCCGTTCACGCTCTACACCGTTTCGCTCACGACCGGTGCGGCCACGCTATACCAGAACGCCAGCGCAAACGCGGCGCTGTCGCAGATCGGCGGCGCCGGCGGGCCCACCAACCTCGTCGACGTCGCCATCAGGTTCTGATCGCGCGGTGCGCAGCCGGGTGAACGCGCATGACAACGACCTCTAGAATTCGCGACGCCCGAACCTGCCGCCCACCGATGCCCACCACCGTCGAGAGTTTCGATTACGAGGCCGCCCTCGAAGCCTGCGCCCGCGGAGAACGTTTCGCACTTCGCATGCTCTACGAGCGGGAAGCGCGCTGGCTGCTGGCCGTCGCGCAGCGCATCGTGCACGATCGAGAGATGGCGCACGACGTGCTGCAGGAAGCCTTTCTGCAGGTCTGGCAGCGCGCATCCACCTACCGTCGATCGCGCGGATCGGGCCGCGGGTGGCTGTACACCGTCGTGAGACATCGCGCGCTCGACGAGGCACGACGCGTCAAGCGTGAAGTGTTCGTGGGCGACGACCTCGAGGCGATCGCCGACCACGCGCCCGCACACGAGGCGCAGGCCTTGCCGCACGCCGACACCGAATCGCTGCATCGCTGCCTCGAGGCACTCGACGAACGCAAGCGCGAATGCATCGTGAGCGCTTTCGTAGAGGGCTACACGCACGAGCAAATCGCCCTGCGGCTATCGATGCCGGTGGGCACCGTCAAGTCGTGGATACGCCGTGGGCTGCTGTCATTGAGGGAGTGCCTGTCATGAACCTCGACGACCGCGACGACCGCATCGTCGCCGCAGGCGAATACGTGCTGGGCACGCTCGACCCTCGAGACCGGGCCGAGGTAGATGCGAGGCTTGCAAGCGACGAAGCATTCAACGAAGAGGTGTACCGGTGGCAGGACCGCCTGGTGGCGCTTGCGTTGCAGGCGGGTTCGGCCGAGCCCGACGCGGCGTCATGGAACGACATCGAGGCGCGGCTGCCATCAGGCATGTCGGAGGCGGCCCGGCCAGCGGCGAACGATTCGGTCTGGCGCCGCCTGCGCCGCTGGCAGATTGCAGGCGGCCTGGGCATCGCCGCTTCCGTGCTGCTGGCTGCGCTGCTGCTGCGCCAAGCCGTGCCGGACCCGGTGCGCTATCTGACCTTCCTGCAGGCACCCGACACCCAGCGCACCGGCTGGATCGTCGAAACCACGGCGGGCGATCGGATCCGGCTCGTGGCCGTGGGGCCGACCGACCCCGTGCCGGCCGGCAAGTCGCTTCAGTTCTGGACCAAGCCACAAGGCGCGCAAGACCCCACCTCGCTGGGGCTCGTGCGTCCCGGAGCCTCAATCGAACTTCCGGCGGCGCGCTCGCCTTCGATCGGCGAGCAGCAGCTGTTCGAACTCACCCTCGAACCCGAAGCCGGCTCTCCGACCGGCAAGCCCACTGGGCCGATCCTGTTCGTGGGACGGTCGGTGCGGTTGTGAACGGAATGCAAGCTTGAACACGACACCCTCCTCGCATCAGGCGCAATCCCCGTCGCCCTGGATTCAGCGCTGGGCGCACCTCATTGCGCCCTCCGCTGCAGTGCTCGACGTGGCCTGCGGCTTCGGCCGGCACATGCGCTGGCTGCGGCAGCGGGGCCATGCGGTCACCGGGGTCGACAAGTCGCAGGAGGCGATCGCAGCGGCGTCCGAGTGGGGCCGGACAGTGCTGGCCGACATCGAGGCCGGGCCCTGGCCATTTGCCGGCCAAACTTTCGGCGCAGTCGTTGTCACCAACTATCTTTGGCGCCCGCGCCTGCCGGACATCGTCGCGGCGGTTGCGCCCGGAGGCGTGCTGCTCTATGAGACCTTCGCAGCGGGCAACGAGACGGTCGGCAAGCCTTCGCGGGCGGACTTTCTGCTGCAGCCGGGCGAACTGCTGCGCGCCTGTGCCGGCCTGCGCATCGTGGCCTACGAAGACGGCTTCCTGCCGTCGCCCGAACGTTTCGTGCAGCGGATCGCAGCCGTCCGCCTGTCCGGCGAACATGCCAAGCCGCCCAGGCACGAGTTAGTAGAATGACTGCTTTTCGTCAACCGACAAAGAGACCCCCTTGGAGCAACTGACAGGCAGCATCGTCGCGCTCGCCACGCCGATGCTTGACGACGGCAGCGTCGACTATCCGGCCCTGCGCCGGTTGATCGACTGGCACATCGACGAAGGCACCGACTGCCTGGGCGTGGTCGGCACCACGGGAGAGTCGCCGACGGTCGACGTCGAGGAGCACTGCGAGATCATTCGCGTGTCGGTCGAGCAGGCCCGGGGCCGTGTACCGGTCATGGCCGGCTGCGGTGCCAACTCCACCAAGGAAGCCATCGAGCTTGCCCGCTTCGCAAAAGGCGTGGGCGCCGATTCGCAGCTGCAGGTGGTGCCCTACTACAACAAGCCGACGCAGGAAGGCCAGTTCCTGCACTTCAAGGCCATCGCCGAGGCGGTGGGCGACCTGCCCACGGTGCTCTACAACGTGCCCGGCCGCACGGTTACCGATATGGCGCACGACACCGTGCTGCGTCTGGCGCAGGTGCCCGGCATCGTCGGCATCAAGGAAGCCACCGGCAACATCGAGCGCGCGCAATGGCTTATTCGCGACGTGCCGAAGGGCTTTGCCGTGTACTCCGGCGACGACCCCAGCGCGGTTGCGCTGATGCTGTGCGGCGGACAAGGAAACATCAGCGTCACCGCCAACATTGCACCGCGAAAGATGCACGAACTCTGCCTTGCCGCGCTCGCGGGCGACGTGCGGCGCGCGATGCAGATCCAGTTCGAGCTGATGCCGCTGCACCGCCATCTTTTCGTCGAACCGAATCCGATCCCGCTCAAGTGGGCCATGGCCCGCCTGGGCCTGTGCGGCGGCGCGCTGCGCCTGCCGCTCACCGAACTCGGCGAAGCGAGCCGGCCGGTGGTCGAATCCGCGCTGCGCGCCAGTGGCCTGCTCAAGGACTAGGGCCCGTTCACAACCGCCCGGAGCGAGCGCCGGCAACTTTCTGCGGCCCTCGCGCTCTGACACAGCGCTGAAGAGGCCATCGCGGCCCACCCATTCGAGCTGAAATTTCCCCAAGGAGGACGATGTTGAAAACCGTTTCGCGATTCGTAATGCTGGCCATCGTTGCCAGTCTCGCTGCCTGCTCGGTTCTCGAGAGCGACAAGATCGACTACAAGAGCGCCGGCAAGGCGCCTTCGCTGGAAGTACCGCCCGATCTGACTCAACTTTCGCGCGACAACCGTTATGCGGTGCCCGGCGGCGCTGTCACGGCCAACGCCTACCAGGCCGGCATGGCCAACGCGCCGGGCGCGCCCACGGCCGTCAACGCCGTTGGCGACGTGCGCATGGAACGCGCCGGCACGCAGCGCTGGATCGTGGTCAAGCGCACGCCTGAGCAGCTCTGGGAACCGACGCGAGACTTCTGGCAGGAAAGCGGCTTTCTGCTGACCACCGACCAGCGCAACCTCGGCATCATGGAAACCGATTGGGCCGAGAACCGCGCCAAGCTGCCGCAGGACATCATCCGCGGCACGCTCGGAAAGCTGGTCGATTCGGTCTACTCGACCGGTGAGCTCGACCGCTTTCGCACCCGCATGGAAAGCACGCCGAACGGCACCGAGATTTTCGTGAGCCACCGCGGCATGGAAGAGGTCTACAACACCGCGCGCAAGGACCAGACGATCTGGCAGCCGCGCGCCTCCGATGCCGAACTCGAAGCCGAGTTCCTGCGCCGACTGATGGTGAAGCTCGGCGTCTCTCAGGAACAGTCGAAGATTCTTGCGGCAACCAGCGCCCCGGCACGCACTGCGCGCATCACCAATGCGGGCGGGCAACCCGTGGTCGAGATCGGCGAGAACTTCGAGCGTGCCTGGCGCCGCGTCGGTCTGGCGCTCGACCGCACCGGCTTCACCGTCGAAGACCGCGACCGCAGCGCCGGCACCTACTTCGTGCGCTACGTGACGCCCAACCCCGACAAGAAGGAAGCCGGCTTCTTCGGCAAGCTGTTCACTTTCGGCGGCTCCGGCAAGACCGATGGACCGCTCAAGTTCCGCATCGTGGTCAAGGGCCAAGGCGAGACGAGCACGGTGTCGGTGCTGAACGAAGCCGGCGCACCCGAGACCTCGGCCAATGCGCAGCGCATCGCACAGGTGATCGCCGACGACCTGCGGTGACGTTCCGTAGCCCTGCCCGCTTTAGATGATGCGATTTCGAAGCCTGGGCAGCGGCAGCACCGGCAATGCCACGCTGGTCGAGGCCGCAAGCGGCGGGCGCGCGTCTCGGCTTCTGATCGATTGCGGATTCGGGCTGCGCCATCTCGATGCGCGGCTTGCGCGTGCCGGGCTTGCCGCCTGCGACATCGACGCGATCTTCATCACGCACGAGCATGGCGACCACATCGGCTGCGCACATGCGGTGTCGCAGCGCGACCGCATCCCGGTGTGGATGAGCGAAGGCACCTGGCTCGCGACCGGCGCGCGGGATTTCGGCAGCCATTTCGGCATTGCGCGCGACGGCATCGACATTGCTGTCGGCGATCTCCTGGTCCAGCCCTTCACCGTGCCGCACGATGCGCGCGAGCCACTGCAGCTGCGCTGCACCGACGGTGCGCGCAGTCTCGGCGTGCTGACCGATCTCGGCCACGCCACGCCGCATGTGCTGGCATGCCTGGCCGGGCTGGACGCCCTGCTGCTTGAGTTCAACCACGACGCCGACATGCTGGCCAGCTCCGCTTACCCCCCTTTCCTCAAGCATCGGGTCGGCGGCAATTACGGACACCTGTCCAACGCAGCGGCCGCCGACATAGCGCGTGCGGTGCACCACACCGGCCTGCGTCATGTGCTGGCCGCCCACCTGAGCGAGCAGAACAACCGGCCCGACATCGTGCGAGGCGCGATGGCAGCAGCGCTCGGTGCCAGCGAGCACGACATGCTGACCGCAAGCGCGGCAGACGGGTCGCCATGGCTCGATCTCTGAGACCATGAAAAAACCGCCCTGAGGCGGTTTCTTTGAGGTGCAGTCAAGCGGCAGTTCCTGCTTGGGTGCGTCCCGCTTTGCCGCGTCGGTGGCTGCGTTGGCCGCATCGAGTGCCGACGATGCAGCCGGTGAAGGTGATGCAGGCATGGTGCTGGCCGAGGTGTCCGGGGTCGTGGGTGCGGGTGTCGCAGTGGCGGCCGACGGTGTCGGGCTCATCGTGGCAGGCGGCGCTACCTGCGCCGGGGGCGGCGTAACGACGACCGGCGCGGGCTCCTCTTTTTTGCCACATGCAGTCAGTGCTGCGGCGGCGATGAGCGAGGCGAGCAAAACGGATTTTTTCATTGGGTACTCCTTGATGTCGGTTTGAGGTCAGGTCTGGAGAGAAAATTTTAGGCCTCGCTGTCGCCGCAACGGCCCAGCAAGACAGGATTCGCGGCATTGGCTTACAAGCCCAGCGTCGATGCAGGAAAGGCCGGTTTCGCGTGGCGCACGCACTCATCCAGACGTTCGCGAAGCGCCCTGCGCGCGGCGGGCTCCCCACCGCAAACGCCGCGGCCGCGCGCCGGGTCGATCCGCAGCAGAAACCATGACGGCGTCCATATGCCGCTGGGCACCTGCGGCAGGCCGGGGCCATCGCAGGCGCGGCAGGCGACGATGTGGCTCCACATTCGGCGCCAGTGCACGAAGCGTGCATGTTCACGGTCGAACACGCTGAAGCGCTGCGCGAGCAGGACGAAGCTGCGTCCGTTCGTCGACCATGCCTGCAGCGCGTCGGCTACGTCGCGTTCGCCGAGCGGCCAGTCGATGAAGTCGGGGTCGCTGAGGACGATCTCTCGCCAGTTCTGCCGAGCGGCTGCGGCCAGTGCGGCCCGCAGGTGGGCATGAAAGGCATGGCGGCCTTCGAATGCGCCTTCGGGCAATGCAATGTTCGAACCCTGGTCTTCATTCGGCATGCGCCCACCCCGCTTCGCACCAGTCGCCCAGGAGC
>JBBJMS010000155.1:0-8741 GCA_037720315.1 Variovorax sp. | reverse complement strand
ACGCCCGGCGCGACGATGTCGCCGGTTTCGGGGTCGACGATCTTGATGTCGATGTGCGGCTGCACGGTGCCGACCGTCGACACGCGCTTTTCGATCGGCGTGTCGGTCGAACTCTGGCAGCTCACCGGGCTGGTCTCGGTCATGCCGTAGGCGATGGTGATCTCGCGCAGGTTCATCCGCTCGACCACCCGCTTCATCACCTCGATCGGGCAGGGCGAGCCGGCCATGATGCCGGTGCGCAGCGTGCTGAAATCGAACTCGGCAAAGCGCGGATGGTCGAGTTCGGCGATGAACATCGTCGGCACGCCGTGCAAGCCGGTGCATCGCTCGTCCTGCACCGTTTGCATCACCGAGAGCGCGTCGAAACCATCGTTCGGATAGACGATGGTGGCGCCATGCGTGAGGCAGGCGAGGTTGCCGAGCACCATGCCGAAGCAGTGGTAGAGCGGCACCGGTATGCACAGCCGGTCGGCGGGCGTGAGCTTCATGCATTCGCCGATGAAGAAGCCGTTGTTCAGGATGTTGCGGTGCGTGAGCGTGGCGCCTTTGGGGAAGCCGGTGGTGCCGCTGGTGAACTGGATGTTGATGGGGTCGGTCGCCTTCAGCGTCCGGCCGATTTGCGCAATGCGCGGGTCGGCCGGGTCGCCGCTCGCGAGCAGGTCGGAAAAGCGCTGCGCGCCCGGCACTTCGCCACCCTCGACTTCCTTGTCGATCCATGCGATGTGCTGCAGCAGCGGCAGGCGCTGCGGTCCCAGTTCTTGCAGCATTCCGAGGTAGTCGCTGGTCTTGAAGCGCGGCATCGTGACAAGCGCCCTGCAACCCACCTTGTTCAGCGCGTATTCGAGCTCGGAGGTGCGGTAGGCGGGATTGATGTTGACCAGCACCAGCCCCACCTTGGCCGTCGCGATCTGCATCAGCACCCAGGGCACGTTGTTGTGCGACCAGATGCCGACCCGGTCGCCACGCGCGAGACCCAGGCCGAGCAATGCGCTGGCGAGCCGGTCGGCTTCGCGCCGCAGTGCGAGATAGCTGTAGCGCTTGCCCTCGTGCACGCTGACCAGCGCTTCGTGGTCGCCCTGCCGCGCCGCCATGTCGTCGAAGAAATCGCCGAGGGTCTGCTCGATCAACGGCACGTCGGTGGCGCCTTGGGCGAAGCTGCGGGTGAACGTCATCGGGAGTGCCTCAGGCGGATTCCGCAAACAGCTCGCGTCCAATCAGCATGCGGCGAATTTCGCTGGTGCCGGCGCCGATCTCGTACAGCTTGGCATCGCGCCACAGGCGGCCGAGCGGATAGTCGTTGATGTAGCCGTTGCCGCCGAAAATCTGGATGCCCTCGCCGGCCATCCACGTCGCCTTCTCGGCCGAGTACAGGATCGCGCCGGCGGCGTCCTTGCGGAAGGTGCGCGCATGGTCGTCGCGGTCGCAGGCCTTGCCGACCGCGTACACGTAGGCGCGCGTTGCCTGCCAGGTCGAATACATGTCGGCCAGCTTGCCCTGCATGAGCTGGAACTCCCCGATGCTCTGGCCGAACTGCTTGCGCTCATGCACGAAGGGCAGCACCGCATCCATGCATGCGGCCATGATGCCGAGCGGCCCCCCCGAGAGCACTGCGCGCTCGTAGTCGAGCCCGCTCATCAGCACCTTGGTTCCCAAGCCTTCGCCGCCGAGCACGTTTTCTTCCGGCACCTCGCAGTTGTCGAAGAACAGTGGATAGGTGTTGGAGCCGCGCATGCCGAGCTTGTCGAGCTTGGTGCCGGCGGAGAAGCCTGCGAAGCCTTTTTCGACAATGAACGCCGTCATGCCGCGTGCGCCCATCTCGGGCTCGGTCTTGGCGTAGATGACGAGCGTGTCGGCATCGCCGCCGTTGGTGATCCACATCTTGCCGCCGTTGAGCACGTAGCGGTCGCCCTTCTTCTCTGCGCGCAGCTTCATGCTGACCACGTCCGAGCCGGCGTTGGGCTCGCTCATGGCGAGCGCACCGACATGCGCGCCGCTCACCAGCCCCGGCAGGTATTTCTTCTTCTGCGCCTCGCTGCCGTTGCGATGGATCTGATTCACGCAGAGGTTGGAGTGCGCGCCGTAGGAGAGACCGACCGATGCGGAAGCGCGCGAGACCTCTTCCATTGCCACGATGTGGGCCAGGTAGCCGAGTTCGGTGCCGCCGTATTCCTCTTTCACCGTCATGCCGTGCAGGCCGAGGTCGCCCAGCTTCTTCCAGAGGTCGTGCGGGAACAGGTTGTCGCGGTCGATGTCGGCAGCGCGTGGCGCGATCTCGCCGGCCGAGAAATCCTGGATGGCGCTGCGCAGCGAATCGATGGTGTCGCCCAGGTCGAAGTTCAGGCCGTGGTCGTGCATGCGTTGTCTCCTCTGTGGGGTTGCGGATGCGCCGAAAGCGCGCGGCAACTCTGCAGCTTACGCCCGGCGCCGTTGCATTTGGCGCCACAATGGTTGCAAATCGCGTCATCGAATTCAGAACCATCCGTGCCTCCCTCACTGCTTCGACCTGCCCCTCGCGCAGCCACGCCAATGGCTTTTGTGCGAGCGATCGTCGTGGGCTACGAGCGCTACGGCGTCGACCCGTCGAAGGCACTGGCGCAGGCACAGATTGCGCCGCCGGATTTGCAAGAGGCGCAGGCGCGCGTGACAGCGGCGCAGTTCGAGCTGCTCTGCGGCCATGCCATGCAGGAACTCGACGACGAGGCGCTGGGCTGGTTCCGCCGCCGCCTGCCCTGGGGGACCTACGGCCTGCTGTGCCGCGCATCGCTCGGTGCGCCCGACCTGGGCGTGGCGATCAAGCGATGGTGCCGCCACCACGGGCTGCTGACCGACGACATTGCCCTCGGCCTGAAGGTGGCCGGCGGCGTGGCGACGGTTTCGATCGAGGAGCATGTGCCGCTCGGTGCGCTGCGCGAGTTCTGCCTGGTGTCGAACCTGCGTTTCCTGCACGGCTACGCCTGCTGGGCCATCGACTCGCGCATCTCGCTGCGCGAAGCCGCGTTCCCGTACGACGCACCGCCGCACCGGGACGCCTATCCGCTCATGTTCAGCGGCGATCTGCGCTTTGGCGCGCAGCAGGCCAGCTACAGCTTCGACGAGCGCTACCTGGCGCTGCCGATCCAGCGCGGCGAGCCGGCGCTGCGGACCATGCTGCGGCGCGCGCTGCCGCTGACCGTGCTGCAGTACCGCCGCGACCGCCTGCTCGGCCAGCAGGTGCGCGAGCTGCTGCGCGCGCACGGACGCGAGGTAGCCACGGCCGAGGCGCTGGCGTCCTTACTCAACCTGTCGGCTCGCACGCTGCACCGTCAATTGCTGGATGAAGGGGTCTCGCTGCAGGCGCTGAAGGACCAAGTGCGTCACGAGCAGGCGGCCGAGCAACTGCGCCGCACCGAGCGGCCGATCAAGCAGATCGCGCTGGCGGTCGGGTTTCAAAACGAGAAGAGTTTTTCCCGCGCGTTCCGGGCCTGGTCCGGCGTCACGCCCGGAGCGTTCAGGCGCGGCGCGGTTTCGTGAAAAAGTTGCCAGCCGGCGCGCCCGAATGCGGACTTTCGCTTTCCTTGCAGTGCCCGATCGCCATAGGATCGATCGGATGCAAACGCCCGGTACCGACACCTCCGAATACGCGGCCCTGATCGAGTTCGCCGCCACCTCGGGGCGCTCGCGCATTCATCCGGCGGTAGCAGCCAACGCCGACCGGCTGATCGCCGGCTTCTGGTCGGCGCGGGCCCAGGCCATGACCCAGGCGCTGGCCGCGACTGCCAAGGCGGCCATGGTCCGCCGCGCGATCTGAAACTCTAGCGATTCGCGCTGCTGCGCAAGGCAGTTGCCGGCGAACGCCGCCACCCGGCGAGCAAGCCCGGAAGTTGCGCCATGTCGCCGAACACATGCACCGCCCCTACTGACAGCAGCGCCTGCGCGCCGCTGTGGCCAGGCTCTCCAGGGCTGTAGCCGAACACGGTGGCGCCGGCCGTCACGCCTGCAGTGGCCCCGGTCACCGTGTCCTCGATCACCGCGCAGCGCGCCGGGTCCACGTCCAGCGCCCCTGCGGCCGCCAGATAGACGTCGGGCGCGGGTTTGGAGCGCGGCGTTTCATGGCCGCTGAAGATGCGGCCTTGGAAGGCGTCCAGAAGACCGCTCTTCTTCAGCTGCAATTCGACCTTGTGCCGGTCGGCGCCCGAGGCGCAGGCGATGCGGCCACCGGTCGCTGCATGCAGCGCGCGCACCGCCGCCGGCGCGCCGGCGATCTCGACCAGCTCACGGTCGAGCGCCGCATTGCGCCGCAGCCAGAAGCTTTGCAGCCACTCGGGCGTGACGGCAAAACCGGTCTTCGACTCGATCAATAACGTTTCGTCCTTCACGGCCTTGCCGGTGAAGAGGCGCATCGACTCCTCGACCGTCAATTGCCAGCCCAGCTCGCCGAGCATGTCGGCCAGCACGCGATTGGTGATGGGTTCGGAGTCGACCAGGACGCCGTCGCAGTCGAAAAGCACGGCCTCGAAAGGGAATGGATTCATCGCCCGATCGTATCGGCGGCGTGGATCGGGATGTAGATCTCGCCGCCGCCGGCCTTGAACTCCGCCGATTTGCTGTGCATGCCGTCGTGCACCGCATCGGCTTCGTCGATGCCGCGCCTGGCCGCGTACTCGCGCACTTCCTGAGTGATCTTCATCGAGCAGAACTTCGGCCCGCACATCGAGCAGAAGTGCGCCACCTTGCTCGAATCCTTGGGCAGCGTCTCGTCGTGGAACTCGCGCGCGGTGTCCGGGTCGAGGCCCAGGTTGAACTGGTCCTCCCAGCGGAACTCGAAGCGCGCCTGGCTGAGCGCATCGTCGCGCGCCCGCGCACCCGGGTGGCCCTTGGCCACGTCGGCCGCGTGCGCCGCGATCTTGTAGGCAATGATTCCCTGCTTCACGTCGTCCCGATCGGGCAGCCCCAGGTGCTCCTTGGGCGTGACGTAGCAGAGCATCGCCGTGCCGGCCCAGCCGATCATCGCGGCGCCGATGGCGCTGGCGATATGGTCGTAGCCGGGCGCGATGTCGATGGTGAGCGGGCCCAGCGTGTAGAACGGCGCCTCGTGGCAGTGCTTCAGCTGCTCGTCCATGTTGGCCTGGATCAGGTGCATCGGCACATGGCCCGGGCCTTCGATCATGGTCTGCACGTCGTGCTTCCAGGCGATCTGCGTGAGCTCGCCCAGCGTGCGCAGCTCGGCAAATTGCGCCTCGTCATTGGCGTCCGATGCGCACCCCGGGCGCAGGCCGTCGCCGAGCGAGAAGCTCACGTCGTAGGCCTTCATGATCTCGCAGATGTCTTCGAAGTGCGTGTAGAGAAAGCTCTCCTTGTGGTGCGAGATGCACCACTTGGCCATGATCGATCCGCCGCGCGAGACGATGCCGGTGCGGCGGTCTGCCGTGAGGTGAATGAAAGCCAGGCGCAGCCCCGCATGGATGGTGAAGTAGTCGACGCCCTGCTCCGCCTGCTCGATCAGCGTGTCACGGTAGATCTCCCAGGTGAGGTCTTCTGCCACGCCGCCGACTTTTTCGAGTGCCTGGTAGATCGGCACGGTACCGATCGGCACCGGACTGTTGCGCACGATCCAGTCGCGCGTGGTGTGGATGTTGCGGCCGGTGGAAAGGTCCATCACGTTGTCGGCGCCCCAGCGGATCGCCCACACCAGCTTTTCCACTTCTTCCTCGATGCTCGAGGTGACCGCCGAGTTGCCAATGTTGGCGTTGATCTTGACCAGGAAGTTGCGCCCGATCGCCATCGGCTCGACCTCCGGATGGTTGATGTTGGCCGGGATGATGGCGCGCCCGCGCGCCACTTCGTCGCGCACGAACTCGGGGGTGATGATCTTCGGGATGCTCGCGCCCATCGGGTTGCCGGCCAGGCGCTTCTCGCGCGCCGCATCGCTCAGGTATTGCGCCATCCACTCGCGCTTGCCGTTCTCGCGCAGCGCCACATATTCCATCTCGGGCGTGATGATGCCGCGGCGCGCGTAGTGCATCTGGCTGACGTTCATGCCGGCCTTGGCGCGGCGCGGCGTGCGCTGCAATCCGGCTGCGGCTGTGCGCAGGTCGGCCAGGCGCCGGGCGTCGCGGTCGATGTGCGTGGCGCCGTCGTCGAGCATCTGGTGCAGGCGGCCTTCGTAGCTCTCGGTGTCGCCGCGCCCGGCGATCCATGCGCCGCGAACGTCGGCCAGGCCGCGGCGCACGTCGATGTCGACGGCGGGGTCCGAATACGGACCGGAGGTGTCGTACAGCGACACCGTCTCCCCGTTGCTGAGGCGCACGTCGCGCACCGGCACGCGCAGGTCGGCCCGGCTGCCGGCGATGGCGCTCTTGGTCGACGCGGGAAAGGGCTCGCGGGTGAGCGTGAGCAGCGAGGCGAACTTGTCTGGGGCATTCATGCGGGGCACTCCGGTTGGTTGGATGGGTGCTCCGCGGTTGCTCCCGGAATCGGCGCGACGGAAAAATCAGATCCGTGGCCGGGGAGTCGCAGCTCTTCTTACGCTGGTATGAACCAGATCAAGTTCGCGGGTTCGGCAGCTTGGCCATCTCAGCACGCGACTGCGTGCACCCCGGAGCAGGCGCGATCTTAGCGCGGCTCGCCGTCGAGGTAGTACCAGCGGCTTTGCGCACCGTCGTCCTCGCGCACGAAGCGGCTGCGCTCATGCACGCGCGTCGCCTCGCCGGTGCTGCTGCGCTGGCGCGCGACGAACTCGACCTCGGCATGGTCGGCATCGAGCACCGAGCGGGATCGCACGTCGAGCCCGAGCCATTTCACGCCGGGTTCGAAGTCGACCGTGGGGGCCGCTTCGACGGGTGCCAGGTGGCGAGCAGGTAGTCGGCACGTTCCCGCACGAAAGCGGTGTAGCGCGAGCGCATGAGCGACTCGGCATCGGACGCCGGCGTGTTGTCGAAATCGTCCAGGTAGCGGCCGCAGCACTGGGCATAGGGCAGCGGCAGTTCCCGGCGGTCGCGGCGCCCGCAGGGGCACGGCACGCGGGCGGGGTTGGGAGAGGAAGTGGACATGGGTTGCGTGCAGGCCGATGATTCTGCGTACATTGTGCCGGCCCCCGCACAAACCCTCGCTACTTCGGCGCCGGCAGGCGGCCCAGCACGGCCTCGACCGCCATGCCGAGCGCGAGCAGCTTGCGGTCGCTGCCCGCCGGACCGTCGAACTCGAGCCCGATCGGCACGCCGCTCGCAACGCCCATGCCGGATGGCAGCTGGAGCCCGGGGATGCCGGCGTTGCTGCCCGGGTCGGTGTTCTGGATCAGGATGCCGAAGTTCCCGGGGCTGCTTGCTTCGGGCGTTGCGGCCAGCGCGACACGCGCCACCGTGGGGAACACCAGGGCATCGAGCCTGTCCTTGGCGAACGTGTCGCGGTAGAGCTTCTGCAATTCGGGCCGTGCCACCCGCATTGCGTTGTCGTATGCCGGCTTGGCAGCGACCGTGCCGTTCGCGGCAGGCAACTTGCGGGGAATCACCAATCCCTCGAACGTGCCCTTGACATCGGGGCTCGCGGCGGCCGCAGCCAACTGGGCGATGTCGACGCCGGTGCGGTACTTCGCGAGGTAGGCAACCATGTCGTCGTACGCTTCGTACAGAGCAACCGGAAACCCGACCGCGCCGTTGAGTTCCATCAGCTTGGGCATCTCGACATTCACCAGCGTGACGCCGGCGCCGCGCAGCTTGGCAAGTGCCGCATCGGTGGCGGTCTTGGTGTCGGCATCGAGGTTCGCAAAGAATGCCGGGACTATGCCCAGCCGCACGCGCTTGAGATCGGCCGCGACGACCGGCGCGCCGCCCGCGATGACGCGGTCGAGCAGCGCCACGTCGGCCACCGAAATCGCCATTGGCCCCGCGGTGTCTCGGGTGTGCGAAATCGGCGCGATGCCCTGTTGCGAATACCGGCCCATGGTCGGGCGCAGCGCGGCGCAGCCGTTGAACGCACACGGAATGCGTACCGAGCCGCCGGTGTCGGTGCCAAGCGCTGCGGGCGCCATGCGCGCGCCGAGCGCAGCGCCGTTGCCCGACGAGGAGCCGCCGGCGATTCGGCTGTCGTCATAGGCATTGCGCACGCCGACCTGCAGCCCGCTCTGGAACGCCGGGTTGTAGCCGGTCACCCCGAAGGCCAGCTCGTGCATGTGGGTCTTGCCAAGCACGATCGCGCCGGCCGCGCGCAGCTTGGCGACCACCGGCGCGTCGGCACGCGGCACGAAGCCCTTCAGAGCCGGCGTGCCGGCGGTGGCCGGCAGGCCCTGCACCTGGATGTTGTCCTTGATCGCCACCGGCACGCCGGCCAGCGGCTTGCACGCACCGCCGCGCTTGCGTGCCGCATCGGCTTCGCGCGCCGCCTTCAGCGCGCCCGCTTCATCGAGCGTGATGAAGGCGTTGAGCTGCTTGCCGGCCTTGGCCCGCGCGAGATAGGCGGACACCAGCTGCTCGCTCGTCCACCTGCCGGCGCACAGGCCCTGCGCGGCTTCGCTGGCGGTGAGCGTGCCGATGTCGAACGGGCCCGACTGCGCCTGCGCCGTCGGGCCGAGTGCGGCGATGCACAGCAGGGCTGCTGCACGAATGGCCGGGATGGGACTTGAAGCGGGCATGGCTGACCTTCGGTGTATGAGGCGTGATGATGCGCCGCCGGGCTACAGCCCGCGCTGGATGAGCAGCTTCTGGATGTCGGATGTGCCTTCGTAGATCTGGCACACGCGCACGTCGCGGTAGATGCGCTCCACCGGA
>JBBJMS010000154.1:0-8760 GCA_037720315.1 Variovorax sp. | reverse complement strand
CCGCGTGGAACGACATTCCAGACGGCTTGAAGGACCCGGCCGGCAACTGGTTCACCATCCATTCCGGCACGCTCGGCTTCATGGTCAACGTCGATGCGCTCCGGGGCAAGCCGGTGCCCAAGTCGTGGGCCGACCTGCTCAAGCCCGAGTACAAAGGCCTGATCGGCTACCTGGACCCGGCCTCGGCCTTCGTCGGCTACGTCGGCGCGGTCGCGATCAACGAGGCGCGCGGCGGCTCCCTCGACAACTTCGGCCCGGCCATCGACTACTTCAAGGCGCTGCAGAAGAACGAGCCGATCGTGCCCAAGCAGACCTCCTACGCCCGCGTGCTGTCGGGCGAGATCGCAATCCTGCTCGACTACGACTTCAACGCCTATCGCGCCAAGTACAAGGACAAGGCCAACGTCGCCTTCGTCATTCCGACCGAAGGCACCGTCGTCGTGCCTTACGTGATGAGCATGGTCGCCAAGGCGCCGCACGCGCCGGAAGCCAAGAAGGTGCTCGACTTCGTACTCTCCGACGAAGGCCAGGCGCTCTGGGCCAAGGCCTACCTCCGCCCGGTCCGCGCCGGTGCGATGCCGAAGGAGATCGAAGTACAGTTCCTTCCTGCATCCGAGTACGGCGCGCCAAGACGGTGGACTACGGCCGATGGCCGCGCGCAGCGCGACTTCTCCGATCGCTATCTGAAAGACGTGCGTTGACCTCTCGCCAGCGCTGGCTCCTGCTGGGGTGCGCAGCCCCGCAGGAGCCTTCTTCCTGATGTTCTGCTGCTGCCGGTGATGCGCCTGCCGCGCTGCCGGCAGAGAAAGGCTGGTCGACCTACTTTGCCGTGCTGACCGACAGCCGCTACGCTGAGAGCATGGTCAACACAGTGCTGCTGTCGCTGGGCGTCACGGCGGCGACGCTGGTGCTCGGCGGCTCGGTCGGCGTTTACGTGGCGCGGCGCGAGGTCTTCGGCAAGCGCGTGCTGCTGTCGTTGCTGACGCTGCCGCTGTCGTTCCCCGGCGTGATCATCGGCTTCTTCGTGATCCTGCTCGGCGGGCGGCAGGGGCTGGCGGCCGACCTGTCCGAAGCGCTGGTGGGCGAGCGCATCACGTTCGCCTACGGATTGCTCGGCCTGTTCCTCGCGTACCTCTACTTCTCGCTGCCGCGCTCCATCGCCACCTACGCGGCCGCCGCGGAAGCTATGAACCTGCAACTGGAAGAAGCGGCCCGCTCGCTGGGTGCCTCGCGCTGGCGCGTGGTGCGCGACGTGTGGCTGCCCGAGCTTGCGCCGACCACGCTCGCCTGCGGCGCCATTCTCTTCGCGACTTCGATGGGGGCCTTCGGCACGGCGTTCACGCTGGCCAGCAAATTCGAGGTGATCCCCATCACCATCTACAACGAGTTCACCAACTACGCCAACTTCGCGCTGGCCGCGTCGCTGTCGATCTCGCTCGGCGTGGTGACCTGGCTGGTGTTGTTCCTGGCGCGTCACTTCGGTGGCAGCCCGGTGGTGCGCTGAGGAGGTCGCATGCGGCAACACACGCAAACCAAGGCGCCCTTCCTGTGCGCGGTCACGGCGATCGTGAGCTTCTTCATGATCGCGCCGATGCTGCTGTCGGTGATGGCGGGGCTGGTCAACAACTACAGCGTCGGCCTCAAGAGCGGGCTCACGCTGCGCTGGCTGCGCGAGGTGTGGGAGATCTACGGCGGCACCGTCGGCTGGTCGCTCGCATTGGCGCTGGTCTGCGTCGCCGGCACCGTGCTGCTGGGCGTGCCGTGCGCCTATGCGCTGGCGCGCAGCCGCTCGCGGGCGGCACGCATCTTCGAAGAGCTGCTGACGCTGCCGGTGGCGGTGCCGGGCCTGGCAACTGCGCTGGCATTGATCCTGGCCTACGGCCAGATCACGGCGTTCCGCCAGAGCTTCGCATTCATCCTGGTCGGGCACATCGTCTTCACGCTGCCGTTCATGGTGCGCACCGTCGCGTCGGCTTTCCAGCGCCACGACCTCGTCGCGCTGGAAGAGGCGGCGCGCACGCTGGGCGCGAGCTTCCGGCAGCGCTTCCTCGGCATCCTGGTGCCGGCGGTGTTTCCTGCCATCGTCGCGGGCAGCCTGATGGTTTTCACGCTCTCGGTCGGCGAGTTCAACCTTACCTGGATGCTGCACACGCCGCTCACCCGCACGCTGCCCGTGGGCCTTGCCGACAGCTACGCCTCGATGCGGCTGGAGGTCGGCTCGGCCTACACGCTGGTTTTCTTCATCGTCATCCTTCCGGTGCTGTGGGGCCTTCAATCCCTCGCCCATCTCATGCAGAAACGCTATGAAACTTGAACGCATTCCAGTCGACATCGACAACTGCTCCAAGACCTACGCCGACGGCACGCGCGGCCTCCAGCCGACCAGCCTGCATGTCGAGCCCGGCGAGGTGCTCGCCTTGCTGGGGCCTTCGGGTTGCGGCAAGACCACGTTGCTGCGGCTGATCGCCGGGCTCGAGACGCTCGACAAGGGCGGCTCCATCCGCTTTGGCGACCAGGACGTGACGAACAAGCCGGTCGAGCAGCGCGGCGTGGGTATGGTGTTCCAGAGCTATGCTCTTTTTCCGCAGATGAGCGTGGCCGCCAACATCGGCTATGGCCTGCGCATCCGCGGCGCGAGCGCGGCGGACGAGCGCGCCACGGTCGGCGAACTGATCGACTTGACGCGTCTGACCGGCCTGGAGAACAAGCGCCCCGGCGAACTCTCCGGCGGACAGCGCCAGCGTGTCGCCCTGGCGCGCGCCGTTGCCGTGCGGCCGCGCGTGCTGCTGCTCGACGAGCCGCTGTCCGCGCTCGACGCCAAGCTGAAGGAGTCGTTGCGCGACGAGCTGGGCGAACTGCTGCGGCGGCTGCACATCACCGCGGTCCACGTCACGCACGACCAGCAGGAAGCGATGGTCATCGCCGACCGGCTGGCCGTGATGCGCGCAGGCCGAATCGTGCAGATCGGTCGCGGCGAGGACCTGTATCGCTCGCCACAGCATCCCTTCGTTGCCGAATTCCTGGGTCGGGTTAACCGGCTGGAGCGCGCGCCCGACGCAGTGGCAGACGGGGTACTGCGCTTCGGCGGTGCCTCCATCGAATGCCCGCCGACGTGGCGAACGCACACGGCGTTGCTGCTGAGGCCGGAAGATGTGGAAGTCGGTTTGCCCGCTGCCGGTTGGGGCGAGGCACTGGTCGAGCACCGCACCTTCCTGGGCGACCGGGTGCAGCTGCGGCTGCGCACGCAGGGACAGCCGGTGATGATCGCGGACGTCGGCCGCGACAACGCCTGCCGCCCGGGCGACAGCGTGGGCATCCGCATCAACCCCGAGCGACTGATGACATCCGAGGAGATCGCCGCGTGACGACGCTGCTGGTCCAGTTGACCGATCTGCACATCCGCGAGAACGGCCGCCTGGCTTACGGCCGGCTCGACACGGCGCCCTATCTTCGGCAGGCCGTGGCATCAGTGCTGCAGCTGAAGCAAGCGCCGGATGCAGTGGTGATCACCGGCGACCTCACCGACTTCGGCCGCGACGCCGAATACGCGCATCTGGCCGCACTGCTGGCGCCACTGCAGATGCCGGTCTACTTGATGCCCGGCAACCATGACGACCGCGACCGGCTGCGCCGAAGCTTCCCGGCCCATGCCTACCTGCGCGGCTCCGGCTTCGTGCAGTACGCGGTGCAAGTGGGCGACCTGCAGCTGCTCACCCTCGACACCTGCGTGGCGGGCCACAGCTACGGCACGCTCGACGCCGCGCGGCTCGATTGGCTGGCGCAGCAGCTCGACCTTTGTCGGGGACGGCCAGTCGTGGTCGCCATGCACCATCCGCCCTTTCGCACGTTGATCGGCCACATGGACGACATCGGCCTGCTCGAAGGCGCCGATGCGCTCGAAGCCTTGATTTCGCGGCATCCGAACGTGGAGCGCGTGATCTGCGGCCACCTGCACCGCGCCATCGACGTGCGCTTCGGCGGCAGCATCGCCTCGACAGCGCCGGGGCCGGCCCATCAGGTCTGTCTCGACCTGGCGCCGGATGCCGCCTCACAGTGGGTGCTGGAGCCGCCCGCATTTCGGGTGCATGCATGGGAAGGCAGCGGGCCGCTTGTCACGCACCTCGCCTCCATCGGCAGCTTCGAAGGGCCCTACCCGTTCTTCGACAACGGCGTCCTGATCGACTGATCGTGCGCAGACCCGCGGCGTATAGTCCACGCCTTCCATGAAGCATCTGTTGAACCTGCTGGCAGCCGTGGCGCTGCTGGTATGGGGTACCCATCTCGTTCGCACCGGCGTCCTGCGCGTATTCGGCGCCAACCTGCGCAAGATCCTGGTGCACAGCATGCGCAACCGCTTCTCTGCCGCAATGTCGGGCATCGGTGTCACGGCGCTGGTGCAGTCGAGCACCGCCACTTCGCTCATGACCTCGTCCTTCGTCGGCCAGGGGCTGGTCACGCTGCCGGCGGCGTTGGCAGTGATGCGCGGCGCAGACGTGGGTACCGCGCTGATGTCGGTGCTGTTCTCGGCCGATCTGTCGTGGCTGTCGCCGCTCTTCATCTTCGTCGGCGTGGTGCTGTTCATCACCCGCGGGTCTACTGCCGCGGGACGCATCGGCCGCGTGCTGATCGGCCTGGGCCTCATGCTGCTGGCGCTGCAGCTGGTGGTGGACGCGACCGGTCCGCTGTTCTCGGCACCGCCGGTGCTTGCACTGCTGGCATCGCTCAGCAGCGACGTGCTGCTCGAAATCACGATCGGCGCGGCGCTGGCGATCGTTGGCTATTCGAGCCTCGCAGTGGTGCTGCTGGTCGCGGCCATGGCCAGCTCGAACGTGGTGCCGCTCGACGTTGCGCTCGGCCTCGTGCTGGGCGCCAATCTCGGCAGCGGCATCCTCGCGGTGCTGACCACCGCGAAGTCGGCCGTGCCCGTGCGGCAGGTGACCGTCGGCAACCTGCTCTTCAAGCTGCTGGGGGTCGCCATTGCCGCGCCCTTCGTCGGCCTCTGGCTGCGGGAAGTCAAACCCTTCATCACCGACGCGACGCAGATGGTGGTGCTCTACCACCTGGCCTTCAACGTCGTCATCAGCATCGGCTTCATCGGGTTGACCAACCGCGTCGCGCGGCTGGTGACGCGGCTGCTGCCGGTGCCGGTGGAGTCGGCCGCCACGCGCCGGCCGCAACACCTCGACCCGTCGGCCCTTTCGACGCCCACGCTCGCCATCTCGAACGCGGCGCGCGAGGCGCTGCACCAGGCCGACATTGTCGAAACCATGCTGATCGGCATGCTGGGCGTGATCCGCAACAACGACCTGCGCCTGGCCGGCGAGCTGCGCAAGCTCGACGATACCGTCGACGAGCTGTACTCGGCCATCAAGTACTACATGACCAAGATCTCGCGCGAGGCGCTGGGCGAAGAAGAAAGCCGCCGCTGGACCGACATCATCAGCTTCACCATCAACATGGAGCAGATCGGCGACATCATCGAGCGCGTGATCATCGACATCGAGGACAAGAAGATCAAGCGCGAGCGCAACTTCTCCGAAGCCGGCATGGCCGAGATCGTCGAGCTGCACGAACGCCTGGTGGCCAACCTGCGCCTGAGCATGAGCGTGTTTCTCAACGGCAACGTGCGCGATGCGCAGAAGCTGCTGGAAGAGAAGGCACGCTTTCGCGACCTGGAGCGCGCCTACGCAAACACGCACCTGGGGCGGCTGTCGGACCAGACGGCATCGAGCATCGAGACCAGCTCTTTGCACATCGACCTGATCAGCGACCTGAAGCGCATCAACTCCCACATCTGCTCGATCGCCTATCCGATCCTGGACTCGGCCGGCGCCCTGGCGCCGACCCGCGTGCGCGAGTCGCGCCTCATCGACCTCAAGTGAGCGTCAGGATCGTGCAGCCGGTGGTCTTGCGCGCCTCGAGGTCGCGATGCGCCTGCTGCACGTCGGCGAGCGCATAGCGCTGGTCGATCGGGATCTTCACCGCGCCGCTGGTCACCGCCGCAAACAGGTCGTCCGCCATCGCCTGCGTGCTCTCGCGCGTGGCGATGTGGGTGAAGAGCGTCGGCCGCGTGACGTAGAGCGAGCCCTTGGCGCCCAGCTTGCCCAGGTCGAACGGCGGCACCGGTCCCGAGCCGTTGCCGAAGATCGCCAGCAGGCCGAAGGGCCGCAGGCAGGCGAGCGAGCCGTCGAAGGTGTCTTTGCCCACCGAGTCGTACACCACCTTCACGCCCTTGCCGCCGGTGATCTCCTTCACCCGGTCTGCGAAGTTTTCGGTGCTGTAGTTGATGGCATGCGCCGCGCCGTGTTCGAGTGCCAGCTTGCACTTGGCGTCGGTGCCTGCGGTGCCGATCAGCTGCAAGCCGAGCGCCTCGGCCCATTGGCAGGCGATGAGGCCGACACCGCCGGCGGCCGCGTGGAAGACGATGAAGTCGCCCGGCTGCAGGCCTTCGGCCGGCAGCGTCTTCTTCAGCAGGTACTGCGCCGTCAGGCCCTTGAGCATCATCGCCGCGCCGGTCTCGAAGGAGATCGCAGCCGGCAGCTTGCAGACGCACTTGGCCGGCATCACTCGCCGTTCGCAGTAGGCGCCGGGCGGCTGGCTCGCGTAGGCGGCGCGGTCGCCGGCTTTCAGGTGGGTGACGCCCTCGCCCACCGCCTCGACCACGCCAGCCGCCTCCATGCCGAGCTGCAAAGGCATCGCAAGCGCATAGAGGCCGCTGCGCTGGTAGGTGTCGATGAAGTTCAGGCCGATCGCATGGTGGCGGATGCAAATTTCACCCGGGCCCGGATCGCCGACTTCGACGTCGACGATCTTCAGTTCCTCGGGACCGCCGTGACGATCGATGCGAACGGCTTTGCTGCTCATGGTTCTATTCCTCGAAGTGGGATGCACGAAAAGAGGCACATCGTAGACAGCTTGTTCGTTTCGCGCCGGGCCGCAGGTATTCTCGGATGCCTCTTCAGTGCACGCCTGCTTCTCGTCGATGACCCAACGCCTCACGCCAACCACCGCCTTGCTCCTGACCCTGTCGCCCTTGCTCTGGGCCGGCAATGCGGTGGTCGGCCGGCTGGTGCGCGAACTCGTGTCGCCGCTCACGCTCAACTTCATTCGCTGGGCGCTGGCCTTCGTGTTGCTGCTGCCGTTCGCCTACGCGGTGTTGCGCCGCGCCAGTCCGCTCTGGCCGCACTGGCGCCGCTACGGGGTGCTGGGGCTGCTCGGCGTCGGCTGCTACAACGCGCTGCAGTACCTGGCCTTGCAGACCTCAACGCCGCTCAACGTGACGCTGGTCGGCTCCAGCATGCCGTTGTGGATGCTGGCCACCGGCGCATTGTTCTTTGGCCAGCGCGTGAACACCGTGCAGCTCGCGAGCGCGGTGCTCTCGATGGCGGGCGTGCTGCTGGTGCTGAGCCGCGGCGAGCTGCAGGCGTTGCTGTCACTGCGGCTGGTGGCGGGCGATCTCTACATGCTGCTCGCCACCCTCGCCTGGGCCTCCTACAGCTGGATGCTGACGCGCACCGCCGAGCCGGCAGAGGTCCGACGGGACTGGGCCGCGTTCCTGATGGCGCAGATCGTGTTCGGGCTGGCCTGGTCGGGCCTCTTTTCGTTCGGCGAATGGACGCTCGCCGATGCCCATGTTGACTGGGGCTGGCCGGTGGCCGCTGCGCTCGTGTTCATCGCGGTCGGCCCGGCGCTGCTGGCCTATCGCTGCTGGGGCGCCGGCGTGATGCGCGCAGGCCCGAGCGTGGCCAGCTTCTTCCAGAACCTGACGCCGTTGTTCGCCGCGCTGCTGTCCGTCGCCTTCCTGGGCGAGCTGCCGCACTGGTACCACGCGGCGGCCTTCGCGCTGATCGTCGGCGGGATCGTGGTGTCGGCGCGGCGCTGAGCGCCCTGGAACTTCCCCTCAGTAGGTACCCGGATACGCCCCGCCATCCGCCAGCACGTTCTGCCCCGTCAGGTACGCCGCCTGCATGCTGCACAGGAAGGCGCAGATCGCGCCGAACTCCTCGGGTGTCCCGAAGCGGCGTGCCGGAATGGCTTTCTTGCGGCCTTCCCACACCGCATCGAAATCCTGTCCCGACTTCTTTGCCGCGCCAGCCATGGTGCCCTTGAGCCGGTCGGTGTCGAAGGCGCCCGGCAGCAGATTGTTGATGGTGACGCCCTTGGACGCGATCTGCGTTCGGGCCACCCCCGCGACGAAGCCGGTGAGGCCGCTGCGTGCGCCGTTGGAGAGGCCGAGGATGTCGATCGGCGCCTTGACCGAGCTCGAGGTGATGTTGACGATGCGTCCGTAGCCGCGTGCGGCCATGCCGTCGACGGTGGCCTTGATCAACTCTATCGGCGTGAGCATGTTGGCGTCGACCGCCTTGATCCAGGCCTCGCGGTCCCAGTCGCGGAAGTCGCCCGGCGGCGGACCGCCCGCGTTGGTGACCACGATGTCGTAGTCCTTGTGCAACGCGAACGCAGCCGCCCGGCCATCGGCGGTCGTGATGTCGGCCGCGACATGCTTGACGAACGGCTTCGCGCCGCCGGGCACGCCTGCAGCCGCCGCCATCAGCTTCTGCGCCGCGGCGTCGAGCACCTCGGCACCGCGCGCAACGATCACCACGTTCACGCCTTCGCGCACCAGCGCTTCGGCGCAGCCGTAGCCGAGCCCCTTGCTGGCGCCGCATACCAAGGCCGTGCGGCCTGCAATTCCCAAGTCCATGTCGTTTCTCCGGCGCCTCAGCGCCCAGTTCGTGTGAAGACAAAAATACCGGCGAT
>JBBJMS010000153.1:0-8779 GCA_037720315.1 Variovorax sp. | reverse complement strand
TACCGTGCTGTCCGAAGGCGACGACCAGCAGGACCCGATCGCCGACTCGGCGCGCGCCATCCTGGACGGCCACGTCGTGCTGTCGCGCAGCCTGGCCGAGGCCGGCCACTATCCGGCGATCGACATCGAGGCTTCCATCAGTCGCGCCATGACGTCGCTGATACCGCCTTCGCAGTTCGAGAGCGTGCGGCGCGCCAAGCAGATGCTGTCGCGCTACCAGCGCAACCGCGACCTGATCAGCGTCGGCGCCTATGCGCCCGGCCACGACCTGCAGCTCGACCGCGCGATCGCGATGTACCCCGAGATCGAAGCCTTCCTGCAGCAGCCGATGCACGAGCGCGCCGGCTACGGCGACTCGATCGCGCACCTGGCGGGCATGTTCCCGGCCGCATAGCAAGGACACCCAAATGGCGCAAAACCTTCCGCTCGACATGCTGGCCGGCCTCGCCCGCACGCAGACCGACGACGCGGCGCGCGCGCTCGGCACGCTGCAGACCGCGCAGATCGGCGCGCACCAGAAGCTCGAGCTGCTGCTGCAATACCGGCAGGACTACAGCGACCAGCTGCAGGTGCTGATGCAGAACGGCCTGCCGTCCTCGCAGTGGCACAACTACCGCAACTTCCTCGCCACGCTCGACGGCGCCATCAAGCAGCAGCGCGCCATCGCGGCGCAGGCCGAAAGCCGGCTCGACGTCGGTCGCAGCGAGTGGCAGCACCACAAGCGCCGACTCACGTCGTTCGACACGCTGGCCGAACGGGTGCGCCAGCAGGAACTGATGGTGCAGTCCAAGCGCGAGCAGCGCGACAGCGACGAGCGCTCGGCGCGCAAGTTCATCGACCGCGCCAGCAGCCATTCGAATACCTGAACAGACATCTGGAGCCGACATGACCACCCTTATTTCTCCCTCTGCCGGCCCGAATGCGGCCGCCAGCCAGGCAACACGGCAGGCAGATTCGCGCGGGCGCGGCGCCCCGCGTCCGAAGGACAGCAAGGGCAGGATTTCAGCGCCATGCTCGACCGTTCGCGCGCCGCCGGCCGCAATCCGGCGCCGGCATCGGCAGTGCCCGCCGAAGCCGCCGCGCCGAAGAAAACGGCCCGCGCCGACGACGACCAGGACGAGCTCCCGTCCGAACTGGTCGCCCTGGCCCTGCTCTCGCCGGCCACCATCGCGCTCGATTCGCGGCCAGCAGCAGCGCCTGCCGCGGCCGGCGTGCGCGCGGGCGCCGCCCAGGCGCTCGATGCGGCGGAGCACCGGTGCCCGATGCCGACGCCCTGCCTGCGCAGGCACTGGCGACATCGCTCGCCGAAGCAGTGAATGAAGGCGACGCCGGCAAGATCGCAGCCGCTTCGGCCTTGCCCGTGGACGGCGAAGCTGCCGATGCCGACGGCCTGTCCTCGCAGACCACCGCGCTGCAGGCCGCCGCAGCGGCGGCTCGCCTGCCGCAGGACGCACGCGCGGCCGGCACGGATGCGTCACCGGCGCCGGCCGAGGCCACGGCCTTGCTGGCGGCGTTGGGCGCCCTGCCCACCGTCAAACCCGCGCCGACCGGCGCCAGCATGCTGGCCGCGGCCGTCGAACGGCAGGCCAAGACATTGCCGGAATCATCCCGAGCCGAAGTCCAAGGCACCGCCGCATCGGCGGCCGCGCCGATGGCGGGCGCCGCCGCGGCCGCGGCTTTCGATCGCATCGATCCGGCGTCGGCGGCGAGCACGTCGACCCCGCTCGTCGACCTGGCATCGCTGCACCGCATGCCAGCCGCGACCGAACGTGCCGGTGCGCCCTCGACGGCGCTCCCGGTGCTCACCGTGGCACCGCCCGTCGGCAGTCCCGAGTGGGGCCCGGCCATGGGCCAGCAGGTCATCCGCATGCACGCAGGCGGCCAGCAGACGGCCGAGCTGAACCTGAACCCCGCCGGCCTGGGGCCGCTCAAGGTCACGCTCAGCATCGGCGACAACCAGGCGCAGGCCATGTTCGTGTCGGCCCACGAGTCGGTACGCAAGGCGGTCGAGGCGGCGCTGCCGCAATTGCGCAATGCGCTGGCCGAACAAGGCATCAGCCTGGGCCAGACCTCGGTCGGCGCCGAATCGCGCCAGTGGGCCGGGCAGGCCGGAGGCTTCGATCAGCAGCAGCAGCATCAACGCCAGGGCGGCTCGGGGAACACGCCCTATCCATCCGCGGCACGGGTGGATGCCGCAGCGCCGGCCATCGCGGCCGCCGCACGCAGCGCATCCGGCGCGGGCGTCGACACCTTCGCCTGAAAAACGAAACGCAGGATCTGAGGCCCTTTCCCCCGCTTGATCGGCCCTTCGCCCGGCGCCCTGCCGGCCAAAAATAGCGTTGAACCAATTCAGCAGCTCCATATGGCCACCAGTCCCCTTCTTCCCCAAGCCGAACCCGTCGTCCGGCGCGGGCCCTCGAAATTGCTGATCGCGGTCGCGATCGCTTGCGGCCTAGGTGCGCTCGGCGCCGGCGGCTTCGCGCTCAGCCGCAGCAAGTACTTCGCACCGAAGTCTGCCGAGGCGCAGACCCAGCAGGCGCAGGCGAAAGCGGTCAAGCCGATCTTCGTCACGCTCGAACCGCTCACCGTCAACATGCAGTCCGAAGGCCGCGGGCGATTCCTGCACATCGGCATGGCGCTGAAGGTGAACAACGAAGAGGCCAAGACCCAGATCGTCGAGTTCATGCCCGAACTACGCAGCCGGCTCCTGCTGCTGTTGTCGAACCGCGAGCCGGCAACGCTGGTGTCGACCGAAGACAAGGCCCGTCTGGCCGAGGAGATCCGGACCGAACTGAACCGGCCGCTCGCCCCCGACGCCGCGCCGCAAGCCATCGCGAGCGTGTCGTTCAACACCTTCGTCGTGCAGTAGGAGCGAGCAGCCACATGGCCTACGAACAGGTGCTCTCGCAGGACGAGGTCGATGCACTGCTGCAAGGCGTCACGGGCGGCGAAGTCGACCAGACGCGCGCGCCCAAGCCGGCTGTGGACGGACTGCCGACCTACGACCTCGGCGCGCCCGACCGCGTGGTGCGCGGGCGCATGCACACGCTGGAGGTCATCAACGACCGCTTTGCGCGCCAGCTGCGCAGCTCGCTGCTGAACTTCATGCGCAAGAGCCCCGACATCTCGGTCGGGCCGGTGCAGATCCAGCAGTACGGCGAGTTCATCCGCCACCTGCCGGTGCCGACCAACATCAACCTGCTGCACATGAAGCCGCTGCGGGGCACGGCGCTGTTCGTGTTCGACCCGAAGCTGGTTTTCCTGGTGGTCGACAACCTGTTCGGCGGCGACGGGCGCTATCACGTCCGCGTGGAAGGCCGCGACTTCACGCGCACCGAGCAACGCATCATCAAGCGGCTTCTGAACCTCACGCTGCAGTGCTACGGCGAGGCCTGGCAACCGGTGTATCCGCTGGCGTTCGACTACGTGCGCTCGGAAATGCACGGCAAGCTGGCCAACATCGTGGCGCCGAACGAGGTGGTGATCACCACCACGCTGCAGATCGAGTTCGGCCCGGTCGGCGGCTTCCTCACGGTGTGCATTCCCTATTCGATGATCGAGCCGGTGCGCGACCTGCTGTCGAACCCGGTGCAGGACGAGATCGAGGTCGACAAGCGCTGGGTCAAGCAGATGTCGCAGCAGATGCAGAGCGCCGACGTGGAGCTTTGCGCCGACTTCGTGACCATGGATTCGACCATCGGCGAGGTGATGAAGCTGCAGGTCGGCGACGTGCTGCCGATCAACCTGCCCGACTCGGTGATGGCCCGCGTGGACGGCATTCCGGTCATGGCCTGCGGCTTCGGCATATCGAACGAGCGCTACGCCCTGCGCGTGCAACAGATGATTTCCCATCAGGACTCCGACTCCAGACCCGACCATGACTGACAACACTTCTTCGACCAGCGACGTGGACGACTGGGCCAGCGCGCTGGCCGAGCAGACCGCGGCTTCCGCGCCTGCACCCGCACCCGTCTCCGCGCCCGCACCCGCCCCGGCAGCCGCACGCGCACTCGCGCCGGTGGCGACGCCGGTAGGCGCCCAGGTGTTCCAGCCGCTCGGCGCCGACGCCGCATCCGGCAGCTCACCGGTGGACATCGAGCGCATCCTCGACGTGCCGGTGCAGCTCACCGCCGAGATCGGCCGCACCCGCATCACCATCAAGAACCTGCTGCAGCTGTCGCAGGGCTCGGTGGTCGAACTCGACGGCCTGGCCGGCCAACCGCTGGACGTACTGATCAACGGCTACCTGATCGCGCAGGGCGAAGTGGTGGTGGTGAACGAGAAGTACGGCATCCGCCTGACCGACATCGTCACGCCGTCCGAGCGCATGCAAAAGCTCAGCCGGCCATGAACCTCGTTCGCCGGCTCGGCGCCGGATTCGTGCTGGCTTGCGCAGCGGCTCGCGCGGCGCATGCCGCCCTGCCGACCGTTCCCTCGGCCGCCGCGGCCGAAGCGCCCTCGGCCGTCGGCGGCTACGGCATGCTGCAGGCCGGCTTCGGCATGCTGGTGGTGCTGGGCCTGATCTTCCTGTGCGCCTGGCTGGCGCGCCGCTTCGGCCTGCCGCGCTTCGGCGGCGGGCAGGTTGCGCGCGTGGTGTCCAGCACCATGGTCGGCCAGCGCGAGCGCGTGGTGGTGGTCGAAGTCGGCGCCACCTGGCTGGTGCTGGGCGTGACCAGGTCAACACGCTGCACACGCTGCCCGCGCAGGCCATGCCCGATGCGCCGGCACCGTTCAATCCACGGCTTGCCCAGGCGGGCGGGCTGTTTGCGCAGAAGCTGCGCGAGTCGCTCGGCGTCAAGCCTCCGGCCGGCCGCATGATGCAGCGCACCCACCTCATGCGCCTTGTTCGCGGCGCACTGGCGATGCTCGCCCTGGCGCTGCCGGTGTTCGCGGCGGCCCAGGGGCTGCCGGGTCTGGTGAGCACGCCAGGCGCAGGCGGCAGCCAGACCTGGTCGCTCAGCGTGCAGACGCTGGTGCTGCTGACATCGCTGTCGTTCCTGCCGGCACTGCTGCTGTGCATGACCAGCTTCACGCGCATCCTGATCGTGCTGGGCCTGTTGCGCACCGCGATCGGCACGCAGTCGTCGCCGCCCAACCAGATCCTGGTCGGACTCTCCTTGTTCCTCACCTTCTTCGTCATGGCGCCGGTGTTCGACAAGGTCTATGACGAGGCGTACCGCCCCTTCTCCGAGAACAAGATCAGCGCCGAGCAGGCGCTCGAGCGCGGCATCGCGCCGTTCAAGACCTTCATGCTCAAGCAGACGCGCGAGAACGACCTGGCGCTGTTCGCCCGGCTCGCCAAGGTGCCCGACATGGAAGGACCCGAGGCGGTGCCGCTGCGCATCCTCTTGCCCTCGTTCGTGATCAGCGAGCTGAAGACCGCGTTCCAGATCGGCTTCACCATCTTCATTCCGTTCCTCATCATCGACCTGGTGGTGGCCAGCGTGCTGATGTCGATGGGCATGATGATGGTGCCGCCGGCGTCGATCGCGCTGCCCTTCAAGCTGATGCTGTTCGTCATGGCCGACGGTTGGCAGTTGCTGGTCGCCGCGCTGGCCCAGAGCTTTTATCTATGAAACACCCCCGATGCGCCTGCGGCGCTCCCCCCTCAAGAGGGCGATACCAGCGGCCCGCCGTTCCTGGCACACCCCCAGGCTTCGCGCACTTCGTGTCGCTCTCGCCCACCCCCTTGCAGGGGGCAACACCTGCGGCCCGGCAAAGCCGGTTCCGCGGTGTTCTAGGCATTCACCGTGCGGGTTTCGTGCGCGCTTGTCACGAGTGGCATGGTGGACCATTCAGATGACTCCCGAATCCGTCATGACGCTTGGCAGCGAGGCGATCCACGTCTCGCTGCTGCTCGGCGCGCCGCTCCTGCTGGTGGCGCTCGTGATCGGCCTTGTGATCAGCATCTTCCAGGCCGCCACGCAGATCAACGAGGCCACGCTGTCGTTCATTCCGAAGCTGCTGGCGGTGTTCGCAACGCTGGTGATCGCCGGGCCGTGGATGCTGGGGATGATGGTCGATTACCTGCGCCAGCTGTTCTCGAGCATTCCGCAACTGGTGGCCTGATGCCTCCCGTGTTCTCGGTGACGTCAGCCGAGCTGAGCGCCTGGACGGTCGCCTTCCTCTGGCCCTTCGTGCGCATGCTGGCACTGATTTCCACCGCGCCGATCTTCGGCGAGTCGGCGGTGCCGAGGCAGGTGAAAGTGGCGCTGGCCGCCATGCTCGCCGTGGTCCTGGCGCCGACCATCGGACCGATGCCACCGGTGCCGGTGGTATCGGCCGGCGGCCTGTGGATTCTTGTGCAGCAGGTGCTCATCGGCGGTGCCATGGGCTTCACGATGCGCATGGTGTTTGCCGCCGTGATGGCGGCGGGCGAATACATCGGCCTTCAGATGGGCCTGTCGTTCGCGTCCTTCTTCGATCCGATGAGCGGCGGCGCGACGACGGTGGTCGCGCGGCTCCTGAACATGCTCGCCATGCTGATCTTCCTTGCGTTGGACGGGCACCTGCTGCTGGTCGCGGCGCTGTCGGAGAGCTTCCAGACCCTGCCGATCGCCGATGCGCCGCTGGCGGCGCAGGGCTGGATGTTCCTGGTCGGCGGCGCGAGCCGCATCTTCGCGACCGGCCTGATGCTGGCGCTGCCGCTCGTCACCGCGCTGCTCACGCTCAACCTGGCGATGGGCATCCTGAACCGCGCTTCGCCGCAGTCCAGCATCTTTGCGGTCGGCTTTCCGCTGACGCTGCTGGCGGGCATCGCGATGATGCACTTGCTGATGCCGCAGCTCGGCGCGTTCCTGGGGCCGAGGCTGATCGAGGGCGCGTGGTCGCTGGTGCCGTTCACCGCGGCGCTGCGGCCATAGGCGGCGCCTACCTGCCGGCGCCTCGCATCAGGCGCCGCAGCCAGCGCAGCGGTGCGGGCAGTCCCGTCGAATCGGGCGCGCGGGCGCGATAACCACTGCGCTCGCGCAGCAGACATTCTTCGAGCGCCGCAAGGTTGGCTGGGTTGTAGGCCCATTCGCCCTCGACCACGAAGTTGCCGGGGATCGACGAATCGGGCCGCGGGCTGATCGTGATGCTCTCTGCGCCGATGCCGTGCAACAGTTCGGAGCGTGCGACGGCCACCTGCATGCCGTCGCCGTGCATCTCGATCTCGCGGTTCAATGAAAAGCTGACCATCTGCACGCCACGGAAGTGCGTCGCCAGGTACAAGGTCACCTCGAGCAGCACGAGCGGTCCGAAATTGCGCTTCCCAGTCTTGACGTGCCGGCTTGGCACGAAGCGCTCGATGCGTACTTCGGAGCCATCGCGGCTCACGCGCACCGGGTCGATCACGCCCAGCAGGTGTTCTGCGTCGTAGACGTGCATCGGCTCGCCCAGCCGGTAGGCGGTGCCGTTTTCGCCAGTGATACGCAATGGATCGAACTTCATTGTTCTTTTTGCAGGCGGGCCCGCTGCCGACCGCTCGCCGCCACCGCTCGAAGCCCTGCATCGAGTGTCGCATCAAGATGTCAGCCCTTGGCACGCCGCTTGCGTTGCGGTGCCGAAAGGCCGGTCGAGCGTGATTTTTCGAACGGCCATGGAAGCGGGGAGCGTCTTCGTGTTGGCGCCGCGTGACGCCCGTGTGTCGTTTGTCACGGCTTGGCCCGCCGTGATGCGCCGGCGGTCGCGTAAAAGCTACGCAACGCCGCTGCGTGCCCAAGAATGGTCAGCGCAACACAACACCGGAGCAGCCGCCATGCCCCTTTTCACCACGGTCTACGGCTTCCGCCGCCCCACCGGCGAAGTCGGCCCCCACAAGATCAGCATGGCATGCCGCGACAGCGACTATCCCGACTGCTTCCTGCTGCTCGACGATGCGCAGCTACGCATCGCCCTGACCGCCAGCGACATCGAATCGCTCCTGGGCCGAAAGATGAAGGCCGAAGACACCGGCGCGAAGGTGGTGAGCGAGGTGGGCGCGCGCATTCGCAACGGCGAGCGGCTTTTCGAAGCGTTCAAGGCGCTCGGGCTGCCGGGCCGAGTGCCCGCCGAGGATCTCGACCCCGACATCAACCTTCTGGCCGCACAACGGCTGGCCGCTCGGACGATCGCGCAGGCGCACGCCGCCGAGGCATGCCGGTGCCTGCGCGCGTTCATGAAGGGCGCCGCATGAACGCATCCCGTCTTTTCAGCAGCTTCCTTCAAGCATTGCGGGGGAATCGCGCCCGCCGCGGCGAGCGCCCGGTGGCACTGCCGGCGGAGGCGGCTGCCCCTTGCGCGCCTTTCGTGCTTGCCGAGTCATCGGCGCCGTTCGTGCCTCGGCCCGAAATGCTCCCGCCTCCTCCCGCCCCGATGCGCTCTCTCGGCGAAGTCAGAGCCGACCTGGCAAGGCTGCGCGAGAAAGCCAGAGAGCGCCAGACACAAGCTCAGGTCCGGCGCGACATCAGCTTCGCAGCGACGGGCTTTATGGCGCTCGAAGAACCGCCGAAGCGGCCGCGCAGCAATCCTGAACCGAGCTTCGCACCGGTTGAATTTCTGGACTTCGGCGCGGCAAAACCGTAAGTTCAGCCGCGCACAGCCGCTTCAATGGCGGCGACGTCGATCTTTTTCATCGGCATCATCGCCTCGAACGCACGTTTAGCCGCGTCGCCCCCCTTGGCGAGTGCATCGGTCAGCACGCGAGGGGTGATCTGCCAGCTGACGCCCCATTTGTCCTTGCACCAGCCGCACTGGCTTTCCTGCCCGCCATTGCCGACGATCGCGTTCCAGTAGCGGTCCGTCTCTTCCTGATTGTCCG
>JBBJMS010000152.1:0-8791 GCA_037720315.1 Variovorax sp. | reverse complement strand
CCCGCAGTCGCAGGTCCGCAGCAGGTGTCGTCACGACCCCCCATCCCGTCCGCACTCCTGATCTCCTTCGACCCCGACCTGCCGATCACCGCCTGGCACGACGAGATCGCCGCGGCGATCACCGCTCACCAGGTCGTCATCGTGGCCGGCGAGACCGGGTCGGGCAAGACCACCCAGCTGCCCAAGATCTGCCTGGAGCTGGGTCGCCGCTCGATCGGTCACACCCAGCCGCGCCGGATCGCCGCGCGGACCGTGGCCGAGCGGATCGCCGAGGAGCTGCAGACCTCGATCGGCGCCCTGGTGGGTTACCAGGTGCGGTTCACCCGACTGTCCTCGCGGGACACTCGGCTCAAGGTGATGACCGACGGCGTGCTGCTCGCGGAGATCGCTCACGACCGCGACCTGCGCCGCTACGACACGATCATCATCGACGAGGCGCACGAGCGCAGCCTGAACATCGACTTCCTGCTCGGCTATCTGCGCGAGATCCTGCCGCGCCGGCCCGACCTGAAGATCATCGTGACCTCGGCCACGATCGATGCAGATCGCTTTGCGCAGCATTTCGCATCCAAGAACGGGCCGGCGCCGACGATCATGGTGTCTGGCCGGATGTTCCCGGTCGAGCAGCGCTGGCGGCCCTTTGAGGAGTCGCGCGACCACGACTTGAACGACGCCATCGCCGATGCGGTCGACGAACTATGGCGCGATCCGCACCATGCCGGCGACATCCTTGTTTTTCTGCCGGGCGAACGCGAGATCCGCGAGGCGGCCGAGCATTTGCGCCGGCACCTGAGCCATCAGCCGTTGATGCGCAGCGCCGAGGTGCTGCCGCTGTTCGCACGCCTTTCGCAGGCCGAGCAGGAGCGCATCTTCGACAGCCATACGGGCCGGCGCATCGTGCTCGCAACCAATGTCGCCGAGACCTCGCTCACCGTGCCGGGCATTCGCTATGTGATCGATACCGGTACCGCCCGCATCAAGCGCTACAGCTTCCGCAGCAAGGTCGAGCAGCTTCTCGTCGAGCCGATCAGCCAGGCCGCGGCCAACCAGCGCGCGGGCCGCTGCGGACGCGTGGCGGACGGCATTTGCATCCGGCTCTACGACGAAAAGGATTTCGCGGGTCGGGCGCCGTTCACCGATCCGGAGATCCTGCGTTCATCGCTCGCTGGCGTCATCCTGCGGATGAAGTCGCTGCACCTGGGCGACGTCGAGCGTTTCCCGTTTCTGGAGGCGCCGCAGCGACGCGCGATCGCAGATGGCTACCAGCTGCTCAACGAACTGGGTGCGGTGGACGACGCGAACGAGCTCACGCCGACCGGCGCCGAGTTGGCCAAGCTGCCCCTGGACCCGCGTGTGGGTCGCATGATCCTGGAAGCGCGCACGCGCGGCGCGCTCGAAGAAGTGCTTGTGATTGCCAGCGCCTTGTCGGTGCAGGACGTGCGCGACCGGCCCATGGATGCGCAGCAACAGGCCGACCAGGCGCACTCCAAATTCGACGACGAGAAGAGCGAGTTCAGCGGCTACCTCAGGCTGTGGAAGTGGATTCAAGACGCCCGCGGCGGCCACGGCGACACCCACAAGCTCAGCAACCGGCAGTACGAGTCGCTGCTGCGGCAAAACTTCATCAACGTGCGGCGGGTGCGCGAGTGGCGCGACATCCATTCGCAACTGCTGATCGTCGTGACCGAGCACAAGTGGCGCATCAATTCCGCGCCGGCCGGATACGAGCCGTTGCACCTCTCGATGCTTGCCGGCCTGCTCGGCAACGTGGGCTGGAAGATGGAAGACGACGAGGCATACCTCGGCGCGCGCGGCATCAAGTTCTACCGGCATCCGGGCGCCCACCTGAAGAAGAAGCCGGGGCGCTGGATCGTGGCGGCCGAACTGGTCGAAACCACGCGCCTCTTCGGCCGCGGCATCGCCAACATCGAGCCGCAGTGGCTCGAACAGGTCGCGGGTCACCTGCTCAAGAAGCAACTGCTCGATCCCCACTGGGAGAAGAAAGGCGCGCAGGTCGCGGCATTGGAGCGTGCCACCCTCTACGGGCTAGTGGTCTACAGTGGACGCCGCGTGGACTTCAGCAAGGTCGACCCCGTGGCGGCGCGCGAGATCTTCATCCGCGAGGCGCTGGTCGGCGGGCAATGGGAAAGCAGGTTGGCGTTCCTTGCAGCCAACCGCAAGCTGGTGCGCGAGGTCGAGGGGCTGGAGCACAAGTCGCGCCGGCAGGATGTGCTGGTCGACGATGAACTGATCTACGCGTTCTACGACGCGCAAGTGCCGCCGGATGTATCCAGCGGACTTGTGTTCGAGAACTGGTATCGCCATGCAGAGAAGGACGAGCCGCAGCTTCTGTGCCTGACGCGCGAAGAGCTGATGCGACACACCGCCGCCGGCATCACGACGCAATCGTTTCCGGCAACCATCCGGCTGGGCGGTGTCGACTGCGCCGCGAGCTACCTTCACGAGCCGGGCGATGCCAGGGACGGACTCACCGTCACCGTGCCGCTCTTCGTGCTGAACCAGGTTGGCGAAGAGCGCTGTGAATGGCTGGTGACCGGCATGCTCAAGGACAAGGTGCAGGCGCTCCTGAAGAGCCTGCCCCAGAAGCCGCGCGCGCGCCTTGTGCCGCTGCCGGAATCGGCCCTGCGATTCGCCGAGGCGCTGGTGGCGCCGGAGGTGTTCGGCCATGGCTCGCTGACGGATGCGCTGCTCAAACGGGTGCGCGACCAGACCAGCCTGGACGTCAAGCGCGTCGACTTCAAGCTCGACATGCTGCCGCCGCACCTGTTCATGAACCTGCGCGTGGTCGACGAGCACGGCCGGCAGCTCGGCACCGGACGCAGCCTTGGTGCGCTGAAGGCGGAGCTGGGTTCGCAGGCGCGCGGTGCGTTCCAGGCGCTGGCGGGGCTGAACGTCAAGGCGGCTTCTGCAGAGCGCATGCCAGATGGCGTACCGCGTGCAGCAGTGACGACTGCGCCCACGCAGGCGACCGCGATGCGGGCATTGCGCGCCGGCGAGCGCTACACGACATGGAGCTTCGGCGAGTTGCCGGAGCTGATGGAAGTACGCCGCGGCGCGCAGTCGCTGGTCGGGTTTCCGGCGCTGGTCGATGCTGTGGACGCGGTCACGATCGAAGTGTTTGACGAGCCGGCGGTCGCCGCAGCAAAGCACCGTGCCGGCCTGCGCCGACTCTTTGCATTGCAGCTCAAGGACGCGCTCAAGTATCTCGAAAAGAATATTCCGGACTTGCAGAAGATGGCCGTCGCATACATGCCGCTCGGCACGGCGGAGGAGCTGCGTGCGCAGATCGTCGAGGTCGCGTTGGAGCGCGCGTTCCTGCAGGAGCCACTGGCGGCGGACGAGGCTGCGTTCAAGCGCCGCATCGACGAGGGTCGTGGGCGCCTCACCCTGATCGCGAACGAGGTGGCGCGGCTGGCAACTGTCATCCTGGCCGAGTACGGGCTCGCGGCGCGCAAGATCAAGGACACGAAGATCCAGCCTGCCGCCGTTGCCGACGCCGCACAGCAGCTCCAGCGCCTGGTCGGAAGGCGCTTCATCGCAGATACGCCATGGCCGCGCCTGCAGCACTTCGCCCGCTACCTCAAGGCCATCGTGCTGCGTCTGGACAAGCTGCGCGCCGACCCGGCGCGGGACGCCCAGCGCGCAGCAGAGCTGCGGCCGCAGGAGCAGCGCTACTGGCGCCTGCTGGCGGAGCGCAAGGGCGCGGTCGACGAGCGCATGGATGAATTCCGCTGGCTGCTCGAAGAGCTTCGGGTGAGTTTCTTCGCGCAGGAACTGCGAACCCCGCAACCGGTCAGTGTCAAGCGGCTCGACAAGCTGTGGGTGCAACTCGAACGCTGAAGAGCACATGAAAAAGGCCCACCGAAGTGGGCCTTGCGCTCAATTGAAGCGCGGCGCCGGTTCACGCCTATATGCGTCCCATCACCAGCAGCACGATCACCACCAGCAGAACCAGACCCAGGCCACCGCTCGGCCCGTAGCCCCAGCTCCGGCTGTGGCCCCAGGTCGGCAACGCGCCGACCAGCAGCAAGATCAGGACGATCAGCAGAATCAATGAGAGGGACATGGACTTCTCCTAGGTGTTGTAAGTAGAACCCGGATGTTCGGGCCGTGGCGGCCCGTGTCTCGACGGAAAGGGCGCCCTCGTGCGGTCAGGACTCTCCTACCGTTTGCGTCAGAGTCGCGCCAGCCGGTCGATCGCGGTCTGCAGCGTCTCGTCCTTCTTGGAGAAGCAGAAGCGAACCACGCGCTGGTCGAAGCCGCTTGCATAGAAGGCCGAAAGCGGAATCGCCGCCACGCCGATTTCGCTCGTGAGCCACTGGCAAAACTCGGCCTCGCCGAGATCGCTCACTTGCCCGATGTCGACACATTGGAAGTAGGTGCCACCACTCGGCAGAAGTCTGAAGCGCGTCTTCGCGAGCCCGGCGGCGAAGAAGTCGCGCTTGCGCTGATAGAACGCGGGCAGTTCGAGGTAAGGCGCCGCATCGGCCATGTAGCTGGCGAGAGCGTGTTGCATCGGCGTATTGACGGTGAACACGTTGAACTGGTGCACCTTGCGGAATTCGGCGGTGAGCGCGGCGGGTGCGGCAACGTAGCCGACCTTCCAGCCGGTGACGTGCAGCGTCTTGCCGAAGCTCGACACGACGATGCTGCGGGCGGCAAGGCCCGGAAAACGTGCCGCGCTTTCGTGGCGCGCGCCGGCGTAGACCATGTGCTCGTAGACCTCATCGCTGATCACCAGCACGTCGGTGGGCGCGAGCAGTTCCTCGAGCCGGCGCATCTCGGCTTCGGTCCACACGGTGGCGCTCGGGTTGTGCGGCGTGTTGACGATGATTGCGCGCGTGCGCGGGGTGATGGCGGCGGCGATCTTGTCGAAGTCGGGCCGGAAGCTGCCGGGCGTGAGCGGCACCCGCACCACCGTGCCGCCGGCCAGCTCGATGTTGGGCGCATAGCTGTCGTAGCACGGCTCCAGCACGATCACCTCGTCACCTGGGTGAACCACCGCGAGGATCGCCGTGATGATGGCCTGCGTGGCGCCGGCAGTGATGGTGATTTCCGTCGCGGGATCGTAGCTGCGTCCATAGAGCGCAGCGATCTTCGAGCCGATTGCCTCGCGCAAGGCCGGGATGCCGGGCATCGGCGGGTACTGGTTGTGACCGGCCGCCATGGCGGCGCCGACCGCATCGAGTAGCTTCGGATCGCAATTGAAATCCGGAAAGCCTTGCCCCAGATTGACCGCGTTCTTCTCGGCGGCGAGTGCCGACATGACAGTGAAGATGGTGGTGCCGACGCTTGGCAGCTTGGTTTCGACCTTGGGGGTGCGGGGGACGACGGTGCTCACAATTCGTAGTCCTGGCTATGACCGCTCAAGGCCTTGGCGATCAGGTTGCGGTCGAGCCTCTCGGAAAGCAGCTCGGCGAATTTGAAGACGAAGTTGCGCAGGTAGGCGCTGCGCTTGAATGCGACCCGTGCGATGTTGGTGCCGAACACATGTCCCATCGGGCGCACCACCAGGTCGGCGTTGGACTCGTCGCGTACCGCCATCTCGGCCACGATGCCGACGCCGAGGCCGAGCCTCACGTAGGTTTTGATGACGTCGGAATCGATCGCCTCGAGCGCGATGCGCGGCTCCAGCTTCTTCTGGGCAAAGGCATGGTCGATGCGGGTACGTCCCGTGAACGAGGGATGGTAGGTAATGATCGGCTCGGCTGCGAGGTCCTCGAGAGAGATGCGCTCCTTGTCGGCAAGCGGGTGCTCCTTGGGCAGCACGAGCACATGCTGCCATTCGTAGCAAGGCATCGTCACCAGCTCGGCGTAGTCGGCGAGCGATTCGGTCGCGATGCCGATTTCGGCAATCTCGTCGATCACCATCCGTGCCACCTGGTCAGGCGAGCCCTGGTGCAGGCTGACGTTGACCTTCGGATACGCCTCGCGCAGCTTGGCGACCGGCACCGGCAGCACGTAGCGCGCCTGCGTGTGCGTCGTGGCGATCGACAGCGTGCCGCTGTCCTGGGCGCTGAACTGCTCGCCGATGCGCTTCAGATTGCCCACCTCCCGCATGATGAGGGCGATGCTCGCAAGCACATGCTGGCCGGGCTCGGTCACGCGCTTCAGGCGCTTGCCATGGCGCGCGAATATTTCAACGCCCAGTTCTTCTTCCAGCTCGATGATGGCCTTGGACACGCCGGGCTGGGAAGTGTGGAGTGCCTTGGCAGCCTCGGTCAGGTTGAGGTTGCGCCGCACGGCCTCCTGCACGAACTTGAACTGGTGGAGATTCATAACAATTCCGTCTTAATTCGAAATTCATTATGCCGCGAACGGTCTATCGCGAAGGGTGCGTTTCAAGGCCGAAGCGCGACCCGGGCAAGCAGTTCGATCACGTCAGGCTCTTCGCCCACGGCCGGCGCGAGGGTGAACGCGATGGCGGGGTGCGCCGAGCGGAGTTCGTCGAGCAGCAGCGGCACGTCTTCGCGAACATGCTTGCCCATGCCGAGGAACAACGGAACGATCCGCACGGCAACGACGCAGCTTGCGGCCAGCGTCGCCGTTGCGGCGCGCAGGTCGGGATCGACCAGTTCGAGATAGGCGCAAACGACGCGGACAGACGGGTCGAGTTCGGCGACACGTTTTGCCACGGCTTCGACCGGCGCGCGCCAGCGCTCATCTCGTGAGCCGTGCGCAAAAAGCACGATGCCGGTTTGGTTCGCCATCGCGCTAACGCCGCAGTACCAGCCAGCTGAAAGCGGCCAGCGACATCACCGAATAAATCAACCCGGGCGCCGCGGCGGTGATCCACGGCGACCAGTTGCTGAGGTTGCCCAGATAGCCGAACACGTTGTTCAGCAGGAAGAAACTGATGCCGATCATCACCCCGCCGAAGACGTAGGCGGTGATGCCGGCCTGGCGGAAATGCAGGTAGGCGAAGGGCAGGGCGAGCACGATCATCACCAGGCACGAGAGCGGATAGAACACCTTGCGCCAGAACTCGATCTCGTAGCGTTGCGCGGTCTGACCGTTGGCATCGAGATGGCGGATGTATTCGAACAAGTCGAGCGTGCGCATGCGGTCCGGTCGCAGCAGCGCGACCGACACCATCTCGCTGGTGAGGGACGTCGGCCAGTTCAATGCCGGCAGCGCGGTCGTGACGACTCGAGCCTTGTCGGCCGTGCCGCGGGTGTCGTACTGCTGGCGCTCGACGCCGAACAGCGCCCAATGGCCATTGGAAATACGCGCAGATGAAGCCGTGGTTTGCGAGACGACGAATCCTTTGCCGTCGAACTCGAAGATCCGCGCATCCTTCAGCAGGCCATCGCGGCCGATCGACACCACGTTGACGGCGTAGGACCTATCGCCCTGTCTTTCCTTCAGCCAGGCGCCGGTGTTGCCCGCAAACGCATAAAGGGCCTGATAGCGGGCCTTGAGCAACTGTGAGGCACGGTCTGCTGCCGGCGAGACGTAGTCGCCGACGGCAAACGTCAGGACCACGAATCCGGCACCCAGCACGAGCAAGGTGCGCAGTGCACGCCAAGGCCCCAGGCCGCTGGTGCGAAGGATGGTGTACTCGGAACTCTGCGCCAGCCGTGCCATCACGAAGATGGTGCCGATCAACACGGCGATGGGCAGCAGCTCGTACAAGTGGTTGGGGATCAGGAGTGCGACGTAGACCAATGCCTGCGCCGCGCCATAGCTGCCGCCGCCGGGTTTGCCGACGGACTGCAGCTCGTCCACGAAGTCGAAGAAGAAAAACAGGCTCAAAAAGCCAAGGGTGACGAACGCCACCGCCTTCAGCACCTCCGCATAGATCAGCCGGCGAATGGTCTTCATGCGCGAGGCGGAGTGGCCGATCGGGCAGGGGCGTCGCGTGGCGGCCGGGCCCAGTTGTGATGCCGCTTGGAGAGCCACGCCAGGCCGATCAGCAGCGTGCCCCCATGCAGCGCGAGCATGAAGCCGCCCATGCTGTAGCGCCCGGACGCGACCCAGCTCTGGCCGAGATTGAGCATGTTGTAGTAGAGGACGAAAGCCAGCAGAGCGAACAGCAGGTTGCCGCTTCGGCTGACCCGCGGGTTGACGCTCGACAGCGTCAGCGCCAGCAGCACGAAATTGATGGCTGCAAACAGCATGCCGAGGCGCCAGCCGAGTTCTCCTCGATTGAGCGGACTTCGGTCCTGCAGCAGCGCCAGCGTCGTGCGGGCGCGCACCGGGCTTGCATCGTTTGATGAATCCACATCGCTGCCGACCTTGGCGCCGTAGGTCTCGAACTCGCTGATCTTCAGGCCGGTCTGGTCCAGCGTGCGCTCGAGCCGCTGCCCGTTGCTCAGCATCAGGTAGCGCGAGTCGTCGATGTTTTCGATCCGGCCGCTGCGCGCGGATGTGATGATCTGCAGGTTACGCTCCACCGAGGAGATGAAGACGTTGCTAGCGGTGGCGCCGTCGGGCGTGTCCTTGTCGATGAAGAACACCCGGTTGCGACCGGCCGATTCGCGGAATTCGCCGGGCGCGACGCGTTCGATGTCGCTGCGCCGCTCGTACTGCGCGCGCATGCCCAGCGTCTGAGAGTTGGCCCATGGCCAGCCGACCAGGGCGAATACAGCGACCAGCAGCAGCACGGGCCATGAAAACCGAAAAAGCGGCGCCGCGAAATCGGCCAGGCCGCGGCCGCTGGAAAACCAGATCACCATCTCGCTGTCGCGGTACATGCGCGACAAGGTGCCGACGATCGAGATGAAAAGGCACAGGCTCAGGATGGTCGGCATGTAGCCGAGCACCGTGT
>JBBJMS010000151.1:0-8833 GCA_037720315.1 Variovorax sp. | reverse complement strand
TTTTCAGAGGGGAGAAGCCGTGTGTTTTCTCGAGGGCAGGGTGGCGAGCACCACGCCGAGCAGCGCGAGTGCGAATGCGCAGACCTGCAGCACGGACAAACGCTCGCCCAGCACGAGCACGCCGACCGCTGCCGCGCTGACCGGAAGCATGACCGTGAACACGCCCGCCTGCGACACCGGCACGCTCTTCAAGCCGGTCATCCAGAGCCATACCGTCCACGTGCTCGCGGCCAACGCGTAAACCACGAGCAGGCCCCACAGGCCAAGTGTTACCGCGCCGAAGTCGAAGCTGAGCGCGAACCAGATGCCCAGCGGCGTCGAGAGCACGAAACCCCATAGATTGATCAGTGAAGAGATACGCTTCGGCCCGAGCCGCCCCGTCAGCGATTTGCCGATCACTGCATACGCGGCCTCGCACAGCACGGCACAGAACACCAGCAGGTTGCCGAGCCATGGCATCGACGTCAAAGCGATGCTGCTCGACGGCGCCGGCGGATGCAGCGGCGCGAACGCAAGCAGGCCGATGCCGACCGCAGCGCATGCGACGGCGAAGCCGATCCGCCGTGTGATGCGCTCGCGAAGAAACAGCCAGCTCGCGAGTGCGACGACGGCGGGTATCGACGCCATGATCACGCCGGCCGACACGGCGCTCGTCAGGCTCACGCCGAACAGCATGCAGATGGAGAACAGGAAGTTGCCGAGGAACGATTCGAGAAACACCAGCGCTCGGGTGCGTGCCGTCATCGAAGGTTCGTCGGCGGGACGCCGAAGCCAGTGCGGCATGGCGAGCGCGGCGATGCCAAAACGCAGCCATGCGAGCAGCAAAACCGGGAACGCAGCCACCAGCGGCTTTGACAACGCCACGTAGCTGCCGACGAGCGACATGCTCAAGGCGAGGCAGCCATAGGCAACCAGCTTTCCGGGTGCGAGGGGAGCGGTTTTCAATAGACTGAAGCGTTGCAAGGAGTGATTCGATGATGCCGCATCCCGTGCGGGCCGCCGCCCGCCATGTATTCGTCTACGGCACTTTGCGCAAAGGCGAGCGCAACGACATCACGCGTTATTTGCCCATGCCGCGGCATGTCGCTGACGGGCATATCGCCGGCACGCTGTACGACCTTGGGAGTTATCCGGGCGTCGTGCTCGGCGGGCCGGGACGGGTGGCAGGCGAAATCTATGCGATCGCTTCAAACGTCGAGGCGCAACTCGATCTGCTCGAGGAAGTGCAGCCCGACGGCAGCGGTGAATACATCAAGCGCGAAGTCGCCGTGACTGTCGGCGACGATCGGCTCGCATGTCTTGTTTATGAGATCCATCCGGGCCGGATCGAGGGCAGGACGGTAGTCGCGGGCGGTGATTGGCGCGCACGCATCCCGCAGCGTTGAGGCGTTTCATGAGCGAAAAGTACGTTGCGTAATGCGAAACCACCAGTTGCTGCAGTGCAATATTTTTTCTCGATATTAGAAAATTCTTTCCGCATTGAGAAATTGTGTTGTAAGTCATTGATTTAAAAGGCTGAAAGATATGTCTTCTATAAGACATAAGAGTGCGAGTCTGTCGTACAGTGGCTCCACGGCCGCAGCGCCGAACTTCTCAATCAACCCTCGGAGTGACCATGCCCCAGACCCTCACAGAACAACTGAGCCGCGAACAGCAAATTGCCGCCCTCGAAAAAGAGTGGGCCACCGACCCGCGCTGGAAAGGCATCAAGCGCGGCTACAGCGCTGCAGACGTCGTGCGGCTGCGCGGCTCCTTTCCGATCGAGCACACGCTGGCGCGCCGCGGTGCCGAGAAGCTGTGGGATCTCGTCAACAACGAGCCCTACGTCAACTGCCTAGGCGCGCTGACCGGCGGCCAGGCGATGCAGCAGGTGAAGGCCGGGGTCAAGGCAATCTATCTGTCAGGCTGGCAGGTCGCTGCAGACGCCAACACCTATTCGTCGATGTACCCGGACCAGTCGCTCTATCCGGTCGACTCGGTGCCCAACGTGGTCGAGCGCATCAACAACACGTTTCGCCGTGCCGATGAAATCCAGTGGTCGAAAGGCACCAACCCGGGCGACCAGGGCTATGTCGACTATTTCGCGCCGATCGTTGCCGATGCCGAAGCCGGTTTCGGCGGCGTGCTCAACGGTTTCGAGCTGATGAAAGCCATGATCCGGGCCGGCGCGGGCGGCGTGCACTTCGAAGATCAACTCGCCTCGGTCAAGAAATGCGGCCACATGGGCGGCAAGGTGCTGGTTCCGACGATCGAGGCAGTGCAGAAGCTGATCGCGGCGCGGATGGCTGCCGACGTCTGCGGCACCCCGACGCTCGTGATCGCCCGCACCGACGCCGAAGCGGCCGACCTGGTCACCAGCGACTACGACGAGAACGACAAGCCGTTCTTGACCGGCGAGCGCACCGCGGAAGGCTTCTACAAGACGAGGAAGGGCATCGACCAGGCCATCTCGCGCGCCGTAGCCTATGCCCACTACGCCGACCTGGTGTGGTGCGAGACCGGCACGCCCGATCTCGAGTTCGCCCGCAAGTTCGCGGAAGCCGTGCACAAGGTGCATCCGGGCAAGATGCTGGCCTACAACTGCTCGCCGTCGTTCAACTGGAAGAAAAACCTCGACGACGCGACCATCGCCAAGTTCCAGAAGGAACTGGGCGCGATGGGTTACAAGTACCAATTCATCACGCTGGCCGGCATCCATTCGATGTGGTTCAACATGTTCGATCTGGCGCAGGACTACATTGCGCGCGGCATGTCGGCCTATGTCGAGAAGGTGCAGGAGCCAGAATTCGCCGCACGCGAGCGCGGCTACACCTTCGTGTCCCACCAGCAGGAAGTCGGCACCGGTTACTTCGACGAGGTGACAACTGTGATCCAGGGCGGAAAGTCGAGCGTTACTGCGCTGACGGGTTCGACCGAAGAAGAACAGTTCCACTGATCCACTGATCCACGTCAGCTTGAAGATCGACCCCGCGTGAGCAATCCGCGGGATTTTTTCTGCTCACTGGCCTAGAGTGCCGATCGTGGACGTGCAATTCCGCATGGCCGTTATCACCGGAGACTCTCATGATCAAGTTCGCATTGTTCGCCCGCCTGGAAGCCAAGCCGGGCAAGGAAACCGAGGTTCAGCAGTTCCTCCAAGCGGGGTTGGCAATGGCTCGTGAGGAAAAGACGACGCCGATCTGGTTCGCGCTGCGTCTTTCGCCCAGCACCTTCGGCATCTTCGACGCTTTCGAGGACGATGCGAACAGGCAGGCGCACCTGTCCGGACCCATTGCGCAGGCGCTGATGGCCAAGGCGCCGGAACTATTCGCCAAGCCGCCGTCGATCGAGCAGATTGAGGTGCTCGGAGTCAAGAACGACGCGCCTGCGTCCTGAGCGCCAGCGGCTAGAATCGCGGTTCCGTCAAGCGGCAACGCACAAACAGGGGCGAGAAAGGCACTTTAGTCATGACACCGCGAACTACTCCGCAAGCAACGAGCGGCTTTTTCGTCGAGCAAGGCTTCGACGCAAACGCCCGGTAGCCCGCGCATGCCGGAGTTCCGGCGTTCAACCCAGCCAAGCGCGGTCTCAGACCGCGCTTTTTTGTTTTCCGCCCGAGATTTTTTAATGATCCAGATCACGCTCCCCGACAACTCGCGCCGCGAGTTTCCCGGCCCGGTTTCGGTGGCCGACGTCGCCAAGTCCATCGGCTCCGGGCTGGCGAAGATGACCATTGCCGGCAAAGTCGACGGCCGGCTGGTCGATGCAAGCGACCTGATCGACCACGACGCGAAGCTGCAGATCATCACGCCGAAGGACGATGAAGGCCTGGAGATCATCCGGCACTCGACGGCCCACTTGGTAGGCCATGCGGTGAAGCAGTTGTATCCGACGGCAAAGATGGTCATCGGTCCGGTGATCGATGAAGGCTTCTACTACGACATTTCGTACGAGCGTCCGTTCACGCCCGAAGACGTGGCGGCCATCGAGGCGCGCATGCGCGAGCTGATCGCTCAGGATTACGACGTGGTCAAGAAGGTGACGCCGCGCGCCGAGGTGATGGAGGTGTTCAAGTCGCGTGGCGAAGACTACAAGCTGCGCCTGGTCGAAGACATGCCCGACGAAACAGCGATGGGCCTGTACTACCACCAGGAATACGTCGACATGTGCCGTGGCCCGCATGTGCCGAACACGCGTTTTCTGAAGGTATTCAAGCTCACCAAGCTTGCGGGTGCCTACTGGCGCGGCGACGCCAAGAACGAACAGCTGCAGCGCATCTACGGCACGGCCTGGGCTGACAAGAAGCAGTTGGACCAGTATGTACAGCGCATCGAGGAAGCTGAAAAGCGAGACCACCGGCGGCTTGGCAAAGAACTCGACCTGTTCCACATCGACGAGGTGGCGCCCGGCGTGGTGTTCTGGCATCCGAAGGGATGGGCCTTGTGGCAAGCGGTGGAGCAATACATGCGCGGGGTGTACCGCGATACCGGCTATCAGGAAGTCAAAGGTCCGCAAATCCTCGACAAGAGCCTGTGGGAGAAAACCGGCCATTGGCAGAATTACCGCGAGAACATGTTCACGACCGAGTCGGAAAAACGCGAGTACGCGTTGAAGCCGATGAACTGCCCGGGCCATGTGCTGATCTTCAAATCCGATCTGCGCAGCTACCGCGACCTGCCGCTGCGCTATGGCGAGTTCGGGCAATGCCACCGCAACGAGCCTAGCGGCGCGCTGCACGGCATCATGCGCGTGCGGGGCTTTACACAGGACGACGGACACATCTTCTGCACGGAAGACCAGATTCTCGAAGAGTGCGTGGCCTACACGGCGCAGCTCCAGAAGGTCTACGCCGACTTCGGCTTCACCGATATCCTCTACAAGGTTGCGACCCGTCCCGACAACCGGATCGGCTCCGACGAGCTTTGGGACAAGGCCGAGCACGCTGTCATGGAAGCACTGCGTCGCTCGGGCGTGGAGTTCGTGATCTCGCCGGGCGAGGGTGCCTTTTATGGGCCGAAGATCGAATACACGCTGCGTGACGCGATCGGCCGCCAGTGGCAGTGCGGCACGATGCAGGTCGACTTCAACATGGCCGAGCGCCTCGGTGGCGAATACGTCACCGAAACGAGCGGACGGGCGCACCCGGTCATGCTGCACCGCGCCATCGTCGGCAGTCTTGAACGGTTCATCGGCATGCTGATCGAACACCACTCGGGCGCCTTGCCCGCTTGGCTCGCGCCAGTGCACGTTGCGGTGCTCAACATCAGCGAAGGCCAGGCCGACTATGCGACTCAGGTTGCAAAAGCGTTGCAAAATCAAGGGCTTAGGGTTTCGCTTGATCTGCACAACGAGAAGATTACGTATAAAATACGCAAGCATTCGTTGCAAAAGCTTCCCTACATCCTCGTCGTAGGCGACAAGGAAAAGGAAGCAGGTGCCGTCGCAGTGCGCGCCCGAGGCAATGTTGACCTCGGTGCCATGTCGGTGGAGGCGTTCTCTAGAAAGATCGCCGACGACATTCATCTCAAGCTTTGAATTTGAACCGGTTCAAAGGCTGACTTCGCGCGAAACGTGCAAAGAGGCTGCTTGTGGGCGTGGATACGACGGTGTTAGCTACAGTTTTTGTAGCAATTTTTTGAAGGATTCCGACCATCGCTACTGCATTTCGCGACCGCCGCCACCGCGAGGAACGCCAACATCGCCTGAACCGGGAAATCATGGCCCCGGAAGTCCGCCTCATCGGGCCCGAGAACGAGCCGCTGGGTGTCGTGAGTATCACCGAGGCGTTGCGCCTGGCCGGTGAACAAGACGTGGATCTCGTTGAAGTTGTCGCGGCGGCCAATCCGCCCGTCTGCCGCCTGATCGAGTACGGAAAGTTCAAGTACCACGAGCAGAAGAAGGCGGCCGAAGCGAAATCCAAGCAGAAGGTCATCGAGGTCAAGGAAATCAAGTTTCGGCCCGGTACCGACGATGGCGACTACAACATCAAGATGCGCAACATCCGGCGCTTTCTTGAAGAGGGCGACAAATGCAAGATCACGCTGCGCTTTCGCGGCCGTGAGATCACGCACCAGGAGCTCGGTTTGGCGCTGTTGCAGCGAATTCGCGATGAGCTTGGCGACCTGATTCTGGTAGAGCAGTTTCCGAAACTGGAAGGCCGCCAGATGATCATGATGATTGCACCGGGCCGCAAGAAGGCGGGCGGCGCGCCCAAGCCGGCCGCGGAGCCGGCGGCTGCACCTGCTGCAGCCTGAGTTGAAGCGACAGCGTTAAGAGTTTTTTGAAGGGATTTCGCCTTTGCCGACGCCTCACGGCGCAGGCACGGGCGGGATAAAGAAGTGTCTCGGGGCCAACAAGTCCATGAAGCCATTCACGGCGCCTCACGAGCACAAACTAAAGGAGCATTCACATGCCCAAAATGAAGACCAAGAGCAGCGCAAAAAAGCGTTTCCGCGTTCGTCCCGGTGGCACCGTCAAGCGCGGTCAAGCCTTCAAGCGTCACATCCTGACCAAGAAGACCACCAAGAACAAGCGTCACCTGCGGGGTGCAACGGCAGTGCATGAGACCAACATGGTTTCAATCGCCGCCATGTTGCCCGGCAGCGGCATTTAATTCAGACGAACAAGGAGTACACACATGCCTCGCGTCAAACGTGGTGTAACGGCTCGCGCCCGCCACAAGAAAGTTCTCGCACTCGCCAAGGGTTTCCGCGGTCGCCGCGGCAATGTCTTCCGCATCGCCAAACAGGCGGTGATGAAGGCGGGCCAATACGCCTATCGCGACCGCCGTACCAAGAAGCGCGTGTTCCGCCAGCTGTGGATTGCCCGTATCAATGCCGCCTCGCGTGAACTGGGCCTGACTTACAGCCAGTTCGCCAATGGCATTCGCAAGGCTGGTATCGAGATCGACCGCAAGGTCCTTGCCGATATCGCCGTGCACGACAAGGCCGCTTTTGCCGGCATCGTGGAGCAGGTCAAGGCCAAGCTGGCCGCTTGATTCTGCACAGCAGGTGGCCGTCTTCCGGGATGGCGCCTGCGCCCACGGCACGAGGGTTGGCGCTTGAAAGGGCTCCAGCCCTTTTTTCTTTCAGCGCACCGGCTTGCTTCTCTTTCAACCTCGAAGAATTTCTTTATGAACGAGTTGGACTCCCTGGTCGACACCGCCCATACCGCTTTCGCGGAAGCAAAAGCCCCCGCCGAACTCGAAAACGCCAAGGCGCAGTTCCTCGGCAAATCCGGCCGCATCACCGAATTGATGAAGGGCATGGCCGCGCTGAGCGTAGACGAGAAGAAGTCGCGCGGGGCAGCGATCAACCTGACCAAGCAGGCCATCGAAGCCGCACTTGGTGAGCGCCGGCAACAGCTCGCCGACGCTGAACTCGCGGTCCAGCTGCAAGGTGAAGCGCTCGATGTCACCTTGCCGGGCCGCCGGCGAGCGTCGGGCGGCTTGCATCCGGTGAGCCGCACGATGGAGCGCATCGAAGCGATCTTCGCGAGCATGGGTTTCGACGTTGCCGACGGCCCCGAGATCGAGAGCGACTGGCATAGCTTCACCGCTCTCAACAACCCGCCCAACCATCCAGCGCGTTCGATGCAGGACACGTTCTATGTCGACATCGAGGGCGAGGACGGCACGCCCTACAACCTGCGTCCGCACACCAGCCCGATGCAGGTGCGCTACGCACATCAGCACATCAAGAAGTACAAGGCCCAGTTCGAGGCTGCGTCCGCCGACCCGACCGGCACATTGAATGCACCCGAGATCCGCGTCATCGCGCCGGGGCGCACCTATCGCGTCGACAGCGACGCCACGCATTCGCCGATGTTTCATCAGTGCGAAGGTCTCTGGCTCGGCGAGAACGTGAGCTTCAAGGATCTGAAGGTCGTCTTCACGGATTTCTGCCGTACGTTTTTCGAAACCGACGACTTGGTACTGCGCTTTCGCCCCAGCTTCTTCCCGTTCACCGAGCCGAGCGCCGAGATCGATATCCAGTTCCAGGATGGACCGCTTGCCGGACGCTGGCTTGAGGTCGCCGGCTCGGGCCAGGTGCATCCGGACGTGGTCCGCAACATGGGCCTCGACCCGGAGCGCTATATCGGCTTTGCTTTCGGCATGGGGCCCGACCGGCTCACGATGCTGCGCTACGGCGTGAACGATCTGAGGCTCTTCTTCGATGGCGACCTGCGCTTCCTGAGCCAATTCCGATAAGAACGACAACGACACCGAGAGCCACAAAATGCAATTTCCCGAGTCCTGGTTGCGCGAGTTCTGCAACCCGCCGCTCAGCAGCGCAGAGCTGGCCGAAACGCTCACGATGGGTGGGTTCGAGGTCGAGGAGCGCCGATCGGTGGCGCCGGCATTCAGCAAGGTCGTGGTGGGCGAGATCAAGGAAGCTGTTCAGCACCCGAATGCCGATCGGCTGCGCGTTTGCCAGGTCGACGTCGGCGTCGGCGCATTGCTCAACATCGTGTGCGGCGCGCCCAATGCGCGCGTCGGCATCAAGGTGCCGCTGGCGCTCGTCGGTGCCGAGTTGCCGCCCGATGAAGACGGCAAGCCGTTCCTGATCAAGCTCGGCAAGCTGCGCGGCGTGGAAAGCCAAGGCATGCTGTGCTCGGCGCGCGAACTGCGCTTGAACGAAGATCATGGCGGCCTGCTCGAACTGCCTGCCGATGCGCAAGTCGGCACCGACGTTCGCGAGATGCTCAACCTCGACGACTCGCTACTGACCCTCAAGCTGACGCCCAATCTGGCGCATGGCCTCAGCGTTTATGGCATTGCGCGCGAACTGGCGGCCTTGACAGGTGCGCCGCTGAATACGCCTGCCATTCCCCCGGTTGCGCCGAGGCTGGCACA
>JBBJMS010000031.1:0-25810 GCA_037720315.1 Variovorax sp. | reverse complement strand
GCGCCGTGCGGGCTTCGGTCGTGATGGGCTTCGTCGGCGCCGGCGGGCTCGGCCAGCTGATGGACCAGTCGATGAAGATGCTCAACGGCGGCGAGGCCAGCAGCATCCTGATCGTGTTCCTGCTTCTCGTATTGCTGGCCGACGGGATGAGTGCCCTGCTGCGCCGGTTGCTCGAATGAACGTGCGCGGCACTCTGGCCTGCGCGACGGTGATGGCCGCCGTTGTCGCGAGCTTCGTCTATCTCGGCATCGACTTCCGTGCCCTGCTGACGCGCGAATCGGTGGCATCGATGGCCCGCTTCGTCGGCGAATTCTTTCCGCCCGACCTGTCGCCCGCCTTCCTGTCCAAGACAGCATGGGGCGCATTGCAGACCCTTGCCGTTTCCGCGCTCGGCACCCTGCTCGCGTTCGTCGGCGGCGCATTGCTGGCCCTGCCTGCGTCCGGGCGCGCCGGCCGGCTGCCGCAACAGGCCGCGCGACTCCTGCTCAACCTGCTGCGCAGCGTGCCCGAGCTGGTCTGGGCCGCGCTGATGGTGCTGGCGGCCGGGCTCGGGCCATTCGCCGGCGTGCTCGCGCTGGCGCTGCACACCAGCGGCGTCTTCGGCCGGCTCTTCGGCGAGGCGCTTGAGAACGCGCCGCGGATGCCGGCCCGGGCGCTGGCCGACGCGGGCAGCGGCGCGGTCGCGGCTTTCGCCTACGGCAGCCTGCCGCTGGTCTGGCCCCAATGGCTCGCCTACACGCTGTACCGTTGGGAAATGAACATCCGCATGGCGGCCGTGCTCGGATTCGTCGGCGCCGGCGGCCTCGGGCAGATGCTCTACTTTCATCTCTCGCTGTTCCAGCAGGCGCAGGCGGCCACGGTGATCGGCGCCATGTTCGTGCTGGTCTTCGTGGTCGACAGCATCAGCAGCCGGTTGCGGCGCGGACTGTCTCCAGCCTATGCCTAGGATCGCATGATGAACACCACCACTGTCGAATTGATCGGCGCGCCGACCCATCGGCGCCAGCGTCCGCGGTGCCGGCATGGCCCCGATGCGCTGCGGGTCGCCGACATTGCCGCAATGCTGGCGCGGCTCGGCCACGGCGTGGTCGATCGCGGCAACCTGGCCGGCCCGGCAACGCCCTGGACCGCGCCGGCCGAGGGCTGCGTCACCTCGACCAGGTGGTGGCCTGGAACTGCGCGGTGCCGACGGGTCGATTGGCGCTCGGCGCGGCGCGCATGCCGGTACTGATGGGCGGCGACCACTGCCTGGCCATCGGCTCGATCAGCGCCATCGCCTGGCATGTGCGCCAGCGCGGGCAGAAGCTGCAGGTGCTGTGGCTCGATGCGCATTCGGACGTCAACACCGGCCTCACCAGCCCGAGCGGCAACATCCACGGCATGCCGGTCGCCTGCCTGCTCGGCCATGGACCTGCTGCGCTGACCGGCTGGAGCGGCGAGCGCGCCGCACTCGCGCACGACGCCATCCGCTTCATTGGCATCCGCAGCGTCGATGCGGACGAGAAAGCGGCGATCCGCGCGCTCGGCCTGAACGTGTTCGACATGCGCCACATCGACGAGCACGGCATGCGCCACACGATGACCGAGGCGCTGCAGGACATCGACGACGACACCCACCTGCACGTCAGCTTCGACCTCGATTGCCTCGACCCGGACTACGCGCCCGGCGTGGGCACCGGCGTGCGCGGCGGGCCGACCTGGCGCGAGATGCAGCTGTGCATGGAGATGATCGCCGACACCGGGCGGCTCGGGTCGCTCGATGTCGTCGAGCTCAATCCCGCGCTCGACGTGCGCAACCGCACGGCCGAGATCGCGGTGGAACTGATCGAGAGCCTGTTCGGCAAGTCGACCCTGGCGCGCTGAGTCCACACGTTCAAATGGGCCGGGACCGTGAATTTTTCAGCACTGAAAAAGAGGTCCATAGTCTTACATTCTTTAGTACTCACCTGCTATCTCGCGGGTGGTGACACGGAGTACTGATGGACGTTCGCAAGATTGGATTGCTGGTTGAACAACCCTTCGACGGATCGTATTACTGGGTGATCCATGAAGACACCAAGCACGACGGCCGCTTCGAGCCGCTGCATCGCGCGGACCGTTCGTTCGCCACCTATTCGGCGGCGCTGGCGCAAGGCTACGGCGTGCTGCAGCGGCTGTGCGGCCTGAGCGGCCTGCCCGCCTACGCGGCGCGCTCGGTCGCCCTTTAATCCCGTTTACGGTGAGTGCCAGTGATACCGCGGAACCGGCTTTGCCGGGCCGCTGGTATCGCCCCCTTGAGGGGGAGCCGCCGCAGGCGCTTCGGGGGTGTTCGCAGATACCGCGGAACCGGCTCCGCCGGGCCGCTGGTATCGCCCCCTTGAGGGGAGGCGCCGCAGGCGCTTCGGGGTTGTTTGATCCTAGCCGCGCGAGGGCGAAAGAGGCACGGGCTGCAGCGGCGCCTCGTTAATCGGCATCGCGCGCGCAGCCGGCGCGACCGGCATGACTTGAACCGGCTCCGTGACCAGGAAGCGGTCGATCAGCGCGAAGAACCGGTCGTAGAAGTTCTCGTCGGTCAGCGTCTGGCTGGCAACCTTCACCAGTGCGTCGTCGGTGGACGAGAACGGCAGCGACAGCGAACCGAAGGCGCCGACGCCCACGCTCGCCGAGTTGTTGGTCTTCTTCAGGCTGTAGCGGTCCTGCAGCGCGCTGGCGAAGGCGATGGTGCCGGCCATGCCGGAATCGGCAGCGGCCTTGCCGCCCGCCACGCCGTCGTTCGCGCAGACCACCCGCAGTTCGACCTCGACGTGCACCTCGCTGGCCGGCTGAAAGCTCTTGCGGCCCGCCACCAGATCGGGGTTGGCCGCGGTCACCAGATAGCCCTGGCTCAATAGCGCCCGCCGCGCCGCCTCGCAGGTTTGCGCCTGCGTGGCGCGATAGCTGCGCGTGTGGGTGGTGGTGGAGTCGAACTCTTCCGGGTCGTACGACACCCGCTTGGCCGGGCCGCCTGCACACGCCGCGAGCAAGAGCGCCAGCAAAGGTGCGGCAAGTCGAAAAAAGGGCATGTTCATCACGGCGCGAATGGTAGCGCCCCGACCCTGCTTTCGGTGCAAATCAGGGATAGAGCCCGCGCTCCTGCCGGGCCATCAGGATGCGCTCGCAGGCGACCGCGAAGGTCGCCGTGCGCAGCGATATCTTGTGCTTGTCGGCCGTGTCCCAGATGTTGTTGAGCGCATTCATCATGATGCGGTCGAGGCGCACGTTGATCTCGTCCTCGTCCCAGAAGAAGGACGAGAAGTCCTGCACCCATTCGAAGTAGCTCACCGTCACGCCGCCCGCATTGCAGATCACGTCGGGCACCACCAGCACGCCGCGCTCGGCCAGGATGTCATCGGCCATTGGCACCGTCGGGCCGTTGGCGCCTTCGAGCACCAGCTTGGCCTGCGTCTTCTGGGCCCGCTCGGCGGTGATCTGGCCTTCGAGCGCGGCCGGGATCAGGATGTCGCAGGCCACCTCCCAGAACGCGTCGTTGGCGATCGCGTCGCCGCCCTTGAAGCCGACCACGCCCTCGGTGCGCGAGAGCGGCACCAGTTCCTTTAGATCGAGCCCGTTCTCGTTGACGATGGTGCCGGTGTGGTCCTGCACGGCGACGATTTTGGCGCCGGCCTCTGCGAACAACTCGGCGGCGACCGAGCCCACGTTGCCGAAGCCCTGCACCGCGATGCGCGCACCGCGCAGTTCGAGCCCGATGCGCCGTGCCGCCTCGCGCCCGGTAACGAACACGCCGCGGCCGGTGGCCTTGACCCGCCCGAGCGAGCCGCCCAGGTGCAGCGGCTTGCCGGTGACAACGCCGGTGGCGGTGCCGCCGACGTTCATCGAATAGGTGTCCATCATCCAGGCCATGATCTGCGCGTTGGTGTTGACGTCGGGCGCCGGGATGTCGGTGTGCGGGCCGATGATGATGCCGATCTCGCTCGTGTAGCGGCGCGTGACCTTCTCCAGCTCCTGCTGCGACAGCTTCTTGGGATCGACCCGGACGCCGCCCTTGGCGCCGCCGTAGGGCAGGTTCACCGCCGCCGTCTTGACTGTCATCCAGGCCGACAGCGCCATCACCTCTTCGAGCGTCACGTCGGGATGGAAGCGCACGCCACCCTTGCCCGGGCCGCGCGACATGTTGTGCTGCACGCGGTAGCCCTCGAAATGCGCGATGCTGCCGTCGTCCATTTCGATCGGCACGTCGACGATCAGCGCGCGCTTGGGGCGCTTGAGCGTCTCGACCCAGCGCGCCAGGCCGCCGAGATAGGGCACGACGCGGTCGACCTGCGACAGATAGGTGCCCCATGGGCTGTTGGCCGTCGGCTGGACGTAGGACAGTTCGGAACTCATTGCTATCACCCTCGCTTTGTTGATCGGATGCGCCGGACGATAGCGCCCAAGCCGCTGTCGCGCCATGCCCTATGCGCGATGCGTCGGCGGTTATGCGCTTGCGGCAAGCAGGGCCGCGTTGCCGCCGGCGGCCGTGGTGTTGATGGTGAGCGTCTGCTCCGCGCAGAAGCGCAGCAGGTAGTGCGGTCCGCCCGCTTTGGGGCCGGTGCCGCTTTCGCCCTCGCCGCCGAAGGGCTGCACGCCGACCACCGCGCCGATGATGTTGCGGTTGACATAGACGTTGCCCACGCGCGCCGTCGCGGCCATGGCCAGCGCCCGGCTGTCGATGCGCGTCTGGATGCCGAGGGTGAGGCCGAAGCCGAGCGCGTTGATGCGCTCGATCACCGCCAGCGGATCGCCCGACCAGCGCACGATGTGCAGCACCGGGCCAAAGATTTCCGCCTTCAGGCCGTCGATGGAAGGCAGCTCGTAGGCGTGCGGCGCGATCAGGTTCTTAGCTTCGTGCGCGGCAGCCGCATCGGGCTCGGGTGCCACCAGCACGCGGGCCTGCGCGTTCAGGCGTTGGAGATGGCGCTGGATCAACTCGAAGGCTTCGCGATCGATCACCGGCCCCACGTCGGTGGCGAGCATCGACGGATCGCCAACCGACAACTCGGCGGCCGCGCCCTGGATCATCTCGATCACGGCATCGGCGATGCGCTCGTGCAGCAGCAGCAGGCGCAGCGCCGAACAGCGCTGGCCGGCGGATCGAAACGCGCTCTGAACCACGGCATCGACCACCTGTTCGGGCAGCGCGCTCGAGTCGACCACCAGCGCGGCGCCGACGGTTTCACCCGGACCGTGCAGCAATTGAACCGCATCGGCGGGCACGCCGGCCGCATGCAGCAGACGGACCGCTTCGAGCGCCACGGCCGGCGTCTGCTCGGCCGGCTTGGCGAGCACCGTGTTGCCGGTGGCGAGTGCAGCGGCCACCTGGCCCATGAAGATCGCGAGCGGAAAATTCCAGGGGCTGATGCAGACCCAGGGTCCGCGTCCGACGAGCCGCAGCGCGTTGCTTTCGCCGGTGGGCCCGGGCAACGCGACCGGCGCCATGATGCGTTCGGACTCGTCGGCGTAGTAGCGCAGGGAATGCCACATGGTCGCCGGCGGCTTCGACTACCTGCTCAAGACCGGAATGGCCGACATGGCCGCCTACCGGGATTTCGCCGGCACCGTGCTGTGGCAGCTGCCCGGCGTGCGCGAGACGCGGACCTATGCGGTGATGGAAGAGGTCAAGAGCAGCGCGCGGATTCCGCTGGGCTTCTAGCCCGCGCGGCCGGTTCGTGCACCGAAAACCGCCGTGCCCACCCGCACCATCGTGCTGCCGGCTGCAATGGCAGCCTCGAGGTCTGCGGACATGCCGAGCGACAGGGTGTCGAGGTCGAGACCTGCTGCTCGCAACTGCTCGAACACCGCCGCCGCCCGCATGAAAAGTGCGCGCTGCGTGTCGAAATCGGGCGCCGGTTCCGGGATGGCCATCAGCCCCGCAGCCGCAAACGTGGCAAAGCCGCGACAGAACGCGCCAACTCCAGCGCGTCAATCATGGACGCCCGACTTGTTGGCGCCGCCGTCCACATTCACCTGAAGGCAGACCGAAAGCACGGGCAGGTGCGCTGGGCGCTGCTCGTTCAGGCGCTCTGCCGTCTTCAGCCGATCGATGCTGTGCACCCAGTCGAACTGCGCCGCCACCACCCGCGTCTTGTTGCTTTGCACAGGGCCGATGCAGTGCCATTCGAGCTGGCCGCGCAGGTCGGCGAGCGCCTCGATCTTCGCAACGCCCTCCTGCACGTAGTTCTCGCCGAAGGCGGCTTTGCCGGCCGCGTGCGCATCGCGAACGGCGGCCGAATCGAAGGTCTTCGACACCGCAAGCAAGTGCACGCTCGCCGGATCGCGGCCAGCGGCCGTGCAGGCGGTCACGATGCGGGCCCGAACTTGCTGGAGGTTGTCACCAATCATCGTCATAATCGCCGAAATCGTATCAAAACGTCACCGAGGAGCTTCGTGGACATCACCCAATTGCTGGCGTTCAGCGTCAAGAACAAGGCATCGGACCTGCACCTGTCGTCCGGCCTGCCGCCCATGATCCGGGTGCACGGCGACGTGCGGCGCATCAACGTCGACGCGCTGGACCACAAGGCCGTGCACGCCATGGTGTACGACATCATGAGCGACACGCATCGCAAGCACTACGAAGAATTCCTCGAGGTCGACTTTTCGTTCGAGATCGACGGACTCGCGCGCTTTCGCGTCAACGCATTCAACCAGGCGCGCGGCGCGGCGGCGGTGTTCCGGACCATTCCGTCGAAGATCCTGACGCTGGAGCAACTCAATGCGCCGAAGATCTTCGGCGACCTCGCACTCAAGCCGCGCGGCTTGGTGCTGGTGACGGGCCCGACCGGCTCGGGCAAGTCGACCACGCTGGCGGCGATGGTCAACTACCTGAACGAAACCGAGTACGGCCACATCCTGACGGTGGAAGACCCGATCGAGTTCGTGCACGAATCCAAGAAGTGCCTGATCAACCAGCGCGAAGTCGGGCCGATGACGCTGTCGTTCGCGAATGCGCTGCGCTCGGCGCTGCGCGAAGACCCGGACGCGATCCTGGTCGGCGAAATGCGCGACCTCGAAACCATTCGCCTCGCGATGACCGCGGCCGAAACCGGCCACCTGGTGTTCGGCACGCTGCACACCTCGTCGGCCGCCAAGACCATCGACCGGATCATCGACGTGTTCCCGGGCGAAGAGAAGGAAATGATCCGCGCCATGCTGTCGGAGTCTCTGCAGGCGGTGATCTCGCAGACGCTGTGCAAGACCAAGGACGGCCAGGGCCGGGTGGCTGCGCACGAGATCATGCTGGGCACCTCGGCCATCCGAAACCTGATCCGCGAAGGCAAGGTGGCGCAGATGTACTCGTCGATCCAGACCGGCAGCGGCCAGGGCATGCAGACGCTGGACCAGAACCTGACCGACCTGGTGCGGCGCAGCGTCATATCTGCTGCGGAAGCGCGCGGCAAGGCAAAAATTCCCGAGAACTTCCCCGGCTGACCCTCACGCCCGTACGGAGCAAAAACATGGAACGCGATCAAGCCAGCCAGTTCATCAACGAACTGCTCAAGCTCATGGTGAGCCGAAACGGCAGCGACCTCTTCATCACGGCCGACTTTCCGCCGGCCATCAAGGTCGACGGCAAGGTGACCAAGGTGTCGGCGCAGGCGCTCGGCGCGCAGCACACGCTGGCCCTCACCCGCTCGATCATGAACGACCGGCAAACCGCCGAGTTCGAGCGCACCAAGGAGTGCAACTTCGCGATCTCGCCGACCGCCATTGGCCGCTTCCGCGTCAACGCCTTCGTGCAGCAGGGAAAGATCGGCATGGTGCTGCGAACCATTCCCGCCAAGCTGCCGACCATTGACGGACTCGGGATGCCGCAGGTGCTGAAGGACGTGGCGATGACCAAGCGCGGCCTCACCATCATGGTGGGCGCCACCGGCTCGGGCAAGTCGACCACGCTGGCGGCAATGATCGACTGGCGCAACGAAAACTCGTTCGGCCACATCGTCACGGTGGAAGACCCGGTCGAGTTCGTGCATCCGCACAAGAACTGCGTGATCACGCAGCGCGAAGTCGGCATCGACACCGACAGCTGGGAAGCGGCCCTGAAGAACACGCTGCGCCAGGCGCCGGACGTGATCCTGATGGGCGAAATCCGCGACCGAGAGACGATGGAGCATGCTGTCGCGTTCGCCGAAACCGGCCACTTGTGCATGGCCACGCTGCACGCCAATAGCGCCAACCAGGCGCTCGACCGCATCATCAATTTCTTTCCTGAAGAGCGCCGGGCACAGCTGCTGATGGACCTGTCGCTGAACCTGCGCTCGCTGGTGTCGCAGCGCCTCGTTCCGACCGAAGACGGTCACGGGCGCATCGCCGCGGTCGAGATCCTGCTCAACACGCCCCTGATCTCCGACATGATCTTCAAGGGCGAGGTGGGCGAGATCAAGGAAATCATGAAGAAGAGCCGCAACCTCGGCATGCAGACCTTCGACCAGGCGCTGTTCGACCTGTTCGAAGGCAACGCGATCTCGTTCGACGACGCGATCCGCAATGCCGATTCGGCCAACGACCTGCGGCTGCAGATCAAGCTCAACAGCCAGCGCGCGCGCTCCACCGATCTGTCTGCCGGCACCGAGCACTTCGCCATTGTCTGACTCGCCCCCAGGTCGCGCTCACTGCTGCCGTGCCTTGCAATAAGCTTGCGGCATGACAAGCTTCAACCCCAAGACCTACGAGCCCACCGAACCCCGCCGCGTCGCCTTCCTTGGCCTCGGTGTCATGGGCCATCCGATGGCCGCGCATCTGGCGGCGGCCGGTCACGATGTGACGGTCTACAACCGCAGCGCCGCGAAGGCCCGGGCCTGGTGTGACGAAATCGGCGGCAACCACGGCGCCGCCGCAACCCCGCGCGAAGCCGCCGCCGGCGCCCAGATCGTGTTCTGCTGCGTCGGCAACGACGACGACCTGCGCTCGGTGGTGCTCGGCGACGACGGCGCGTTCGCCGGCATGGCAGCCGGCGCGGTATTCATCGACCACACGACCGCCTCCGCCGACGTGGCACGCGAGCTCTCGAAGCTCGGCCGCGAACGCGGCATCCAGTTCATCGACGCACCGGTCTCCGGTGGCCAGGCTGGCGCGCAGAACGGCGCACTCACCGTGATGTGCGGGGGCGACGCAGCCAGCTTCGACGATGTAAAGCCTGTCGTTTCCGCCTTTGCCCGCGCCGTCACGCTGCTGGGCGATAGCGGCGCCGGCCAGCTGGCGAAGATGGTCAATCAGATCGCGATCGCCGGGCTGGTGCAGGGCCTGTCGGAGGCGATCGCCTTCGGCCAGCGCGCCGGGCTGGACATGAAAGAGGTGCTGGCCGTCATCGGCAAGGGCGCCGCACAAAGTTGGCAGATGGACAACCGAGGCAAGACCATGATCGAAGGCAAGTTCGACTACGGCTTCGCCGTCGACTGGATGCGCAAGGACCTCGGCCTGGTGCTTGACGAGGCCAAGCGCAACGGCGCGCGGCTGCCGGTGACGGCGCTGGTCGATCAGTTCTATGCCGACGTGCAGCAGGCCGGCGGGCAGCGCTGGGACACGTCGAGCCTGATCACAAGACTCACGTAAAAGCGGTTAGCGAATTGGCGTGACCGTGGCGCCGCCTGCGGCCGCGGCCGGCGCCTGCTGCATCGGCTCCATCGGCGGCAGCGGCACGTTGGAGCGCGATGCCGGAGCGGCGCCGGTGCCGCCTTGCTGTATCTGGTTGGTGAGCTCGGCCTCGCTGACCACCTCGACCACTCGCACCACTTTTTCGACACCCGATACGCCACGGGTAATGTCGGTCGCGCGATCGGTTTCGCGGCGGGTGGCCAGCCCCATCAGGTAGACCGTGCCGCGCTCGGTCACCACCTTGAACGAATTGGCGAAGATGTCCTTGGCGTCGAGCAGAGACGCCTTCACCTTGCCGCTGATGAAGGTGTCGTTCGAGCGCTGCTGGAACGAACTCGAAGGCCCGACCGCCAGCTCGTTCACCACCGAGCGGACGTTGTCGACCCTGCGCACCACCTCTTCCGCGCGGCGGCGATCGGCATCGGTGCCGACCGTGCCCGTCAGCAGCACCTGGCGGTTGAAGCTGGTCACGGTCACGTACATCTGGTCGTTGGCGATGTCGCGCACGCGGGCGGCCGCACGCAGCTCGATGCCCTGGTCGTCCAGCTGTGCGCCCGAGCTGCGGCGATCGGTCGCCACCAGGCCCATGCCGACAGCCGCAGCGCCGCCCACCACCAGAGGCACGCAGGCCGAAAGCCCGGCGGCCAGCGCGGCAGCCGCGGTCAATGTGAATGCGAGGCGTCGAATCGATGTCGTCGTCATATGGAACCTTCCTGTTCTCCGAGTAGCTGGGCGTCCACGCCGTCGCACAGGCAGTGCAGCGCGAGCAGGTGGACTTCGTGGATTCGCGCTGCGCGCTCGTGTGGCACGCAGATCTGTACGTCGGTTTCGCGAAGCGCGCGCCCGACGGCGCCGCCGGGACTGCTGCTCGCGCCGCCGCCGGCAGCATTGCCGAGCAATGCAACGACCGTCATGTCGCGCGCATGGGCTGTTTCGACTGCGGCCAGCACCGCTGCCGACTGGCCGCTGGCGCTGAGCACCAGCAGCACGTCGCCGGCCTGGCCCAACGCGCGCACCTGGCGCGCAAAGCGCCCGGCATCGGTGGCTTCGGCAGTGTCGGCGGCGGGGTCGGTGGTATCACCGGGCAGCGCGATGGCGCCGAGCTCCGGACGATCGCGCTCGAAGCGGCCGACGAACTGGGCGGCGAACTGCGCCGCCAGAAGCCCCGAGACGCCGGCACCGCAAGCGAGGATCTTGCCGCCGCTGGTGACGCACGCAAGCAATGCCTGCATCGCTTGCGCAATTGGTTTGCTGAGAAGCGGACCTGCCTGGTACTTGAGGTCGGCGCTGTCGATGAAGTGCTGCTGAATCCGTTGCTCGAGCATGGGGCGCGATGATAACTGCGACAGGTGCAACAAACGGTAGGCCAGGGCGTTTCATTGCGCGTCGAAGGCGGCCCGAATCCATTCGATCCGCGCTTCGACCAGCACCACGTCGAAGCGGCATGGCGGCAGCGTGCGCAGCCGGCTCAGGTAGTGGCGCGCTGCGAACACGATGCGGCGCTGCTTGAGGCCGGTGATGCTGCCGCCCGCGCCGCCGTGCGTTGCGCTCGCGCGCTGGCGCACCTCGACGAACACCAGCGTGCCGTCGCGCGGGTCGCGCACGATGAGGTCGATCTCGCCGCCGCCGCGGCCGGGAGTTCGATAATTGCGCGCTACCAGCACCAGGCCGGCGGCCTGGAGATGGTCGAGCGCGGCGTCTTCCGCGGCATCGCCGCGCTGCTTGGTCGTCAATTGGTCTGACCTCCCTGCGGTCGTCTTGTTATTTCGGAGAAGCCCTTGAACTCACTCGCGCCCGCTTCGTTCGGCGCCGCACTGCAGGCGGCGCGCGAAGCCGCGGGTGCGCAGCATTATCCCGAGGCCACGCTCTACGTCGTGGCCACGCCGATCGGCAATCTGGCCGACATCACGCTGCGCGCCCTGCAGGTGCTGCAGCTCGTCGATGCGGTCGCCTGCGAGGACACGCGCCACACGCACAGCCTGCTGCGCGCCTACGGCATCGAACGTCCTTCGGCCCAGTTGCTTGCGGTGCACCAGCACAACGAAGCCGAGGCGGCACAGGCGGTGGTCGCACGGCTCGCGCGCGGCGAACGCATCGCCTATGTCAGCGATGCTGGCACGCCCGGCGTCAGCGACCCCGGCGCACGGTTGGTCGCTGCCGTGCGCTCGGCCGGCCATCGCGTGCTGCCCCTGCCCGGCGCGAGCAGCGTGACCACGCTCATCGGCGCCGCAGGCCTGGTTGCAGCAGGCGACGCCAGCAGTGCCTTCGTGTTTGCCGGTTTCTTGCCCAGCAAGTCGGGCGAGCGCGAAGCCGCGGTGTTGGCGCTCGCGTCCGAGCCTCGCAGCGTGGTGCTGCTCGAAGCGCCGCACCGCATCGAGGCGCTTGCAAGGGCACTGTCCGCGTTGGGGTCACGGCCGATAACGGTAGGACGCGAACTCACCAAGCAGTTTGAAGAAATCGCAACCGTCTTAGCTGCCGATCTGCCGGGCTGGCTGGCAGCCAGCCGCGACCGCACGCGCGGCGAGTTCGCGCTGGTGCTGCATCCGATGGCGGTACCGGCCGACGATGGCGCAGAGGCGCAGCGCGTGTTGCGCCTGTTGATGGCCGAACTGCCGCTCAAGACCGCAGTACGCCTTGCAGCAGAGATCAGCGGCGCACCGCGCAATGCGCTCTACGACACGGCACTGAGATTGAGGGAAGAGCCGAACGATTAAGCGTCGAGTTCGGCGTAGTGCCGAAAGATGCCCTCTGCGTTGAATTCGATGCGGCGCGGGCTGTGCAGATAGTCGTGCACTCGTTGCCGGCGGCTCACGTTGGCATGCAGCTTGGCGACCGCCGGCGTCTTGGCAAGCGCGCGCGCCGCGGCCTTCGGAAACGCGTAGCGCAGCCCCGCCACCACTTGAAAGAGCGACAGATCGGCATAGGTCAACGCGTCGCCGACGAGATGCAGGTCGCCGGCGGGGTTGCGCTGCAGCACCTGTTCGAACCATCCGAGAAACTTGGGGATGCGCTCGTCGCGAAACGACTCGGCGCGCTCGAGCGCGGCTGCGCGCTGGTCTTCGTAGTAGCGTGAGGTCGACAGCGGATGGTGCGTGTCGTGCGCCTCTGCCACCACGTCGGCGATGGTGAGCTGCAACTGATGCGTCCAGATCGCGTCTGCTTCGCTGGAACCCGCCAAGCCCAGCCGCGGGCCGAGATAGAGAAGGATCGCCGCGGTCTGTCCGACCACGATGTCGCCATCCACCAGGAACGGCGGCGCGAACGCGGCGCGCGGTTGGCTGGGACTGCGAAGCGTGCGCATCAGCGCAGATTCCCCGCCGCCTTCTGATTGCGGCAAGCGCGCCACGTCCACGTACGCTGCGCCGCCCGCTTCGAGTGCGAGCCGCACGAATTCGCCGCGGCCCTGGATGGTGGGCCAATAGTGGAGTTGGTAGGTCAAGAGGACTCTCGGCGTGAAGGTGGAAAGCTCGAAGTGTGATGCGGCCTGCTCGGCTGCCAATGCCCCGCGCACCTACATCGATGTGCGCAGCTGCTTACACGAACTCCGCAGCGTTGACGCCACGATCGCGCTATTGAAAACTCTCGAAAGACCTCCATCCATGGCAACCGAACCCCACCCGCCGCCGCAACCGTTGGAGCCCCTCGGCCCAACGCCAGAACCGCCAATAGGACCGATGCCGACGCCGCAGCCGATGAAGCTGAGCTACCCAGCGTTGGCGACAATGAGCTTCGACGTTGCGCGGGTCGCGCCAAGCCCAAACTCTTGAGGCCAACGAAAAACCCGCGACGCTGGGAAACGTGCGGGTTTGATGCTGTGTGAGACGCTGCGAATCAGGTATCTGGTCCCGCCGCCAGGAATCGAACCTGGATCTCAGCCTTCGGAGGGCCGAATTCTATCCGTTGAAATACAGCGAGAGGGGTGCGCCCGATGGGTTCGGGAGCCGGCCATTATCGCGCATCAGGCGGCGCTCGCCAGGGGCCGGGCAAAGCCGAGGCCGGCGAGGTAGATGCGGAAAGTGCGGCGTCCGGTCGAGACCAGTTCAAACGCGGCCGGATCTAGCAGCCAGTTCTGGATCAATCCATTGATGAGTGCATGCAACCCCTGCGCCGCCACCGACGCGGGGATGGGCAGGCGCATGTGCGCGCGACGGGCTGCATGGCGCATGGCTTTTTCAATGTCGGCCACGCGGGCATTGCGCGAGCTCAGGTGGCGCTGCTGCACCGATTCCATGTCGGGCGTGTACTCGACCTTGTGGGTCGCAACTTCAAACACGCGGCGCACCTGCGGGTCAGTGGTCATGAGCTTCAATGCCGCGACCAGCGAACGTTCGACTTCGTTCAGCGGGTCGACATCGAAGCCACTCGCTGCCTGCAGGGCCGCCTCGAGCGGCAAGGTGACGCGCTCCATCATCGCGTTGAACAGGTCGGCCTTGTCCTTGAAGTGCCAGTAGATCGCGCCCCGGGTGGCACCGGCCTGCTGAGCGATCTGCTGCAGCGAAGTCTGCGAGACGCCCTGGGCTTGGAACAGCACTTCGGCGGCGTCGAGCAGTCGATGCCGCGTTTCGAGCGCTTCTTCCTTGGTACGACGAACCACCGTGTCTCCTTGTTTTTTTAGAATCGGCATGCCGAGAGAGGTTGTCACTATACATGCATGAATGTATGTAAACTAGCGCCCTCCCGATGGCCGGACTCGCGGTGATGCTTTGTGCAGCCGCTCGCTACCGCGCGCCACACCTCGTTTTCGCTTTAAAGGATTCGCATGCCTGCTCTGCATGTCTCGCGTCACTGGTTTTGCTCGCCGCGCATTGCGGCCGCTGCCGCCGCCTCGATCGTCGTGCTCGCATTGGCGGCGTGCGGCAAGAGCGATGCACCGGCCGCGAAGGGCGGCGGTGCCGGCGGTTCGGCCCCGCCGCCGCCCGAAGTGGGCGTGGTGGTCGCGACGCCGACCGATGTCGGCCTGGTGACCGAGCTGCCCGGCCGGCTCGAAGCCTCGCGCGTGGCGCAAGTGCGTGCGCGTGCAGCGGGCATCCTGCAGGAGAGGCTGTTCCGCGAAGGCAGCGATGTGAAGGCGGGCCAGCCGCTGTTCCGCATCGACCCGTCGCCCTACGCCGCTGCCGCGCAGAGCGCGCAGGCCAGCCTGGCGCGCGCCCAGGCCAATGCAGTCCAGGCCAAGGCACTGGCCGAGCGGTACAAGCCGCTGGTCGAAGCCAACGCAGTGAGCAAACAGGAATACGCCAATGCCGTGGCGGCGCAGAAGACGGCCGAAGCGGATGTTGCGGTCGGCCGCGCATCGGTGCGAACCGCCGGCATCAACCTGGGCTATGCGAGCGTCACCGCGCCGATCTCCGGCCGCATCGGCCGCGCGCTCGTGACCGAAGGCGCGCTGGTGGGCCAGGGCGATGCCACGCAGTTGGCCGTGATCCAGCAGATCAACCCCGTCTACGTGAACTTCACGCAATCGGCCAGCGATGTGCTCAAGCTGCGCCGGGCGATGGAGGCAGGCCAGTTCAAGCGCGCCAGCGGCAGCGACGCGGCGAGCGTGCGCATCGTGCTCGAAGACGGCAGCGAATATGCGCTGCCGGGCAAGCTCCTGTTTTCCGACCTCACGGTCGACCCGACCACCGGCCAGGTCACGCTGCGTGCCGAGGTGCCAAACCCCAAAGGCGATCTGCTGCCCGGCCTGTATGTGCGGGTGAAGGTCGAGCAGGCGCAGGCCACCAACGCGATCACGCTGCCGCAGCAGGCGGTCACGCGCACGCAGCAGGGCGATACGGTGACCGTGGTCGGCGCCGACGGCAAGCTGAGCAAGCGCACGGTGAAGATCAGCTCGGCGCAGAACAACCAGTGGGTGGTGCTCGACGGCTTGAAGGCCGGCGAACAGGTCATGGTCGACGGCTTCCAGAAGCTGCAGATGATGCCGCCCGGCTCGGCGGTGAAGGCGGTGCCTTGGAAGGTCGCGGCGCCGTCGGCCGCGGCATCGGCGCCTGCGCAGGCCGCATCCGCTCCGGCCGCGGCCGCGGCCGCGAAGCAGTAAGGAGCGCGCCCGCATGGACAAGTTCTTCATCGACCGCCCGATCTTCGCGTGGGTGATTGCGCTGTTCATCCTCGTGATGGGCGGCGTGGCGATCACGCAGTTGCCGATCGCACAGTACCCGCCGGTGGCGCCACCGGCGATCGTCGTCAACGCCACCTATCCCGGCGCCTCGGCGCAGACGCTCGAAGACAGCGTGCTATCGGTGATCGAGCGCGAGATGAACGGCTCGCCCGGCTTGATCTACATGGAGTCGGTGGCGCAGGCCAACGGCACCGGCACGATCACCGTCAGCTTCCAGCCCGGCACCAATGCCGACCTGGCGCAGGTGGATGTGCAGAACCGGCTCTCGCGCGCCACGCCGCGGCTGCCCGCCGCGGTGACGCAGCAGGGCGTGCGGGTCGACAAGTCGCGCTCCAACTTCCTGCTGTTCACGATGTTGTCGTCGGACAACCCGGCCTTCGATCCGGTGGCCCTGGGCGACTACACCTCGCGCAACGTGCTGCCCGAACTGCAGCGCCTGCCCGGCATCGGCCAGGCGCAGCTCTTCGGCACCGAGCGCGCGATGCGCGTGTGGCTCGACCCCGCGAAGATGCAGGGCTTCAACATTTCGTCCGCGGACGTCAACGCTGCCATCCGCGCGCAGAACGCGCAGGTCGCCTCCGGCACCATCGGCGACCTGCCCAACGTGACCGGCCAGAGCGTCGCGGCGACCGTGGTCGTCAACGGCCAACTGTCGAACGTCGAGCAGTTCGGCAACATCGTGCTGCGCGCCAACACCGACGGCTCCGCCGTGCGGCTGAAGGACGTGGCGCGGCTCGAACTCGGCGGCCAGGCATATGCGACGTCGGCCCGGCTCAACGGCCAGCCGGCAGTCGGTATCGGCGTGCAACTTTCGCCGAGCGGCAATGCGCTCGAATCGGCCCAGGCGGTGCGCGACAAGATGACCGAGCTCGCCCGCTTTTTTCCGCCGGGCGTGAAGTGGGACATCCCGTACGACAGCTCGCGCTTCGTCAGGATCTCGATCACGCAGGTGGCGGTGACACTGCTCGAAGCGGTGGCGCTGGTGTTCCTGGTGATGTTCCTGTTCCTGCAGAACTGGCGCTACACGATCATCCCGACCATCGTGGTGCCGATCGCCCTGCTCGGCACCTTCGCCGCCCTGCTCGCGCTGGGCTTCTCGATCAACGTGCTGACGATGTTCGGCATGGTGCTGGTGATCGGCATCGTGGTGGACGATGCGATCGTGGTGGTCGAGAACGTCGAGCGCATCATGAGCGAGGAAGGACTGTCTCCGCTCGAGGCCACGCGCAAGGCGATGAAGCAGATCTCGGGCGCCATCATCGGCGTGACGGTGGTGCTCATCTCGGTGTTCGTGCCCCTCGCGTTCTTTACCGGCTCGACCGGCAACATCTACCGCCAGTTCTCCGCGGTGATGGTGGCGTCGATCGGCTTCTCGGCCTTCATGGCGCTGTCGCTCACGCCGGCGCTATGCGCCACGCTGCTCAAGCCGGTCGAAGCCGGCAGCCACCATGAGAAGCGAGGTTTCTTCGGCTGGTTCAACCGCGGCTTCTCGCGCACCGCCAAGGGCTATGAGAGCCTGGTGGCACGAATGCTTCGCCGGACCACGCGCTACCTCGTGATCTATGCGGCCATCATTGCCGTGGTGGTGTTGGCCTACCTGCGCGTGCCGAGCTCGTTCTTGCCGCAGGAAGACCAGGGCACGATGCTGGTCAACGTCCAGTTGCCGCCGGGCGCGACGCGCGAGCGCACGCTGGCCGTGATGCAGCAGGTGGAAGCGTTCATCCTGAAGCAGCCCGAAGTGCAGAGCATGGTGGGCGTGATGGGCTTCAGTTTCTCCGGCCAGGGCCAGAACGCGGGCCTCGCGTTCGTGACGCTCAAGGATTGGAAGGAGCGCGGCGAGCCGGGGCAATCGGCCGAGGCGCTCGCGGGCCGCGCCTTCGGTGCGCTCGGCAGCATTCGCGATGCCTTCATCTTTCCGCTCAGCCCGCCGCCGATTCCCGAGCTGGGCAACGCCAGCGGATTCACCTTCCGGCTGCAGGACCGCGCCGGCCTGGGCCACGATGCGTTGATCAATGCGCGCAACCAGCTGCTGGGCATGGCGTCCAAGAGCCCGGTGCTGGCGCAGGTGCGTCCGGACGGTCTGGAAGACGCGCCCCAGCTGCAGGTCGATATCGACCGCGACAAGGCGAGCGCGCTGGGCGTCGGCTTCGATGCAATCAACACCACGCTTTCGACCGCACTCGGCTCGACCTATATCAACGACTTCCCGAACCAGGGGCGGCTGCAACGGGTGGTGGTGCAGGCCGATGCGCCGGCGCGCATGCAGCCCGACGACCTGCTGCGGCTCAACGCCAGCAACGCGCGCGGCGAGCCGGTGCCGCTGTCGGCCTTTGCGACCACGCGCTGGGTCACGGGCGCGATGCAGACGGTGCGCTACAACGGCTACCCGGCCATCCGCATCAGCGGCGGCGCGGCGCCGGGCTACAGCACCGGCGCTGCATTGAGCGAGATGGAAAAGCTCGCCTCGCAACTGCCGCAGGGCTTCGGCTACGAGTGGACCGGCCAGTCGCGCGAAGAAAAGCTCGCCGGCTCGCAGGCCATCGTTCTCTACGCCTTCGCGATCCTGGCGGTGTTCCTCTGCCTGGCTGCGCTGTACGAGAGCTGGAGCATTCCGCTGGCGGTGATCCTGGTGGTGCCGCTGGGCGTGCTCGGGGTGTTGCTGGCGACGCTGCTGCGCGCCTATTCGAACGATGTGTATTTCCAGGTCGGGCTCATCACCATCATCGGCTTGTCGGCGAAGAACGCGATCCTGATCATCGAGTTCGCCAAGGATCTGCAGGCGCAGGGCAAGGGCGTCATCGAATCCGCGCTGGCGGCCGCGCACCTGCGGTTCCGCCCGATCGTGATGACATCGCTGGCCTTCGGCCTCGGCGTGCTGCCGCTGGTGCTGGCCTCGGGTGCCGGCTCGGCGAGCCAGCGCGCGATCGGTACCGGCGTGCTGGGCGGCATGGTCACCGGCACCGCGCTCGCAGTGTTCTTCGTGCCGGTGTTCTTCGTGGTGGTGCGCGGCTTCTTCAAGGGCAGCGACAGGCAGCGCGCGGCGGACAAGCGCCATGCAGATGCAGCCGGAATAGACCAATCTCATGACTGACAAGACATTCGCATCCACCGCAATCGCAGGTGCCGCCGCGCTGCTGCTGGCGGGCTGCTCGCTGATCCCGACCTACGAGCGCCCTGCCGCACCGGTGCCGGCCGTCTACCCCAATGCACAGCCGGCAATCAACGCGCCATCGCCTGCCTCGACCCTCGCGTGGCAGGACTTCTTCACCGATCCGCGGCTGGCCAACCTGATCGACACGGCACTCGCGAACAACCGCGATCTGCGGGTGGCGGTGCTCAACATCGAGCAGGCGCGCGCGCAGTTCCAGATCGAGCGTTCGGCGCAGTTCCCCGTGCTCGGCGCCAGCGCCAGCGGCACCCGGCAGCGGCCTTCGCTGTTTGGGCCAGGCGTGAGCGAGAGCTACAGCGTCGGGCTGGGCGTGACGGCATGGGAGATCGACTTCTTCGGCCGCGTCGCAAGCCTGAAGGAGTCGGCGCTGGCGCAGTTCCTTGCCACCGAAGAATCGCGCAAAGCGACGCAGATCAGCCTGATGGCGGCCGTCGCGAACGGCTGGCTCACGCTCCTGGCCGACGACGAGCTGCTCGAGATCACCCGCCAGACCCTGGCCACGCGCGACGAATCGCTCAAGCTCACACGCATGCGCTTCGAGGCCGGCGTGGCTTCGGAAATCGACTCCCGCCTGGCCGAATCGCTGGCTGAGACCGCCCGCGCGTCCTATGCCGAGCAGCAGCGCCGGCGCATGCAGGACGAGAACGCGCTGGCGCTGCTGGTCGGTGCACCGGTGCCGGCCGACGCCACCGAAGGCGGCGCGCGCGGGCTCAATGCCATCGCGCCGATGCCCGCCCTGCCCGCCGGCCTGCCCTCGGACCTGCTGGGCGAAAGGCCTGACATCCGCGCAGCCGAGCAGCAGCTGATGGCAGCCAACGCCGACATCGGCGCGGCGCGCGCCGCTTTCTTTCCGCGCGTGTCGCTCACCTCGTCGATCGGCACCGCCAGCAACGAGTTCTCGGGGCTGTTCGCACGCGGCTCCAAGGCCTGGTCGTTCGCGCCGCAGATCACGCTGCCGATCTTCGATGCCGGGCGCAACCAGGCCGGGCTCGACCTGGCCCGTGCCGGGCGCGGCGTGGCGGTGGCGCAGTACGAGAAGTCGATCCAATCGGCATTCCGCGAAGTTGCCGATGCGCTGGCGGGCCGCGCCACGCTGGGCGAGCAGCTGCGTGCGCTGCGCGCCCAGTCGGAAGCCGAAGCGGTACGGTTTCGCCTGTCGGACCTGCGCTATCGCAACGGCATCGCGAGCGCGCTCGACCTGCTCGATGCACAGCGCTCTCTGTACGGCACGCAGCAGGCGGCGGTGCAGGTCCGGCTGCTGCAGTTGCAGAACCAGGTCCTGCTCTATAAGGCGCTCGGCGGCGGCTGGTCCACTCGCTAGCGACCACAGAGGGTGCCGTGGACACCCTCTCTATAATCGCCGGTTGATTCGAACAGCCCCCCGAAGAGCCCCCGATACTGAGGACGCCATGAGCGACGACCCGCACTACCAGGCCACCCAAGACGCCCACACCGGCCCGATCAAGAATCCGAAACAGCTGCTCCTGGCGGTATTTTTCTCGTTCATCGTGCCGATCCTGATCATTGCAGGCCTCGTTTCGTACGTGGTGTCCGGCACCAAGCCCTCGGGCGAGGCTACGGGTGATGGCATGGCGCTGTACGGCGTGTCGCAGGAAGCGCGCGACCGCGAGCTCGCAGACCGCCTCGCGAAGGTCGGCAGCATCGAGATCCGCGATGCCAACCGCGCGCTCGCCGCCGGCGACGCCGTGTTCAAGGCGCAGTGCGTGGCCTGCCACGGCGTGCCCGGCATTCCCGGCGCCCCGCACCTGAACGACGCCGCAGCCTGGGGCCCGCGCATCGGCCAGGGTTATGCAACGCTGCTCGACCACGCGCTCAAGGGCAAGGGCGCCATGCCGCCACAAGGCGGCGGCGACTTCGAGGACGTCGAGATCGGCCGTGCGGTGGTCTACCTGACCAATTCCGGCGGCGCCAAGTTTCCGGTGCCCGATCGGCCCGCAGCGGACGCGGCTGCACCCGACGGCGCGGCATCCGATGCGGCTCCGGTTGCCGCAGCACCGGCAGCACCAGCAGCGCGGACGGCGCCTGCAGCGGCGCCACCGCCGACACCGGCGCCACCACATCGCCGGCCAAATAGACACGTCTCGGCGCCGCAAACAAAAAGAGCCCGCATGCGGGCTCTTTTTGCGCGCAGCTTCAGGGTGCGGGTGGCTTGGCAGGCTGGTGAGCGGCAGGGCTCATGACGTGCCCGAAGCGCGCCGGCAGGTCGGCCGCGCGCACCTCTTGCGGCACCCACCGCCCCTGCTCCCCCGCCTCCGCGGCCAGGCCCACGTCCTGCGTGTGGACCAGGCCGAGCCCGATCGGCGCCGCGAGGTAGAGCTTTCCTTCCTCGTCCAGCAGACAGGCCGAAGGCTCGACAGCCTGGCCGGTATGCGAGTGGACCGAAAAATCCTCTTCGATGCGCCAGACCCAGGGCGCAGCGTCCAGCTCGACGTAGACGCGCTGCGGCCCGTTCTGAAAAAACCACTGGCCCTGCGCGTCGTGCTCGTAGTTGCGCTGGATGAAGTCGATCAGCTTGTCGTGCCGCAACAGCGAGCCCTTGGCCGCGGGAAACGGCCCCATCGCCTGCGTGCGGTCGTCGCGCATGTACCAGTTGCCGCGCGCATCGAGCCCGAGCCAGCCGTAGCAGTGCGGTACGTTGGGCCACTTGGCAAGCGCCTGTCTGACAATTTCGTCCATCAGGGCATTTTGCTCGCGCTGAATGGCAGGACTACAGGTGTTGCGCCAGCCAGCCGCCCACCCGCTCGGGCATGCCGCGCACATGGCCGGGCGGCGGGCCGAGCGGAAAGCCCACATGTCCGCCGTGCGCCGGCTGCCACAGGGTGACGTGGCCGCCGACATCGCTCTGGCGCGGCAGGCTGGCGGCCGGAACGAACGGATCGTTGGTCGCGTTCACCACCAGCGCGGGAATGCGGATCGCATGCAGGTGCGGCTTGGCGGAGCCCCGGGACCAGTAGTCGTCGGTGTCGCGAAAACCGTGCAGCGGCGCGGTGAACACGTCGTCAAAGGCGTACAGGTCTTGCGCCGCCAGCAGGCGGTCGCGATCGAACAGCCCCGGATGCTGCGCCAGCTTTGCCAGTGCCTTGGGCTTCATCGTGGCGAGGAACATGCGCGTGTAGACCAGCCGGTTGAAGCCGCGGCCGATGGCGGCGCCGCCCGCTGCGAGGTCGAGCGGGGCCGAAATCGCGGCCACCGCGCGCACCAGCTTCGAGGCCTCGGCGCCCGCTTCTTCAGCCCACCGCAAGAGCGCATTGCCGCCGAGCGACACGCCGGCGACCAGGATCGGGCCGGCCTCTGCGCGCTGCGCATGCGCGCGTGAAAGTATCCAGCCGATCTCCTCGAAATCGCCCGAGTGATAGGCGCGCGGCGCCAGGTTGAGTTCGCCGCTGCAGCCACGGAAATGCGGCACGGCGAAGTCCCAGCCGCTCGCCGCGGCATGGGCTGCGAAGGCTTGGGCATAGTGGCTCGCCGAGGAGCCCTCAAGGCCATGGAAGAGCACCAGCAGCGGCTTCGGGCCGGCGCTGGGCGCATCCAGAAAATCGACGTCGATGAAATCGGCGTCAGGCGTCGGCCAGCGTTCGCGGCGGTAGGCGGGCAGCAGGCCCGGCAGGCGCCGCGCATAGAGCGCCGCCCAGATGGTCTGCAGGTTGCCGCCGGGCAACCAGCGCGGAGCCACGTATTGCATCAGTGAAGCGTCTGCGGCGCGTCGTCGCTGTCGTCGGGCGCACGCACGCTGCCCGGGCTGGCGTGGTGCGCCACCATGCGCCAGCCCTGCGCGGTCGTGTGATATACGTTGGTGGCCAGCACGAAGGCGTGCTGCGGCCCTTCGGCGGCCATCACCTCGACGCGTTCGAGCACGTTGTGCACCGCGCTCGCGAGCGACTCGATCTTGCGCACGCGCGCCGCCGTTGCGTGGATCGCGCCGTTCGCGAACATGTGCTCGAAGGCGGCGCGGATCGCCTCGGCACCCACCAGCCTCGGGCCGCCGGGATGCACGCAGAACACCTCGTCCTCGTCGGCCCAGCAGGCCATCAGCGCGTCGATGTCGCCGCGCTGCAGCGCCTCGTAAAAGGCCGCCTCCACGTCATCGGCGGTGCCGCCGACGACTGCGGCGCGGAATTTGGTCTTGGGGGACATGGCAGGTTGGCTGGGAAGACGCGGATTTTGCATCGGCTGCATGTCTGTACGACGCGGATTGCATCAGCGCATCAGCGCGCCACGGCAAGCCAGCCCTCGACCACGGCGCGCAGTTCGCCCTGCGCCGCCTGCCAGACCAGTTCGGGCGCGGCCACATGCACGCCGGGCGGCGCGATGCGCAGCGCGACGTCGACGAGTTCGGCAACCTTGGCGGCGCGCACCGGCTGCTCACTGGCCGGCACCATGAAATGAACGATCGACAGCATCCACGCGGCCAGCCGCTCGGCCGGGTTGGCGAAGCGAGCCGTCTTCGGCTTCTGCGCGGCACGAACCAGGATCACGCGTTCGAAACCCAACGCGGCCACGGCCTGCTCATCCAGGCTGGCCAGCCCGCGCTTCAGCGCCTCGGGCAGCCGGCCCTGGTCGTGCGGCTGGACGATGGCGATCGTGCGAACGCCGCACGCTCGCAGCCAGCGCGCGAGATCGGGCAGCTGCGCCGGCTGTGGCGTCCAGAGCGCGCGTTCGCGGTCGTGATAGAGCCGCGGCGGCTCGAACAGCACGAGCGCCGTGTCCGCCGCCACCAGCGGCCACTGCGCAAACTCCGAATCCCGCGCCGGCACGCTCTCGACGCCGTGCAGGCCGTCGCGGATCGGTTCGCGCGCAAGCACGCGGGTGTGGGCGAAGCGGTGGCGCCCGGCGAGGCGCCGCACCAGTTCCTGGCCGAGCGCGCCGGTCGCGCCTGCGATCAGCAGCGTTCCCTTGGCGGCAGCGCCGCAGACGGCAGGCGCAGGCACTCGGTTCGCGGCCTGCAATGCCTGGAGCGAGTCGATCGGGTCAGACGTCATCGCATCTATGCTAACTTTGCGGACTTCGCAAACAAGAGGCATCCACATCATGTTGAAACGCTGGCTTTTGATCGTTCTCGCGGCGCTGTCGCTCGCGGGCTGCGGCTACAACGACTTCCAGCGCCTGGACGAGGCCAGCAAGTCGGCCTGGAGCGAGGTGCTCAACCAGTACCAGCGCCGCGCCGACCTGGTGCCCAACATCGTGGCCACCGTGAAGGGCGAGGCCAACTTCGAGCAGGAGACGCTGACCCGCGTGATCGAGGCGCGCGCCAAGGCGACCTCGATCCAGGTCACGCCGGAGACGCTGAACGACCCGCAGGCCTTCAACCGGTTCCAGCAGGCGCAGGGCGAACTCTCGGGCGCGCTGTCGCGGCTGATGGTGGTGGCCGAGCAGTATCCGAACCTGAAGGCCAACCAGGGCTTTCGCGACCTGCGCGTGACGCTCGAAGGCACCGAGAACCGGGTCACCGTGGCGCGCAACCGCTACATCCAGACGGTGCAGGAGTACAACGTGCTCGCGCGCAGCTTCCCCACCAACCTGACCGCCAAGGTGTTCAGCTACGACCCCAAGCAGACCTTCAGCGTGCAGAACGAGGCGCAGATCTCCACGCCGCCCACGGTCGATTTCAACGCACCCAAGAAGTAGCTCACCCCCAGTCTTCGCGCACTTCGTGTCGCTTCGCCAACCCCCTCGCCGGGGGCAACACCTGCGGCCCGGCAAAGCCGGTTCCGCGGTGTTCCCCCAATGGGTCGCTGTCCTGCGGGGCGTTGCGGCTGCCATTCGCGTGCTTGTCTTGATGGCGCTCGTGCTTGGTGCCGGCGCGCACGCGCAGGCGCTGCTGCCGGTGCCCGCGCTCGACGCGCGCGTGATCGACCAGACCGCAACGCTCGATGCAGCGCAGCGCCAGGCGCTCGAATCGAAGCTGCAGGCTTTCGAGACGCAGAAGGGTTCGCAGATCGTGATGCTGATGGTCGCGACCACGCAGCCCGAAGACATCGCGAGCTATGCCAACCGGGTTGCCAACGAATGGAAGATCGGGCGCAAGGAGGTCGGCGACGGCATCCTCGTCGTGGTTGCGAAGGACGATCGAAAGATGCGCATCGAGGTCGCGAAGACTCTCGAAGGCGCGGTGCCCGACATTGCCGCCGCCCGCATCATCGACAACGCGATGAAGCCGCGCTTTCGCGAAAACGATTTCGCCGGAGGGCTCGATGCCGCGGCCACTCAGCTCATCGCGCGGGTGAACGGCGAGGCGCTGCCCGAGGTCGATAACCGCAGCGGCGACTTCGGCGGCGGCCAGCGCGACAACGGCGGATTCGACTGGCAGGACCTTGCCATCTTCTTGTTCTTCGGCGTGCTGGTCGGAGGCCCGATCGCACGAGCTGCTCGGCAAGGTGCTGGGTCCGGTGGCGCTGGGCGGCGCGGCCGGCGCCGTGGCGATGGTGGCGACCGCGAGCATCGTCGTCGCCGTGCTGGCCGGCATGGCCGCGCTGCTCTTCACGCTGCTGTCGAGCGCCTTTGGGGCCGGTGCCGGGCGCCGTGCCGGTGCCGGGGGACTCGGCGAGGCTTGGCGGCTTCGGTGGCGGTGGGTGGGGCGGGGGCTCCGGTGGCGGCGGTGGCTTTGGCGGCGGCGGTTTCGGCTCGGGCGGCGGTGGCGATTTCGGCGGCGGCGGCGCCTCGGGAGACTGGTAGACATGGCCACGCTTTTTTCTCGACTCGCCCGCCTGTGGCGCCATCGCTGGATCGATGCCGCCGACGTTGGCCGCGCACTGCCGCCTGATGCGCTCCAGCGGCTCGGACAGCGTGTTGCGGCCAGCGAGCGCCGCCATAGCGGCGAGGTGCGCATCTGCGTCGAGGCCGGCCTGCCGACCTCCTACCTCTGGCGCGACGCGCCGCCGCGCGAGCGCGCGATC
>JBBJMS010000030.1:0-25831 GCA_037720315.1 Variovorax sp. | reverse complement strand
GAGCACCTGGTGAACGACGGTGGCAAGCAGGTGCTGACGTTTCGCCAGTCCAAGACCAAGGCCCAGGTGAAGATCGAAGTCACGCCCGATCTGCACGAGCTCTTCGAAGCCATCCGCCTGGAGCGCAAGGGCAAGGGCGTTGAGTCGGATTACCTGGTGCCGCGCGAGGACGGTGGCCAGTACACGTACAGCGGCCTGACCTCGATGGCGTCGCGCTTCATCTCGGATGCGGGCGTGACGGACTTCGGGATCTACGACGCGAAGTCCAAGGGCGCGACCGACATGTTCACCTCCGGCACACCGATCGAGGACATCTCGGCACTCTGCGCGCACGACTCGATCACCACCACCGAACGCTACGTTCGACGCCACCTGACCAAGACCGTGCAACCCAACTCGAGAGACCTCAACCTCCCGGCCGAGCCCCGGAAAACGAAGTACGGTGCACGCAAGAAAAAGGTCGAGATCGAGCCTGCAATTTCTATCTAATACTCGAAACGCCCCAGAGGGGGAGAAATCGGGTGTTCTGATAAAATATTAGATAAGAAACCGCGGGAAGCCGCATGGATGCTGGATAAAACGGCTGAGACTTCCGGACTCATAATCCGTTGGTCGATGGTTCAAGCCCATCACGGCCTACCACCCGAATCGGCTTTCGCGTGGGCAAGTCGAGGCGATGTATAATCGCAAGCTGTGCGGCTGTAGCTCAGTTGGATAGAGTACTTGGCTACGAACCAAGGGGTCGTGGGTTCAATTCCTGCCAGCCGCACCACTCTTCAGATGGCCTGGAAGGTTTGCCTTCCAGGCCATTTTCTTTGGACTCCACCATGAGCAAGGCATTCACCAAAGAGAGCGAGGCTGAGGACGACCTCGTGGCAGGCGCATCTCCCTCAATGCCCAGCGCAGGCAAGAACTACATCACGCCTTCGGGCTACGCACGTCTGAGGGCAGAACTGCTTGACTTGATGGACGCGGAGCGGCCCAAGGTGGTCGAAGCGGTTCACTGGGCAGCCAAGAATGGCGATCGCTCCGAAAACGGAGATTACCTGTACGGTAAAAAGCGGCTGCGCGAGATTGATCGGCGCATTCGTTTATTGACCAAGCGACTTGAGATCGCCCATGTCACCGATCCCTCTGTCCATTTCGGTAGCGACCAGATCTTCTTCGGGGCGACAGTACGTTATGCGGACGAAGACGGGGAAGAGCGCGTCGTCACGATCATCGGGATCGACGAGGCCGACAGCGCCCAGGCGCAGGTCAGTTGGATTTCTCCAGTTGCCAGAGCATTGCTCAAGGCACGCGAAGGCGATTCGGTGAAGCTTGCGACACCAGGCGGTGTACGCCACATTGAAGTGATGGCTGTCAGTTACCCTCCACCTGCCGCCCCCGTTCAGGGTTGAGCGTGATTCAAGATGCTGGAATCATCCGGGCGGCCGCCAGCACCGAAGAGGTCCGTCGCGTTGCCCGCAGCACAGCCTCTAAATGGATGCGGTCGCGCACGGCAATGACAAAGCGCAGATCGGTAGAGTCTTGCGGCGTCTCGTCAGCCATTTCGACGTGCGTGATGTCGGCCTCGGCATCTGCCAGTGTTGCGGCGACGCGTGCCAGCACGCCCTTGTCGTTCCGCACGGTGATGATCACCCCGGTCTCGAAGGGCCGCACGGGGTCATCGGCCCATTCCACTGCGAAGAACCGCTCGCTGTCTTTGTGTCGCAGCCGTTGTCCAACGCCGCATGCGTCGGTGTGAACAACCAGGCCCTCGCCGTGCCCGAGATATCCGACGATCGGATCGTCCGGGATCGGCCGGCAACACAGCGCAAAGCGCACCGATGAGTTCTCGCTGCCGTCCAAGGTAACGGCACCTTGCGACACGCCTTCGTGCGCGGTGAAGCGCTCGCGGCTCAGCATCAGCGCATCGGGTTTTTCGCCGCGTTCGGCCATGAGCGCCATGAGCCTTTTGGCGACGATGCTGGCGATGCGCTTGCCCAAGCCGATGTCGGTCAGCAGTTCCGGGCGCGTGCGGTTGCCCGTGAATCGCAAAAGTTTTTCCCAGAGCTGCTGGTGTTCCGCGTCATCGTCCGGCAGCTTGCCGAGGCCTTCGGCGCGCAGCGCCTGCGCCAGAAGCTTTTCGCCCAGACCTTCCGACTCGGTGTGCGCCAGGGTTTTCAGATAGTGGCGAATCTTGGAGCGCGCCCGTCCGGTTCGTACGAAGCCGAGCCATGCGGGATTCGGCGTCGAGACCGGGGCAGTGATCACCTCGACCACATCGCCGTTCTTGAGCTCGGTGCGCAGCGGCACTTGGTCGCCATTGATGCGTGCGGCCGACGTGTGGTCCCCGATGTTGCTGTGGATGGCATAGGCGAAATCGACCACGGTAGCGCCGCGCGGCAGCGCCATGATCTGGCTCTTGGGCGTAAACACATACACTGCGTCGGGGAACAGGTCGACCTTGACGTGATCCCAGAATTCAGCGGCGTCTCGGGTCTCGTCCTGGATGTCCAGCAACGATTGCAGCCACTTGACGCCAAGGCGGTCGCCTGCAGGCCCGTTGGGCTCGGACGCCTTGTACAGCCAATGCGCCGCAACGCCAGACTCCGCAACCACGTGCATCGCCTCGGTGCGCAGCTGGAACTCCACATTCACGCCTGACGGGCCCACCAGGGTGGTGTGCAGCGATTGGTAGCCGTTGAGCTTCGCAATCGCAATGTGATCCTTGAACTTTCCCGGCAAGGGCTTGTACATCTGATGCAGGATGCCCAGGCCGGTATAGCAGGCGATCACCGATGGCACGACCAATCGAAAGCCGTAGATGTCGGTGACCTGCGCAAAACTCAAGCGCTTCTCGTCCATCTTTCGATAGATCGAATAGAGCGTCTTCTCGCGGCCCGCGAGCCGCACGCCCATGCCTGCAGCGGCAAAGGCGGTTTCGAGTTCCTGCTGCACTTTCTGGATGAGATCGCGGCGTCGCCCGCGCGCCTTGGCGACGGCTTTCGAAAGAATGGCATAGCGCCACGGCCGCAAGTAGCGAAACGAAAGGTCCTGCAGTTCCCGATAGGTTTGGTTGAGGCCGAGCCGATGCGCAATTGGGGCGTAAATTTCAAGCGTTTCGCCCGAAATCCGGGCCCACTTTTCGCGCGGCGCGTCGTCGAGCGTGCGCATGTTGTGCGTTCGGTCGGCGAGCTTGACGAGGATGACCCGCACGTCTCGCGCCATGGCGAGAAGCATCTTGCGGAACGACTCCGCCTGGTTCTCTTCGCGCGTATTGAAGTGCAGCTTGTCCAGCTTCGTGAGCCCGTCCACCAACTCCGCGACCGGCGCACCGAAGCGCTCGATCAACTCCGACTTCGTCACGCCGCAATCTTCGATGGCGTCGTGCAGCAGGGCGGCCATCAGTGCCTGCGCGTCAAGCTTCCACTCCGCGCATTGCGCTGCCACGGCGATTGGATGGGTGATGTAGGGTTCGCCGCTGTTGCGCAATTGCCCCAGGTGCGCTTCGTCCGCAAAACGGTAGGCGCGACGTACCTGTTCGACGTCGTCCGCATCCAGATAGTCGAGCCGGTCGGTCAACGCGGCGAAGCTGGCGGCGGCCGCGTTCAATGCCGCCGGGCTTGGCCGTGGCGCCCCGCGAGGGACATTGGACTGTGACTTGACGACCGCGCTCATGCATTCACTTTAGCTTGGCGGCCAGTGCGACGCGTTTGGCCATAAAAAAAGCACCGCAATGCGGTGCTCCTTTGTTGCCGACTCGCGTCAACTCAGCCCGGTACCTTTTTGAGCATCTCGATGCCGATCTTGCCCTCGGCAATTTCGCGCAGGGCGGTGACGCCCGGCTTGTTCTTGCTTTCGATCTTCGGCGCATGGCCCTGGCTCAGCATCCGGGCGCGATAAGTGGCAGCCAACACGAGCTGGAAGCGGTTTGGGATGTGCTGAAGGCAGTCTTCGACGGTGATGCGGGCCATGAGGATCTTTCGGCTTTGTGTGCGAACAAGTGAGCGGGATCAGGAGACGTTCAGTGCGGAGAATGTGTCTGCACGCGCCCTGCGCTGTGCGGAATACCGAAGCCGCTGAGCGTGGACAATCGCTTTCAGGTCGAAAAGCGCGCGCTCAAATAACTCGTTGATTATAACGAAGTCGAATTCACTCGCACGCGCCATCTCGTCGGCTGCGTTCTGCAACCGGAGTTCAATGACCGCAGCGCTGTCTTCCCCGCGCCGCTCGAGCCGGGAGCGCAGTTCTTCCCAGCTGGGCGGCAGGATGAAGATCATGACGGCGTTGGCAAAGGTGTCGCGGATCTGAATCGCGCCCTGGAAGTCGATCTCCAGAATGACATCGGCGCCTTGTGCGATTCGTTCCTCGATCGCTTTCTTCGAAGTCCCGTAACGGTGGCCATGGACGTGCGCCCACTCGACGAAGCCGTCCGACGCCACCATCGCGTCGAACTCCGATGGCGATGCAAAGAAGTATTCGCGGCCGTGCTTTTCCTGGCCGCGAGGCGGGCGGGTGGTGTGCGACACCGACGGCTGCACGGCAGAGTCGAGTTCCATCAGCGCCTTGACCAAGCTCGATTTGCCGGCGCCGCTGGGCGCTGCGACCACGAAGATGTTGCCGGGATAGTCCATTCGAAAAGTTCTTCTACTCGATGTTCTGGACCTGCTCGCGCATCTGCTCGATCAGCACCTTCATGTCGACACCGATGCGCGTGAGTTCGAGCGCAGCGGATTTCGAGCCCAGCGTGTTGGCCTCGCGGTGCAGTTCCTGAATCAGGAAGTCAAGGCGCTTGCCGACCTCGCCGCCCTTCTTGACCAGCCGTTCGATCTCATCGAGGTGCGAGTTCAGGCGGGTCAGTTCTTCGGCGACGTCGATTCGGATCGCAAAAGCGGTGGCTTCGGTCAGTGCGCGGTCGTGCGCCGTCTCCGGCACTGTGCCGCCACCTGCGCCCAGCGCGTCTTGCCAGCGTTCGAGAAACCGGGTGCGCTGCTGTTCCACGAGGAGCGGCACCAGGGGCAGCGCCTGCGCCACAAGCTTGCGCAACTGCTCCAGATGGTCTTGCAGCATCCGTGCGAGACGGGCGCCCTCGCGTTCGCGCGCGGAAACGAGATCCGCCAGCGCCTTTTCGGCCACTCCGGCCAATTCGGCGCCCCAGTCGCCCCGCGCAGCAGTGTCGCCCAGCGAAAGCCGCAAGACGTCGGCCACGCTCAACTCCCGCGCGCCGGGAAGCCAGGATCGGATGTTGTCCTGCACGCCGTTGAGCCGCTGCAGCAACTTGGTGGAGGGCTCGCCGATACCTGCACCGCCGGTGCTTTCGACCGCGGCGCGGAATTCGACCTTGCCGCGCTTGAGTCGCGCGGTAAGCAGCTCGCGCAGTGCGGGCTCGTGCTGCCGCAACTCCTCGGGAAGTTTGAAGGTGAGGTCGAGGAACCGGCTGTTGACCGAGCGGATTTCGACTCCGAGCCGCCCCGCGCCGTGGGGTCGCGGATCGGTGTCGGAATGGCTGCCTCCGGGGCCGTTCTGGCCGCTGGCATAGCCGGTCATGCTGTAAACTGGCATTGCGTCTCGCTGTGAATTTGTTTGCATGCACTGAGGCGACGGCTCCGCGTTCGCTTGCCGCACCATCGCCTTCGGGCGAAACTCCCGGATTATGTCAAAGGTCAAACCTTCGCCCCTGCTGCCAGACACGGTCATCGGCGGTTACCGCGTCGTGCGCCGGCTTTCTGCCGGTGGATTCGGCGTCGTCTACCTCTCGGTCGATCAGACCGGCCAGCAGGTCGCGATCAAGGAATACCTTCCTTCATCCCTGGCCACGCGAGGCGCTGGCGAACTCGCGCCGCAGGTGTCGCCCGACAAGTTGTCGCTCTACCGCCTGGGGCTGAAAAGCTTTTTCGAAGAGGGACGCTCGCTCGCGCAGATCTCGCACGCGTCGGTGGTCAGCGTGCTCAACTTCTTCCGCGAGAACGAGACCGTGTACATGGTCATGAACTATCTGGAGGGCGCAACCCTGCAGGACTTCATCGTGACCGCACGCGACCTGAAGAAGCAGAAAGTCTTTCGCGAATCCACCATCCGCTCGCTGTTCGACGAGATTCTGCGCGGGCTTCGCATCGTGCACCAGCACAAGATGCTGCACCTCGACATCAAGCCGGCCAACATCTTCGTGACCGACGACGACCGCGCGGTGATGATCGATTTCGGCGCGGCACGCGAGGTGCTCTCCAAGGAGGGCAATTTCATCCGCCCGATGTACACCCCTGGCTTTGCGGCGCCCGAGATGTACCGCCGCGATTCGTCGATGGGCCCATGGACCGACATCTACGCCATCGGCGCCTGCATCTATGCCTGCATGCAGGGCTATCCGCCGAACGATGCGCCACAGCGCATCGAGAAAGACCGGCTCGGCCTGTCGCTCTCGCGCTTGCGCGGCATCTACTCCGACAACCTGATCGAGGTGGTCGAGTGGTGCATGTCGCTCGATCCGCTTTCGCGTCCCCAGTCTGTGTTCGCACTTCAAAAAGAGTTGAGCCGCGAAGGCGAGCGCCGCTATACCAAGCTCACCGTGAGCGAGAAGGTCCGGCTTTCCATCGACAACATGCGATCCTTCGAAAAGAAGGGGCTGCCCAAAGCGGCGGCACCCACCACACGACCGGCATGAAATTTTCTGTATTCCAGGTCAGCCGCAAGGGCGGGCGCCTCAAGAATGAGGACCGCATGGGCTATTGCTACACGCGCGAGTCGGGGCTGTTCGTGCTGGCAGACGGTATGGGCGGGCATCCCGAAGGCGAGGTGGCGGCGCAACTGGCGCTTCAGACCATTGCGGCGCTCTACCAGCGCGAAGCGCGCCCGATCGTCAAGGACGTCAAGGCTTTTCTGACCTCGTCCGTGATGGCTGCGCATCAGCAGATCATGCGGTATGCAGGCAACAAGGGCATGCTCGACACGCCGCGCACGACGGTCGTCGTGGCCGTTCTGCAGGGCACCAGCGCCCAGTGGATTCATTGCGGCGATTCACGGCTGTACGTGGTGCGAGACGGCGAAATGCTCTTGCGCACCCGCGATCATTCGCATGCCGAACGCCCGCGCGCCCATGCGGGGCCCGAGATCGTCAACCGCAATCTGTTGCTGACTTGCCTGGGTTCTCCGACGACGCCGCTGTTCGACGTTTCGGCACCGCTACAGCTTCAGCGCGGCGACCGGATCATGCTGTGCTCCGACGGGCTCTGGGGCGTTCTGGACGATGGCCTGATCGTGCGTACGCTGTCGTCCGGCAAGCCGGTGTCGGACGCAGCGCCCGACCTCGCAGAAATGGCCTTGCGCAACGGCGGCACCCACAGCGACAACGTGACGCTCATCGCGCTCGACTGGGAAACGCCCGACGCATCCGGCCAGGGGCGCGGCGTTTCGACCGACAGCATCAGCGAGGGCGTGTTCGCATCGACCATCCAGGCGGGCATGCCGTCGGACAGCGAACTCGACGACCTCGACGAAGACGCGATAGAGCGCTCGATCGCCGAAATCAACGAAGCAATACGGCGCTCCGCGGCGCGCAATGCCTGATCTTTTCTCTCTCTTCGTTTTTTCAGCATGACAGTTTTTGTACGTAGCGGCGGCCGCGCCGCCGACCAGTTGCGGCCAGTGCGCATCACCCGCGGCTTCACCATCCATGCCGAAGGATCGGTCCTCATCGAGTTCGGCCAGACGCGTGTGCTCTGCACGGCTTCGGTCGAAGAAAAGGTGCCCCCGCACAAGCGCGGGAGCGGCGAAGGCTGGGTCACGGCCGAGTACGGCATGCTCCCGCGCGCCACCCACACCCGCAGCGACCGCGAGGCCGCGCGCGGCAAGCAAAGCGGCCGCACGCAAGAAATCCAGCGGCTCATCGGCCGCTCCATGCGTGCCGTGTTCGACCTGGCGGCGCTCGGCGAGCGCACCATCCATCTCGACTGCGACGTGCTGCAGGCCGACGGCGGAACGCGCACTGCCGCGATCACCGGCGCCTTTGTTGCAGCACAGGACGCGGTCGACAAGCTCCTCGCCGCAGGCAAGATCCCCGCATCTCCGATTCGCAGCCATGTGGCTGCTATTTCCGTCGGCATCGTCGACGGCACGCCCTACTCGACCTGGAGTACGTCGAAGACGCGGCCTGCGATACCGACATGAACGTCGTCGACTGGCGCCGGACATTTCGTCGAGGTGCAGGGCACTGCCGAGGGCGCGGCCTTTTCGCGCGACGAAATGAATGCGCTGCTTGCGCTGGCCGAAAAAGGCATCGCCGAGCTGACCCTGCTGCAAGCCGAGGCGCTTTCGGCGCGATGAGCGTGCGCATGGGCGCAGGATGACGATGAAGCCGCCGCTGAAACTGGTTCTGGCATCCAACAACGCCGGCAAGCTTGCCGAGCTGCAGGTGCTTTTTGAACCGCTCGGCTTCGAACTGGTGCCCCAGTCACAGCTTGGCGTCGGTGAGGCCGAGGAGCCGTTCGCCACCTTCGTCGAAAACGCGCTTGCCAAGGCACGCCACGCCGCCGCGGCGACGGGCTTGCCAGCCATTGCCGACGATGCGGGCCTCTGCGTCGACGCGTTCGGCGGCTTGCCAGGCGTGGGCACCGCCTACTACGCAACACAGTTCGGCTATGAAAAAGGCGATGCCAACAATCTGCGCGCGCTGCTCGAACAACTGGCCGCATCAGACAACCGGCGTGCCGCGCTCGTCAGCACGCTGGTTGCGCTGCGCAGTGGCGGCGACCCGGAGCCCCTGATTGCGGTCGGCAGGGTTTCGGGCGAAATCGCGCGTGAGCCCATCGGCGCCAACGGCTTCGGCTTCGACCCGGTGATGTGGTTGCCACAACACGGCAAGACCTTTGCCCAATTGCCTGCGGATATAAAAAACGCCCATAGCCATCGCGGCCAGGCCGCGCGCGCCATGCTGGCGCTGATGCGGGAGCGGTGGCTTTGAGCGTTGTCGTTCCGATCGCCACCGCCGCGCAGGAGCCTTCCGCTGCCGCGAGCGCCGGCAACGACGTGCTGCATCTCACGCGGCCCGGTCCGCTGCAGCTTTCTGCACTGCCACCGCTGTCCCTGTATGTGCATCTGCCCTGGTGCCTGCGCAAGTGCCCTTACTGCGACTTCAACTCGCACGAATGGAATGGCGGCGACGCACTGCCCGAGCAACGCTACATCGACGCGCTGATTGCGGACCTCGACGCCGCACTACCGTTGATCTGGGGCCGCACCGTCAACACCATCTTCGTCGGCGGTGGAACGCCGAGCCTGTTCTCGCCGGCCGCCATCGATCGTCTGCTCGGCGATCTGCGTGCCCGGCTCAAGCTGGCGCCCGATTGCGAAATCACTTTGGAGGCCAACCCCGGCACCTTCGAGCGCAATCGATTTCGAGCTTACCGGGCCGCCGGCGTCACCCGGCTCTCGGTCGGCGTGCAGAGCTTCGACGACGGGCACTTGAAAGCACTCGGCCGGGTGCACGACCGCGCGCAGGCCATCGCAGCGCTCGAAGAGGCTGCGCTCGCATTCGACACCTTCAATCTCGACCTGATGTATGCGCTGCCGGGGCAGACGCTCGCGGAACTCGATGCAGACCTGGACCAGGCATTGGCGCTGGCGCCGCCGCATCTTTCGGTGTATCACCTCACCATCGAGCCCAACACGTATTTCGCGAAGTTCCCACCGGTGGTGCCCGAAGACGATACGGCCTACGACATGCTTGACAGGATCACCGAACGCACGAGCCGAAGCGGCCTCGACCGGTACGAGATTTCTGCCTATGCGCGCGCCGGCCACCGAAGCGCCCACAACCTGAACTACTGGCAGTTCGGCGACTACCTTGGCATCGGCGCCGGGGCGCACAGTAAGCTGAGCTTTGCGCATCGCGTGGTGCGGCAGGTTCGCTTCCGTGAGCCGCGGCGCTACATGGACAACGCGCTGGCCGGCCGTGCCATCGCACAGAGCGACGACGTCGCCATTGGCGAGCTGCCTTTCGAGTTCATGCTCAATGCATTGCGGCTGAAAGACGGCTTCACGCTGGCGCAGTTCTGCGAGCGCACCGGGCTGGCCACGACCGCCATTCAGCACGGCTTGGAAGAGGCTGAGCAGAAGGGCTTGATCGAACGCGATCTCGCGCGCGTCTGGCCGACACCGCGAGGTTTCGATTTTCTGAGCGATCTCCAGGCCATCTTTCTCGGGCGTTCGTGAGCGGTGCCATGCCCACCCGACCGCCGCCTGCAGAGCCCAAGCGCAGACCGCGGGGCCGGCCGAGTCCCGAGCAGGCTGCGGCGCTGCGCGAGGCATTTCTTGCCGTCGCCCAGCAATCCTTCCTAGAAAACGGCTACGCAGCCACCAGCATCGAAGCCATTGCGCGCAATGCGGGCGTGGCCAAGATCACAATCTACCGCCAGTTCGACAACAAGGAGTCCTTGTTCCAGGAGGTCGTGCACCGCGCAGTAAGCGATGCCCGCGACAGCATGCAGGCCATCTTGGTGCAAACCGGTAGCGACGAAAGGCAGGTTTTGCTCGACCTCATCGAGCGCATGTACCTCGGCGCCAGCGAGCCGAAGACCCTTTCGCTGCTGCGCCTCGTGATTGCGGAGGCCGTGCGATTCCCTCAGCTTGCCAAGCTGATGTATGCCGAAAACAGCTACGTGCTCGCTCCGGTTGTCGCGTATCTGGCTGAGGCGCATCGCGCCGGCAAGCTGCATGTGCCGTCGCCCGAACTCGCAGCCGTGCAACTGTCGACGCTGGCGTTCGGCGGCGTGCGCTTTTTCATCTCCAAACCCCTGGCCGGGCCCGACGAGCGCCGCAGGTGGGCAGAAGGCATCCTGGAACTGGTGATGTGCGGCTGGGCGCCTGCATCAGATGCCGCGCCGGGCGCAAGCAGCGACTAAAATTGCGCGCCTGTCCCGCGCAAAAAACGAAGGCAGTTCCCGGAGAGTTGGGTGAGTGGTTTAAACCAGCAGTCTTGAAAACTGCCGACGGGCAACCGTCCGTGAGTTCGAATCTCACACTCTCCGCCAAGTCGACATCCAAGTGCATGTTGTACCGTCTAAGATAAAGGCCCCTTTCTCACGGCGAACTCCTAAAAGTTATCCCTTAACGTTCATTGACATCTAGCCATCTCGCGCAGATTGGCCGCATAGTTGATGGAAAAGGAACATGCTCAAGAGGGCAGCAGAGCTCGGACCGCTGCAAGTGAGCAGGATCGCCAAGCCAGGCGCTCACGCAGTCGGCGGCGCGCTGGACTGCAACTTAAGATTAACGACGCCGGCGCCCGGTCGTGAGTTCTGCGATCCATGGTGGCCGGCAAGCGGCGTGAAATGGGCCTGGGCGGCTATCCCGACGTCAATCTGGCTCAGGCGCGCGAGCGGGCCCACTCAGCCCGCGACCAGATATTTGGCGGCATTGCCCATGCTAGCCCGCAACTGCCGCATGAGCAGCCGCAACGCGAACTACATCCCGAACGATAAAGGCCTCGGGCGACGTCCGCGTGTTGAAGAACGAAGGGCCGAAAGGCACGAATCGATATCGGATCGTCTTGAACGCGCTAGGGCCTAGGCCCGGCCAACCCCTGAAGCCCACTTCTGGCACCCCTGAACCCGGCTTTCCGAAACCCCTGAAGCCCACGTCAGACGAACCGTGACTGAACCGTCAGTTGCGTCAAGGCTTCGGCTTTGCCCGCACCCGGCCATCGTTTATCTATTCACCGAAGCCCTGCCAGAACGCCAGAACGGCCCCGCGTGAAGTTGATGGGCGAAAGCCGGATGAAGACGTTTATCTCCACCGCCGAACGATCAGCACCTTGCTCGGTAAGCGGCCAGTTAGCCCACCTTGAGACTGACCCGTGACGCGGAGACGATGGTGTCCATCTAACTTAGCTGGACAGCATCAATGGACGTCAATCCGAAGCAACGGCGCCGTCACAGCGCAGAGTTCAAGGCGCAGGTCCTTGCGGCCTGCGCAGAGCCCAGAGCATCTGTCGCAGCAGTCGCGCTTTCGTTCAAGTTGAACGACAACCTGGTGCATCAGTGGCGCCGCGGACGCGGGGCGAACCCAATCTCATCGGCAACGTCGACGACGGTTGCCGAGTCGACGCCCCAATTCATCGCGCTGTCGTTGCCTCAGCCATCACCTGCACCACCGCCCTCAGGGCCGCCGCCAGCGGCTGCTCCTGTCACTGTCGCTGCCCAGGCGATCCACCTTGAGTTCAAGCGCGGTGCGCTCGGCGTGAGCGTGACTTGGCCGGTCTCGGCCGCCGCCGACTGCGCAGCGTGGCTGCGCGAGGTGTTGCGATGATCCGCATCGACGCGCTCTGGCTGTGTACGAAGCCCGTGGACATGCGCGCTGGCGCCGAGCGCCTGCTCGCGCATGTGGTCCACGCACTCGGCAGCGCGAACGCGCATCACGGCTACATGTTTGCCAATACCCGGGCCACACGCATCAAGATGATCGTGCACGATGGCTTCGGCGTGTGGTGCGCTGCAAGAAGGTTGAACGTCGGGCGCTTCGTGTGGCCACGCGAGATCGATGCAGAGATCGGTGCGATAAAGCATCAGCCGATCGCGCTGACGCAAGCGCAGTTCGACGCCCTTGTGGTCGGACTGCCCTGGCAGCGCTTGCCCGAGATGAGCACGATCACGCGACTCTGACGATGAGCCCGCAGCAGGCGCGTTGACAGCGCATCCCCGAGTGGCGACGGGCAGCCGGAATCGGCATGATTCATACATGCAAGCGTTGCACGATTTGAAGGACGAAGACCTGCAAGGTCTGGCGCCCGAAGCCATCGCCGTACTCGCGCAGCAAATGCTTCAACGCTTGCGCCAGCAGGACAGCGAGATCAAGTTCAAGGACGCCAAGATCGAGAAGATCACGTTCCAGCTCGCACGGCTGAAGGCTTGGAAGTTCGGCGCGAAGACCGAGGCGATGAGCGCCGAGCAGCGCCGGCTCTTCGAGGAGACGCTGGCCGAGGACGAGGCCAGCTTGCTGGCACTGTTGCAGCAAGCCAAGGGCGAGGTGCCGACACCGTCCAAGGACGATGCGAAGACCGAGCGCAAGCCACGTCGTAAGCCTCTGCCCGATGATCTGAGGCGCGTGGAGCACCACCACGAGCCCGACAACACGAACTGCCCGAGCCCGATGTGCGGCAAGCCGATGACGCGCGTGGGCGAGGACATCAGCGAACGCCTTGACATCGTTCCGGCAGAGTTCTTCGTGCACCGCCACATCTACGGCAAGTGGGCCTGCCGCTGCTGCGAGTGCTTGGTGCAGGAGGCCGTTGCGCCGCAGATCATCGACGGCGGCATGCCGGCGGCCGGCCTGATCGCGCACACGATGGTCAGTCACTTCGTTGACCATCTGCCGTACTACCGGATGGAGTCCATCAACGCACGCTCGAACGTGCACACGCCGCGCTCCACGCTGGCGAGCTGGTCCGGGCAAGGCGGCGCAGCCCTCCTACCGCTGTACGACGCGCACAAACGCTTCGTGCTGTCGGCACAGGTGCTGCATGCCGACGAGACGCCGGTGGCCATGCTCGATCCAGGTCGAGGCAAGACCAAACGTGCCTATGTCTGGACCTACGCGCGGGGCGCCTTCGATGCGGTGCCCGGCGTGATCTATGACTTCTGTGTCGGACGGGGTGCGCAGTACCCCGTGGCCTTCCTCGGCCCGGATGATGACGGGCACGGCGCGACGGCGTGGCGCGGCACGTTGGTGCGGGATGAATACGCTGCTTATGACAAGGTGATCGTCGCCCAGCCGGGGCGCATTCCTGCAGGATGTCTTGCGCACGCCAGACGCAAGTTCGACGAGCTGCTGCGCGACGGGGGCAAGAGCGCTGTCGCGGATGAGGCGTTGCGACGCATCGCACAGATCTACCGGCTCGAGCGTGAGCTGGCCGCCTTGACGACCGAAGAGCGACTGGCCAGAAGGCAAACCGACGCCCGGCCGCTGTGGGAGAAGCTGCATGCCTGGCTGCGCCTGGAGCGAAGCCGCGTGCCTGACGGCAGCTCGACCGCCAAGGCTCTGAACTACAGCCTAAACGCTTGGACAGCTCTCACGCAAAACCTGCTGGATGGCGACGTGAATGTCGACAACAACCATTGCGAAAACCAAATCCGTCCGTGGGCTCTCGGGAGGCGAGCCTGGTTGTTCGCCGGCAGCGAACTGGCGGGTCAACGTGCTGCGGTCGTGATGAGTCTGGTGCAGTCGGCCAAGTTGCATGGCCACGATCCGTGGGCCTACCTGAAGGACGTGCTCACGCGGCTGCCGACCCATCTGAACAGCCGCATCGACGAGCTGCTTCCGCACCGTTGGAGCCCGCTGGAGAACGGCAGAATGCCGGCGCATGAAGAACATCGAAGCACTCATTGCTGACGGCGGCGACATCACACTTGGGGCGGTCTACCCGATCGAATGCGCAGCGACTGCCGCCGACGGCCACAACAGCGTGGCCATGCTTGTACGCCGGAAAGGCGAGACGCTGAACGCGTTGCTCAAGCGACTCGACAAAGCCATTGCGAACTTCTACGACGATGGGGAAACCATCGACGAGATCAACAGCATCTGACTCAGGTGTCGGCGTCAAGATGGGACGGCTGGCCGCTTACCTTGCTCGTGCTGTTCTTGCGTTTCACTGGGGAGATAGGCTGTTTTCGTGTTTTCGGGCCGTGATGGCCAGGTAGGTTTCATCCGTGAAAGAGTGGTGGTGCCGCGCAGGCTTGCACAAGGATGTCACTGCATTGCTGAAATAGCAGGCTCACTTGGCCTGGTCAAGCTCCGACGACGGGCGCCCATCCCGCGCCCCAACTGCGAACCGGGTCCTCACCAGAGCGTCGCGCATCAAATCGTGGGCGAGCGGTTCCTTGAGGTGGCCGTGCGTTCCCCAGCTGCATTTGCAGGCGACGGCCATCTGAAATTACCCCAGCCCCCGGTTCAGGACAACTTCTCGCGCTTTCCTACAGAACGCGTTTGGCCCGCAGGTGTTGTGTTACGGTAGCTTTGACGTAAGGGCTTGCTGACGATGAATTGACGGGGCAAGTCCCACCCCGACGCTTAATGTTGCGAGTGGCGAAGCCGCCGGTGAGATCTTCATTGGAGAACGCATGGGCGACATGTTCTGGAACATCGACTGGCATGGAATCTTTACTCCGACCAACTCGTTGATGGAGTTGGTCGTGCGAGGCACGATCATGTACTTCGTACTCTTCGGGTTGCTGAGGTTCGTGATGAAACGGCAGGCCGGAGGAATCGGAACCACCGATGTTCTCGTTATCGTTTTGCTGGCCGAGGTTGCTGGAAACGGATTTGCCGCAGAGTACAAGTCGGTGGTCGAAGGCGCTGTTCTGGTCGGCACCATCCTGTTCTGGAGCTACACCCTTGAATGGGTTGCGCATCGTTTTGCGGCAGTCGAGCGGATTCTCCATGCGCCGACGCTGGTACTTATCGAAAACGGAAAAATGCTTCGCAAGAACATGAGGGCCGAACTCGTCACGAAGGAGGAGTTGATGGCCCAGTTGCGCGAAAAAGGTATCGAGGACTGCGCCCAGGTGCAGCGAGCCTGCATGGAAGCAGATGGCATGATCAGTGTCATCAAGATGAAGTGACCTCAGAAGCGGCGCGGCAACGGTTGGCGAGATGGCGCACTTCAGCGGACCAATGGCGGAAGAGCTGGGAGTCGAACCCCAAGAAACGCAAGCGTTCCCTCATTGGATTTGAAGTCCAAGCGCCCCACCGGGAACGCGACTCTTCCGCCAAGATGCTAGCACTTCCAAACCGGGTCCGTCCGCTACGAGGCGCCTGCATCGCCCGGCTCATCAAACAGGTTATTGAGCTGGTCCACGAATGCTGCTTCGTCGTCAAGACAGCGTAAATCGAAGTACAGGGCCTTGTCCTTGATGCGCCCGATGACAGGAATCGGGAGTGCGCGAAAGTTGCGTGAGAGGGTGTCGACCTGGCCTGATGCCCGGCGCTGAGCTCCCGTCGGAGCAACGGCCAGCGCGTGGCTTGGCAACCGATCCAACGGCAGAGCGCCGCTGCCCACCTCGCTCTCGCAGGGCACGACTCGTATCATGGCGAGCTGGCCCAACGCTGCTTGAAGTTTCGGCAGCAGCCGTAGCGCCTGTGCCTCGATCTGCCCGGCAGATCGGGTCATGTGGCGCAAGACCGGCAAGCGTTGGTGCAGGCGGTCGGGGTCTGTATAGAGCCTCAAGACGGCTTCTAGGGCGGCGACCCTCAGCTTGTCCAGGCGCATGACGCGCTTCAGAGGGTGGCGATTGATTCGCTCGATCAGATCGCGGCGGCCCGCGATGATGCCGGCTTGCGGGCCGCCAAGCGCTTTATCGCAGCTGAACGTCACCAGATCGCAGCCTGCCTGGAGTTTGCGGGACGGCGTCTGTTCGTTAGGCAAATGAAAGCGGCCAAAGTCCACCAGGCTGCCTGAGCCAAGATCAGAAACCACCGGCACGCCGTGGCGATGTGCGAGTCCGGCCAGTTCGCTTTCGTCCACCGATTGGATGAAGCCGCGCATTTCGAAGTTGCTGGGATGCACCTTCAGGATCAGCGCGGTACGAGGGCCGAGTGCATCTGCGTAGTCGCGCAAGTGCGTCCGGTTGGTGGTGCCGACCTCCACCAACTTGCAGCCCGCACTCTTCATGATGTCGGGCATGCGAAATTCGCCGCCGATTTCGATCAGCTCACCGCGAGATACCAGCACCTCGCGTTTGTTTGCCAGCGAATGAAGCACCAGCAGAACGGCGGCCGCGTTGTTGTTCACGACGGTGGCTTTTTCTGCACCGGCCAGCCGAGTCAACAAGGGTTCGAGATGGTGATCACGGTCGCCGCGTTTGCCGGTCATTAGATCGAATTCCAGATTGACCGGGCTGCGTGCGGCGGTCAAAAGCGCCTGAATCGCTTCCTCAGGTAATTCGGCGCGACCAAGATTGCTATGGATCACAACGCCGGAAAGATTGAACACCGGCCGCAATGTTCCGGTCGTTGCCGTTTTCAGGCGCGCCGCAGTTCTGCGTGCATATTCGTCATCGTCGACCTGAGCCCCTGAATTGCCGCGCAGTGCTAGCAGCTTACGCTCAGCGCTGAGTTCTTCGCGCAATGCTGCAACGACCGCCTGGCGCCCGTACGGTTGGGTCAACGCAGTCACCGCTGGGTGGCGCAACAGCGCATCGACCGACGGCAGTCCGGCTTGAAAGGGAATTGAGCTCGGCATGCCTGGGTAAAAGTGACCGGATTTAGCGCTTTATAACGACGCAGGCGTCTTAGCCTTGAGCGTTCGAAGGTCACCGACCTTCTTGGTAATCCCTTCGCGGTCGTAGAACATCAGCAGCGGAATGGCGTATTTGCGGCTGGAGCCGGTGAGATCGCGGAATGCAGCCACCGAAATGCTTCCGTTTTCAGCAAGATGACGGCATAGCAGTCCGCGCACGTCATCAAGATAGCGGGTCGGAAGATAAAAGCCGGCGTCGATACGAACGATTGCTCCGTCCGTCTCGAGAAAACGCAGCAGCTCCATCAGCTTTGCACGCGATACTCCGAGCCTCTTTTCGAGCTCGGCCAAATCGGGCGGTGCTGCACTCTGGGCCGCAAGAAGCGCCTTGATCGCTTCCGACAGCAAAGTGTCTTTTCCGCCGGTTTGAACTAGATGACTTTTCAAATGAAGCCGGCTGCCGTTCCTCACCAGCGCGCCGGACGCGACCAACAGTTCAGTCACCACACGGAATTGTTTGGCGGCAATTTGACAAGGCGCTTCACGCCGTGCTTCGTCCAGGTCCATGCCGGCTTCCAGCGGATGCGCCACATGAAAGGCCGCCAGGGTCTGCAGCAGTTGGTCGGTGACTGCGCGCAGCTTGAGTGTGGTGGTGAAGGCCTCTTCGTCTTCTGCGACGGCGATGGGCAGCAACTCGGACCAAAGCGAGCGAACATCGACCTCGTGCGGGTCGACGCCCAGAAACTGATGCACGACCTCGGCGGGCAGTGCGAAGCTTTCGCTGTCGTCGAACAGCTGTTCTATCAACTGTCGCGGGCTTGCCATGCGCAGTGATTCGAGGCGCGCCAAACCGCCCTGTTCAGACCGCTTGTGCGTTTTTGCCCATGGGTGAACGACGACACCGCCGCCAACAGTGCGTTGGCCACTCGGGTCGCGGACGACGAAGCGGTCGCCGCGCATCACAAGCATTGTTTGGGGAAGCGTCAGCTGGCAATACAAGTGGCCTGCCGGAGCGCTGCCGTCAGCGTCATTCAGAACCCGCAGCCGAGCCAGGCACTGCGCTGTTCCCAAATGCAGATGAACCGTCCTGGGGCAAAAGGCTTGCTGCCCGAATGCGCGCCGAAGCCTGAGAAAAGCATCGAATCGATCGGAGCGCAGGACAAGCCGGGGATCGCAGATCACATCGCCGCGCGCGACGGTCGATTTTCCCGCGCCGCTCAAATTGAGCGCAACACGTTGCCCCGAACCAGCGCACGCAAAGGGAGTGCCGTGAACTTCAAGGCCACGCACTCGAAACTCATGATCGCCGGGCGCGCAGCGGACCAGATCTTCGGTGCGGACCACACCTCCCACGGCGGTGCCGGTGACAATCAGTCCACGCCCCGGCAGCAGGAAGGCGCGGTCGACCGGAAGGCGAAAATATCCTCGCGCCGCTGGCTTTTTGATCATCTTCAGCGATTGATCGATCTGCTCGTTCAGCTCGGCCAACCCCTGCAGGGTTCGCGACGAAAACGCGATGCAAGCAGAGCCCTCCAGCGGTGAACCCACCACCAGGATCTCGATCTGCTCTGCAACTTCGGCGATTCGCGCCGCCGGCATCAGGTCGGCTTTGGTGATGACAAAAATCGCCTTATTGATGCCGAGCAGCTCGACGATCTCGAAATGCTCTTCGGTCTGCGGCATGACGCCATCGTCTGCGGCCACCACAAAAATCACCAGGTCCAAACCATGCGCTCCCGCCAGCATGGTGCGGACAAAACGCTCATGTCCCGGAACATCGATCACGCCGACACGGGTGCCGTCTTTCAGGTCGAGATGTGCAAAACCAAGCTCGATGGAAATGCCGCGCTCTTTTTCCGCTTTCAGCCGATCCGTATCCTGCCCGGTCAAGGCTTTCACCAGGCTTGTCTTGCCGTGGTCGATATGTCCGGCGGTGCCGATGGTGTAAGACATGCTCAAAACAAGGTCGCTGAGCGGCAAATTTTAGCCGTGCCTGCCTTCCGCCGTGGCGAACGGCGCAGCCGTGGGAGCTAGCGATCTTGAGACGGTGCACCGACGTCGAGCCAGCGCCAGAACCCGGGTTCTTGCTGCGCCAAGGTCCACTCGCCATGGATGTCGAGCGCCATCGCACGCAGCGCGCCGCTGGATGTCGAGTCAGGTTCTGCGCAAGACAAGCCGTGCAGCTCGCAGTGTTGGACAAGCCACGACTCAAAATCGTCAGCACACGGATCGTCTGCAATCGCCTGCTCGAGCAGCCGGCGTTTGACGGCAAGACCGATGGCGTCGGGCGTGGTGTCACGCTTGCGGCGGCGCCGCCGTCCATCCGAGACATCCAGGGCAGCAAGAAGACGTGCGCACACTGTCGAAGGGCGCAGCAGCGACACGGCCGGTTGGGGTTGTGTCACCAGGCTCATCTTGAAGCGCTGGAAAGCGACAGCGTGACGCGGATGGCGTGGCCCGTCCGGTCTGGCCGGATGAAACCCTCGTCTCGCGCTGCAAGGTCAAGTGCGACAGATTCGAGGTCGGCCAGCATGACGTCGAGAAAACTGCCGCTGGTCAGAACGGCGATTGACTTGAGATAACCGTTGCAGGTGCGACAGGTGTCGACCCGCTGGGCTTGTTCACCCGCACCCGCAACCGACGCCACAAGCGCGCCCAACTGGGCGTGATCGGCTTGCCCGCAGAACGAGCATGTCAGCGGGGACGTGTTCCAGCCGGTTCCGCAGCGACCGCAACGCAGGCTGCGAGATCGGTCCAAACCAATCAGCTCTGCGATCACCGGCCACGCACCACACACCGGGCACCAGCCATGCGGCCACAGAGGCGGAATCTGCTGCGCCAGCTGGTCAGCACATGCAGCCAGCAGGGGGCTGCACGCGGCGTTGATCAGCGTGCCGAAGCGGTCAGTCTCGATCCCGTCGGTCGCGCCAGTGATCGACTCATGCAAGAACGGCAACAGCAACTCCGCGTGCAGGCGGTTGGGCGCAACTTGAGGTTCATCGGCCGTGGCCTCGATCAGGCGCTGAACCAGCCCGGCCAGGGCCGCTGCCGAAACGCAAACATGTTGCCCGTCAAGCAGGGGGCGGTCTTTGCTGAAGGCTTTTGGTTCCACGACCGGATTGCGCCAATCCCGATCGCTTATCGACTGCGCCAGGATTCGAAGCACCGCCGTCCAGGACTGCCATTGCGGGGACTTCCGCTCCAATGCGGCCAGGCGTTCGATGCTCACCTGTCAGCTCACGGGCCAAAAACGGGCACGGGCCCGCACACGGGTGCAGCGAGCTGGCGCACGGGACGCCATGGTAGGGATCGGCGCCGGCATGGAAGCTAACCGTGTCATCGCGGTTGCCGACGTCCGCACCCACCTGGCCGCGCAGCCGGTTGGCCTCCGGACTGGAACAGGCTGCCAGCAGCCCCGCCAGGGCCGTGAACAACAAGACGCGAAGTATCTTCATAGTCCGTGGACCCCGGATCCCGACACATGGATGGCGCTCGAGCTGAAGACGATCACGGTGCGAAGCAAGAACCCGCCGACCAACACAAGTGCCGCAGCCACGAAAAAACGGGGACTGCCGTATGTTGCCTGTTTGCTGGACTGCATCACCAGCGGGACGAGAACACCACCGACCAACACGGCCCCCAGCGCCCAACCCCACACGCCAGCCAGACCTTGGGCAGCTGCACCAAGTGAAACAACGAAGGCAATGAGAAAGAGCAGTTCCACCACCAGGGCAGCAGCGCCGATGCGTTGCAGCCACTGCGCAGTCGCGCGCTGTCCGCCGCCGTGCCACGACGCGATGATGGTCAGCAGCGCGGCAGCCGTGGCTGCGGCCGAACTCAGGAATAGTCCTCCCAACAACGCGGAATCTCCCCACAGCGGCCGATTGGTCACCGAGAACATGACACCGGTATATCCCGCTACGAACAACCCCAGAGCGCCACCCACCGCCGCAATGACGGCACCTGGCCAACTCCTCGCCACGCTGCTGAGCAGCGAGCCTGGGTGCCGTGCTTCTGCCCACGCGCCGACCGCAGCCACCGTCGCAAACAAGCTGAACGCCGCAAAGCCCCACGAGCCGACCGACATCGGCGACCAGGCCTTGAACATCGGCCAACCCGTATTCGACTGGACCAGCATGTGCCAGAACCGCAGCGGTTGCGACAAGTCGACCACCAGCAGGATTCCGCAGATCATGGCGCCCAGCACGGCTAACACGTAACCGGCATGCACGGTAGGCCGATCGGTGGGGCCGCCCCCCAGATGCAGCATCGCCGCGAGAAAGAAGCAGCCGCCGACCAAGCCGCCAATGAAAAGATAACCGACGATCAGCCAACCCCAGTCGGGTGTTGCGGTGAAAAAGGTGTCAGGCATCGGGCGCCTTCTCCTGACCGGCTTGTTCATTCAATCGCCGTCCGCGCAAGCCCAGCAGTCCCACGACACCGATGAGGATGGCGGCTGCTGCCGACGACAGGCTGCCCCACACCAGGTTCCGTGTCGGCATCGTTGGATGCGCGGGCAGTCCGTAGGCCTGCGGTTTGTCCAGCAGCAGATAGAACGAATTGAGACCGCCCAGAATCGAGTCGTCCGCCCCATACAGATTGGCCCGCTTCTCGCCTTGCTCATGCAACTGAGTCAAACGTGCTGCAGCCGTTTGACGGAGTTGCGCAATCGGGCCGAACTGTATCGAATCGGTGGGGCAGGCCTGTGCACAGGCCGGTTTCATGCCGGCCTGCAGCCGGTCGTAGCAGAGGGTGCATTTCTCCGCAGTCTTTGACACCGGGTTGACGTCGATCACGCCGAACGGGCATGCCGCGATGCACAGCCGGCATCCGTTGCAGGCATCGGACTGAATCACAACGGTGTCGAACTCGGTGCGGATAATGGCGCCGGTTGGGCAGACCTCGAGGCAGGGCGCCGTGACGCAGTGTTTGCAGACGTCGCTCATCATCAACCAACGGCCGTTGGTCCGGTCCTCGTCGAACTGTTCGATAAACTTCACGTGGCGCCAGTCTTCGCCGCTCAAGCGGGCGGTGTTGTCGTAGCTGTCGCCGGTCATTGGCGGCTTGCCGCCGTCTTTGGCTGGAAGCTGATTCCATGCTTTGCAGGCGGTTTCGCAGGCTTTGCAGCCGATGCACACCGAAGTGTCGGTGAAGAATCCCATCGCCTGTGCCATCAAGCTTTCTCCACCCGGCAGACGAAGGCCTTGGCTTCGTGAATGCTGACGTTCGGATCGCCGACCAGTGCGGTGAGGTTGTTGACCGCATCTCCGGTCACGATGCCTTCCCAACCCCAATGCCAGGGCATGCCCACCTGGTGGATCAGCTTGCCGCCGATGGTGAAGGGCCGCAGCCGCCGTGTCACCAGCGCTCGTGCACGAATGTTTCCGCGCGGTGTCGAGATGCGAACCCACCCGGTGTTCACGATTCCCTCTGCAGCGGCCAGTTCGGGACTCATCTCGATGAACAGTTCCGGTTGCAGGGCACTGAGCCAGGGGCTCCAACGGCTCATGCCGCCGCCGACATAGTGTTCGGTGAGCCGGTACGTCGTGATGACATGCGGAAAGCGCTCGTCGCCCACCGGCGCCAACAGGTTGTCGTCGCGCTTCCAGTACTTGAGCACGGGGCTCGTTTGCTGCGCATACAGCGGATTTTTGACCGGCGACTCGGCAGGCTCGTAGTGGGTGGGCAGGGGGCCGTCGAGAAGGCCGTCAGGAACGCAGAGCCAGCCGACGCCGTCGGGCTTGAGGATAAAAGGATCGCGCCCCGACAAGGCATCCGAGCCGATGCCGGCAGGGTCGCCCGGCATGCTTGGCGCTTTGTGCAGATCGAAGTCCGGGTTGTCGTGGCCGGTCCACTTGCTGCCGTCCCACCATACCCAGCGCTTGCGCTCGCTCCACGGGTTGCCGTCGAGGTCGGCGGCGGCGCGGTTGTACAGGACACGGCGGTTGGCCGGCCACGCCCAGCCCCAGCCGAGTTGAGCTCCCGCTACGCCCGGGGCATCGGGTGTCCTGGCGGCCGCCAAATTCCTGCCAGGCGCGGGGTACACGCCGCAATAAATCCACGAGGCACACGTGGTCGAGCCATCGTCCTTGAGTTCTGTAGCGCTGCCCAGATGGCGTGTTGGATCGTCGCTGTGGTAGCCGTTGATCTCGCGCAACAGCTTCAGCGGATCTGGCTCGCCTGTCGCACGCTGTGCGGGGTCGTCGGGTGCAAAGTCCCAGGTCAGACGCTGAAAACCTTCGTCCCTGCTTTCCTTGCTGTCGGCGTACAACCGTTTCAGCCGCAATCCCAACTGATGCGTGAGCCAGAGGTCCGAGCGGCAACTGCCCGGCGCTTCGGCTGCCTTGTAATGCCACTGCAGTAGCCGCTGCGTGTTGGTGAAGCTGCCGGACGTCTCGGCCACCTGTGCCGACGGAAAGAAAAAGACCTCGGTGGCGATGTCGGCCGGCGAAATCGAACCGTCGGTGATCTCGGGGGCTCGGTTCCAGTACGTCGCCGTCTCGGTCAGGAAGTTGTCCTTGACCACCAGCCATTCAAGATTGCGCAGCCCCTTTCTTTCCAGGCTTGCGTTGACTGAGGTTGCCGGGTTCTGGCCGACGCAGATCATTCCCTTGACGCGACCTTCCGCCATGGCCACAAACATCGGCAAATGAGAATGGTCTCCAACGATCCTGGGGTGCCAGCCGTAACCATAGTCGTTGGCTGCGGTCGCTGCCGCGCCGTACATGGATTTGAGATAAGACACAAGGAACTTGGGCATGTTGACCCACGCTCCGGTGGCCTTGGCCTCTGCCCGCAAATAGTCGCGCAGCGTTGCATGCGGCTTCAGCGCAGACGGCGCCGGCATGTAGCCGTGAATGCTGTCGTAGAGCGTCGGGATATCGGTCGAACCCTGTATCGACACATGGCGCGCAACGCAACGATGCCGCCGCCGGGTCGGCCGATGTTGCCCAGCAAAAGTTGCAGCAACGCGGCGCAGCCAATGATCTGCGGACCATAGGTATGCTGGGTCCAGCCGACCGCATAGGCCCACGCCGTGGTCCGGTCGCGCCCGCTGTTGGCCAGAACGCTCTCGGCGACCTGCATGAAGCTGGCGACGGGGCAGCCGGTGACACTCGCCACCATCTCGGGTGTGTATCGGCTGAAGTGGCGTTTGACGATCTGAAAAATTGTGCGCGGATCGGTCAGCGTCGGATCCTTGCGCGCTGCCGGTTTGCGCAGGCCGCGGATCAATTGATCAAACGGTGTTGAGGGCGATCCCGGTTCGGGCTCGGGCTTTTTCGCAGCGCCGCCTTGGCCGTCGTCGCGGTCGTATTGCCACGACTGCTTTTCATACTCGCCGACAAACCCGTTAAAGGGCCACTCGGGCTTGCCGCCGGTGTAGTTCATCAGACCGGAAAACACACCCCCCAGATCTTCGGTATCTCGAAAGTCCTCGTTCAGAATCGTCGACGCATTGGTGTAGTGAAGCAGATACTGCTGAAAAAACGGGTCGATCTGCCAACGCTCACTCTCCAGCACATGGCGAATCAAGCCCCCGAGAAACGCGATATCGCTGCCGGCTCGGACAGGCGCGTAGATATCTGCCATCGCGCTCGTCCGTGTAAAGCGCGGGTCGGCATGAATGAGCTTGGCGCCCTTCAGTTTGGCCTTCATGAGCCAGCGGAACGCGACCGGATGGCACTCCGCCATATTGGACCCCTGAACGACAATGCAGTCGGACTGCTCCAGATTGCGTGGATAGGTAGTCGCCGCTCCGCGACCCAGGCGCGTCCCCAGACCGGGGACCGAAGAGCTATGTCATATTCGCGCCTGATTTTCGATAGCCACCACGCCCAACCCGCGCATCAGCTTTTGCTGGAGGTGGTTCCACTCGTTGTCGAGGATGGCGCCGCCCAACGAAAAGATCGCCGTGGTGTGGTTGACAACAGTGCCGTCTGCAAGTTGTTCAACGTAAGTTTCATCGCGTGTTTTTTTGACCAGGGCGGCGACACGGTCAAGCGCCCATTCCGCGTCAACCTCCTTCCACGCAGCGGCTCCTGGCGCCCGGTGCAGGACGCGGGTGGCGCGGTTGGGATTTTTGTGCAGCTGATAAATCGCAGCACCTTTGGGGCACAGCGTGCCTTCGCTGACAGGGCTGCGTGGGTCGCCTTCGATGTTGACAATCTCACCCTTGACGGTGTGGATCAACGTTGCACACCCGACCGAACAATAAGGGCAAATACTGGGCGTTGCGCTGGCACTGGCTATTCGCAGTTGCTGCGCTTTCGCCGCTGCCGGTGCCAAGCTGACACCGAGACCGACCAGAGAGCCGTATGCAGTGCCCGCGCCAGCAGACTTGAAGAATTCACGTCGTGAGAGCGGCATGGAAGTCCTTCGCATTCAACAACAAATACCCCAGCTGGTGTTTCAAACTAGCTCAGGCGCGCGCCCGCTCCGTGGACGCCGGGCGGCCGGCAACAGATCGCAAGGCTTGGCCCAGGAGCAGGATCGAGATGCCGAGCAGGCCGACGTCTTTCAACAGGAACTCGCCGACGTCGGAGAGGACCGGAAAGCCCATCGGCGTAGTGACACCGGGAGTGGTGAACAGGAAGCTCAAGGTGATGACAAAGGTGAGCACGG
>JBBJMS010000150.1:0-8912 GCA_037720315.1 Variovorax sp. | reverse complement strand
CGCCCACCGAGCGAACCATGGAGGAGCGCGATCGAGATGCCGAGGAGGCCGACGTCTTTCAACAGGAATTCGCCGACGTCGGAGAGGACCGGAAAGCCCATCGGCGCAGTGACGCCGGGCGTGCTGAACAGGAAGCTCAAGGTGATGAGAAAGGTGAGCACGGCCATCGCGGCGCCGACCACGCAGGCGCGCGGCGCGACCGGGCAGATCGCGAGCAGGACGGCGGTGGCGATTTCGAAGACGCCGAGCATGGTGCTGGCGCCTTGGATACCGAGCGTCGAATGCCACCAACCGACCAGCGGGCTGTTGGCGATGAAGGGAGCGATCCCCGTCGCTTCGTAGCTCGTGAACTTCATTGCACCGAACCACAGGAAAATCAGGGCCAGCCCGTAGCGCATGCCGGTCGTGCCGATGGCCATGATCCGGGCGCCGGCTTCGAACCGAACGGTGGTTGGCGGGTGCCCCGTCGTCAACGTGGCTGGGCTGACGGAGCGGGCGCGCCACAGCGATTCGCCGGCGATGAAGATCGCGATGCCGAGTAGGCCCACGTCCTTCAACAGGAACTGGCCCGGAATCGCAGAGAGCGCCGGGAAGCCGCCGGCCAGCGGTTCGGCCACACCCGGCGTCGAGAACATCAAGCTCACCGTCAGGAGCAAGGTGAATGCGGCCATCGCACCGCCGATCGCCGAGAGGATCGGCTTGGCAAAGCCGGCCCAAAGCAGCACGCCGGTGGCGAGCTCGAAGACGCCCAGGAAGTGCGACGCGCCAGCAAGTCCGAGCGAGGCCGGCAACCAGCTCAGCAGTGGACTGTTGACCATCAACGGTACCGCTCCGATGCCGGTGAACTTGATCGCCCCGAACCAGAGGAAGATCAAGCCGAGACCGGCACGCAGGACGATCACACCGAGGGCTTCCGATCGCTCCCCGCTGGCCGCGACACCGGCCTGGTAGGAGTGGGGTTTCAGGACTGCGGCGCTCATGAATCGCTCCGTGCCGGCATGCAAGCGGCCGCTGTTATGTCTTAGGCTGCACCGGCTTGGCCGGAAGCAGCACCTTGTCGATGACGTGGATCGTGCCGTTGTCAGCCGCGACGTCGGGCTGGACGATCTTGGCGGCATTGACCATCACCGCACCGTCCTTCTTTTCGAGCGTCACAGGCGCACCGTTGGTGGTCGTGGCAGCTGACTTGTCGTCTTTCAGATCGTTGATTGTCAGGCGCCCGAACAGCATGTGGTAGCCGAGCACCTTCTTCAGCATGTCCTTGTTCTCCGGCTTCATCAGCATGTCGAGCATTCCCGGCGGCAGCGCGTTGAAGGCGGCGTCGGTCGGCGCGAACACGGTGTAGGGACCGGGCTGGCTTAGCGTCTTGTCCATGCCCGCCGCCGCGACGGCTTTAAGGAGAATCGAGAATTGTCCGGCCGACTTGGCCGTTCCCGCGAGGTCCGCGGCCACGGCCGCGCCCGCGAAAGCGAACAACGCCGTAAAGACCAAAGGCGATGCGAGTTTCATTGCTTTCTCCTTGTGATCACCGGCGATCAAAGTCATGGGACTCTGCGTACAACGAACTTAAGGTGCCTGCTGCCGCAACGCCGTAGGACAACCAGCCCTAGGTGTTGCGCCCGGCAGGTAATAGCAAGAAAGCGGTTTTTCGGGGCTCGGCGCAACCCTCGCGGTGCGGAGCGATCGTTAGCCGCGCCGGTGAAGCTCGCTGCCCCGCACGAGTTGTGCCGGCGAGTGTTCAAACTCTTTTAACGCCGGGTCAGCCTGAATCGCTTTGGACCAGTCCCCACATGTCGCTTGAACATGACAGCAAACTGCTGCCGGCTTCGGAAGCCGCACTTTTCGCTGATCGATCCGAGGGGCATATCCCCCGCGATTAAGAGCACCTGTGCAAGCTCGATGCGTTGCCTAGTGACATAGCAATACGGAGAGTCGCCCGTCGCCGCCTGGAATGCATGGCTGAAATGCGAGGCGCTCATGCTCGCGACAGCAGACAAATCGCCCAGCGTGATATTGCTGCTGAGATTCCATTCAATGAAGTCGATGACGTGACGCAGGCGGTGCGGGGAGATTGACATCCGCGTCCGCGAACTCGCCTTGCCGCGTGAGCTATGCCGCCGGGCGAGTCGGACCAACACCCGGTCAAGCAATGAGTCTAGAAGCAGGGAAGACGCGTCGCTTCCGGCATGGATCTCGTCGAGCATCCGTCCGATAAGTGGTTCGAGAATCGGGTCCCGCTGCCCGACGCAATCGGCCAGGGTTGCCTCGGCTGAGCGAACGCGAAATTCAGATTCCAGGGCGTCGTCGAACTGCTCCGGGCGTAGGTACAGATGAGCAAAGCCGATCGGCCCCTGTGTTCGCCAACTATGCGCAACTCCGGCGGGCACGAAGGTCAGGGAGTGGGGCTCGGCAATGGTTGAAATCGCAGGGCCGTCGTTACGGCGATTGACCTGCTTCGAGCCGCCGAGATGCATGACGACGTAGTGATGGTCGAGCGGAGGCTGCTCCATATCAGGCGAAGTACCGCTCCAACGCCTTACGAGAGCGCCTCGCCACGGTGTGTTTTCGCTTGACAACAGGGGCGGCGACAGTCGGGCCCATGGCCACAGAATCGGGGGAATTCCGGGCATGGGCAGATTCGGCATTTCGACAGACTTAGTCCGCACCGCTAGAGCGGCGACACCACGCGCCCGCGAACTTTTGGACTGGGAAAAAAACTCGCCTAGGGGGCGCACCGAGTCGGGGCAAATGCGATGCACGATCGCTCAATCGCACTGATAGGGAGAACATAAAAGGAAGGAAAAATAACTGAATAGAGCGACGGGACCGCGAGGTAAGTAGGACGGCATCGCGGCATGCAGACGGTCGTCGCCTGACATGGAGCAGCCCTCGCTCGACCATCACTACTTCGTCATGCACGTCGGCGTTCGCTGCCGCAGTGGTTCTCGTCGAGCATTCTGCCGATGAGCGGCTAGAGGATCGGGGTCGAGCCGGCCGACGCAATCGGTCAAGGTCGCCTGACTCGATGTGACCCAAAATCGCAATCGGGCGTCGTCGGATCACCGTGCCCGCCGCAATGGTCAACCCGCTCCACGGCATGTCTTGCACGTGCAATGGCCTTGAAGCAGCGTTGCTTTGAAGGCCGTGGTTTGACGGCAAGTCCAAGTCCAGTCAGCGCGGCACGCGCAGCACTCGTCCTTGCGGGTTGTCGGTCAGCAGGTACAGCGCGCCGTCGGGCCCACTGCGCACATCGCGCAGGCGCTCGTCGAGTTCCTTGAACAGGATTTCCTGCGCGCCGGGGACGCCGCCGTTCATCGGCACGCGGCGCACGCTCTTTTCCTTCAGTGCGGTGACGAACAGGCTGCCGCGCCATGACGGAAACAGCGCGCCGTCGTAGTGGGCCATGCCGGCCGGTGCGATGGACGGTGTCCACTCGGCCAGCGGCGGCGGCACGCCGGAATATGCGACGTATGGCGTGATGCGCGCGCCGGTGTAGTCGATGCCGCCGGTCGCAATCGGCCAGCCATAGTTGGCGCCGCGCTCGATGCGGTTCAGTTCGTCGCCGCCCTTGGAGCCGTGTTCGTGCATGTACAGCACCTGCTCGCCCGCCAGGTAGACCATGCCCTGCGGATTGCGGTGGCCGATGCTGTAGATCTCCGGCAGCGCGTCCGCGCGGCCGACGAACGGGTTGTCGGGCGGCACACTGCCATCGCGGCCGATGCGGATGGTCTTGCCCAGATGGGTGTTCAGCCGTTGCGCGTCGGTGCGTTCGAGGTTGCCGTCGCCCATGCCGATCACCAGCGTGCCGTCGCCCAGCAGGGCCATGCGCCCGCCGAAGTGCTGGCCGTGGCTCTTCGCCGGGCGCGAACTGAAAATTTCGCGGACTTCGTGCAGCCGCCTGCCATCGAATCGGGCGCGCACCACGCGCAGGTGGTTGGCCTTGTGTTCGCCGTGCGCGAACGAGAGGTAGATCAGCCCGCTTTCGGCAAAGCCGGGGTCGAGCATCACGTCGAACAGTCCTGCCTGCCCGCTGGCATAGACCGTCGGTAGGCCGGTTACCGGCTCGGCCCGCAGCGTGTAGCCGCCGCCGGCATCCCGGTCGATCACGCGCAGGCGCCCCGCGCGCTCGGTCACGAGCAGGCGCCCGTCGGGCAGGAACGCCAGCGACCAGGGATGGACCAATCCGTCTGCGATGGTCGCGATGCTGTACGCCGCGCTCGAAGCCGCTGCCTGCGCCGGCGACGGCGCGCCCGCGATACAGGTCGCGATCAGGTACAACCACCCCAGTTGTCGTGCATGCATTGGCTATGTCCCACGATGGCTCTTCATGAGGCGCGCCGAACGACGCGCCGTTTCCGCAGTATCGAACAGGCGGCCCGCCGATGACTCAGCGAATCCCGATGTCCCGTTCATGGCGCACGCTCGTGGTGGCCTTTGTCGCCGCCTGCCTGCTGGCCGCCGTCTGGGGCGCTTTGACGCAGACGCAGTTCAACCTGAACGCACTGGTCGCTCTGGGCGTGGAGATGCCGCTGCGTCTGCGGCTGCTGACCTCGGCGCAAGACCTGATCAACTTCGGGCCGATGTACGCCGCCATCGTGGCAGCCGCCTGGCTGCCGGCTTTCTTCGTGGCTGGATGGCTGGCGCGCAGGGCGCCCGCGTTGCACTGGGCGCTTTTCCCGCTGGCTGCCGGTGTCGCACTGGTGGTGGCGATTCGCGCCGTCGACGCGGTGGCGCCGATGCCGGTGCTGATCGACGCAACACGCAGCGTCGGCGGACTGCTGACGATGACACTGGGCAGTGTGCTCGGTGGTGCGTTGTTTGCGTTCTGGATCCGCCCGCGAAACGCGAGTGCCTAGCGAAGCAGCATTTCGTGGCGGGCAGCGCCACCAGCATGATGCGACGCGCCTACGCCTGCCCGCATGCGAAACTGTGCGAATGCGGTGGGCGCACTTCAGAGTGCGCCGTCTCCCGTCATGTTTTGCACAGCCGCCGAGGACCGCTGGTTGCGGGCGATGCGGCTCTTCAGGCCGGCTGCGCGCGCTTCGGCCGAGCTGAACTCGTGGGCGGTTCCTTTCACGTGAGCGGCACGGCCGCCTTCCCGTGCAATGTCGCGCTGCCGTTCCGGGTCCATGCCGGCAAAGCCGCGGCCGCGCGCAACGGTGGAACGATCGGTATTGGCAGGTTTGGACATGCAAGTCACTCCTTGGATTCGAAAGAACGGTTGAAACTGAGGGCGGCGATCCCGTACGAATCCGACGCTTCGGTGGCGGAATTCGCAACTGTCGTGCCACTGGCCAATGCAAAAAAGTAAACCTTTGGTTTCCAATGCGACCATGGCTCCAAGGCGATCCGGAAAGGCTTGCCGCAACTCTTGCTGAACAGTGGGCCAATGCAGGGCCTTTGCAGCAAACTCGCGGCCATGAGATCAAACACTGCCGCCATCGGCATCGCGGGTGCCTGCATCGGCCTTGCAGCCGTTTTGCTGGCCGCACGCAAGGTCCGCGAAGACACTGAGCGCGAACTTGCCGTCATGCGCGGCGCCCGCGCCCTTCACGCCGGCCGCGCCGACCGGCTCGGCCACGACCTGCGCACGCCGATCGGCACCATTGCGGCGGCGCTGGAGTTTCTTCCCGGGGCCGGGGCCGGAGCCGGAGATGCCGCGCTGCAGGCCGAGGCCCGCCGGGTCATCGGCCGCCAGCTCAGCCGTATGACGGCGCTGACGGAATCACTGCGCGAATTCGCACAAGAGCTCGGCCGTTAGGCTTTGGCTGGCCGGTGTGCTGCGGCACACCATGTCGGGGCAGTAAAAGCGTTGGAGGAGCGAGTGGGACACGCGTTGATTGTTGAGGACGACGACGACTCGGGGCGCATGCTGGCCGCCCTGGTCGCCGCAGACGGGCACACGGTGGCCACCGCGCAATCGCTCGGCGACGCACGCCGCCTGCTGGCCATGCAATCGCCCGACCTGCTCATGCTCGACCTGCACCTGCCCGACGGCAACGGTCTCGAGTTGTTCGAGCAAGCCGAATTGCTGGCCGACATCGAGGTCGTTCTAATGACCGGGCAGGCCAGCCTGGACACGTCCATCAAGGCGCTGCGTCTCGGCGCGGCCGACTACCTGGTCAAGCCGGTCAATCCCAAGCACCTGCGCGGACTGCTCTCGCGCCTGATTCGCCCGTCGAAGCTGCGCGCCGAAGTGGCCGAACTGACCGAGCAATGGCGCGAAACCGGGCGCTTCGGCGCGCTGATCGGCGCCTCCGAGCCGATGCAGCGGGTCTACCAGCAGATCGCTCGCGTCGCAGGTACGGCCGTCACCGTTTTCATCCACGGCGAGAGCGGCACCGGCAAGGAACTGGTGGCGCGCGCGGTGCACGACCTGGGCCGCCGGCGCGACCAGTCGTTCCTGGCCGTCAATTGCGGCGCGATTTCGCCGCACCTGATCGAGAGCGAGATCTTCGGCCACGAGCGCGGCAGCTTCACCGGCGCAGACCGGCAGCACCAGGGCTTCTTCGAGCGCGCGCACGGCGGCACGCTGTTCCTGGACGAGATCACGGAGATGCCGGTCAACCTGCAGGTCAAGCTGCTGCGGGTGCTCGAAAGCGGCACCTTCATGCGCGTCGGCTCGACACAGCTGCAGCAGACCGACGTGCGGATCATTGCCGCAACCAACCGCGACGCGGCCGACGCCGTTGCGCGCGGCGCGCTGCGCGAAGATCTGTTCTACCGGCTCAACGTGTTCCCGATCGCGCTGCCGCCGTTGCGCCAGCGCCCGGGCGACGTGCCGCTGCTCGCGCGCAGCTTCCTCGCCGAGTTGTCGCGCCAGGAGCAGTCGTCCAAGCGTTTCACGCCCAGGGCGATGGAGCGCCTTGCTGCCTACGGCTGGCCGGGCAACGTGCGGGAGCTGCGCAACGCGGTGCAGCGCGCCTGGGTGATGGCGCATGGCGAGGACATCGACGACGAATGGCTGCCGCTTGCCACCCCGATGCCGCGCAAGCCCGGCACACCGCCCCCCCGCACGCCATTCGAGTCGGGCGGCTTTATCGGCGTCGAAGCGTCCGAGGGCGGCGCCGGCCGGCAGCTCGACATCCGCCTTGGCATGCGGCTGGCCGACATCGAGCGCGAGGTCATCCTCGCCACCTTCGAGCACTGCGCCCGTCACAAGGAGCGCACCGCCGCGTTGCTCGGCATCAGCATGAAGACGCTCTACAACCGGCTGAAGGAATACAGCCTCTGAACTGACGCGGGCACTCAGTCCCTGCGCATAGGTCGAAGTTGCGCGCGATGGTGCGCCCGCGCTTACGTCAGAAGCCGGTGAAAGGCGCTAGAGTTTTTCAGGTGGAAAACTGGCAACCCAATTTCAACTGGATCACCGAGCAATTGGCCGTTGGCGGCAGCTTCCCGATCGAGCAGGCGGAGCGTCTTGCGCGCGACCACGCCATCCATGCGGTCGTCGACCTGCGAGGCGAGGCGAAGCCCGACGAATACACGCTGCGCCGGCACGGCATCACGCTGCTGCATCTGCCGACCGAAGACATGTGCGGTGTCGAGATGCCTGACCTGGAACATGGCGTGCGCTTCGCAAATCACCATCTCGACGAAAACCGGCGCGTGCTCATCCATTGCGAGTACGGTATCGGCCGGTCTGCCACGCTGGCGCTGTGCGTGCTGGTGTATCGGGGCCATGCGCCGCTCGACGCGCTGCAGCTGATGAAGAAGCAGCGCGCCATCGTCTCGCCGTCGCCGCCGCAGTTCGCATGCTGGACGGCTTGGCTCGAAAGCCACCAGTTTTCGCACGACGTCGACTGGAACGTGCCGAGCTTTGCGCAGTTCAAGACCGTAGCCTATCGGTGAGCGGCGCACGCGCTCCATCGATGAAGGGACGGTGGCGTCAGCCCGCGTTCTTCAAGGCCTTCTTGGCCTTGTCGGCCGAATTTTTCGACCGGTTCTCGTGATAGCCCGACTTGACGTTGTTCACCGTCTTGCCGACCGGGCCGCTCTTCTTCGCGTCGCTGTCTGCCCGCTTTTGATCGATCTTGTGCTTGACCGCATCGGTGGCGTCGGAGGCGGCCTTGCCGACCTGCGCGCCGGCAGACATCAAGGCGAAAGACGCGGCAAGCGCGAACAGAATTTTCTTCATCGAGAGCTCCAGATAACGAAGCGGACGAATGTCCGCTCCTCGCCGACTGTAGCCCGTCGAGCGCCGACGCCGCCTCGTGATGGGCTGGGCGGGCATTGCGGGCACGGAGCTTCCCGCTTTCATGGGCTCGTAGCTGCTAGCTGCATGCGATTCCTTCCTACGCTTGCCTCCCGCGTGCCATCGGATCGTCTGAATCCCCACATTTCCTAAACACGAAACCGGAGTTCTCATGGCCACCACGAAACGCGCCGAGCCCGATGCCTGCAGTCTCCTGGACGCAGACCATCGCAATGTGAAGAAGATGTTCAAGGAGTACGAGACGCTCATGGAATCGAAGGCTCGCAATACCACGCAGAAAAAGCGCGAGCTGGCGGACCAGATCTGCATGGAGTTGACGGTTCATGCGCAGATCGAGGAAGAGATTTTCTATCCGGGACTTCGAGGCGCCTCGAAAAGCGCCGCCGATCTGCTGAACGAGGCAGAAGTCGAGCATGCGTCGGCCAAGGATCTGATCGCGCAAATCAAGGATGGCGATGAGAACGACGAGAAGTTCGATGCCAAGGTGACGGTACTGGGCGAGTACATCGACCACCACGTCAAGGAAGAGCGAAACGATATCTTCCCCAAGGCGCGTGCTTCCAAGCTCGACCTGGTCGGCATGCGCGAGCAGCTCGCTGCGCGCAAGGAAGAGCTGATGTCCGAAATGAGCGGCGTGTCCGCCTGATCATGACGGCCACTGGCGATCCTTCGAAGCCGCTGCCCGACCCGCCTGACT